>CAVIKO010000130.1:0-3158 GCA_963643035.1 bacterium
GAGGGATCAAAAACCGCACCGATCCGGTGCATCAAAAATCGATCCGCCCCCGCGAGGGATCAAAAATGCCGCACCGATCCGGTGCATCAAAAATCCAGCCGCCCTCGCGAGGGAAAAACCGCACCGATACGGTGCATCCCCCCGGACAAAGTCCGGAAAAATAAGGAAGCAAGCAGCATAGCTGCATCACCCCCCCGGATTGAATCCGGGATAGATAAAGGATATAGTAAAATGGCAGAGAAAAAACCACCCCGTCACGGGAAGGAGGAGCAGATCGTCGATCTGTCCTTCCCCGATCAAAAAATTGTCCCCATCAATATGGAGAAGGAGGTTCGCAAATCCTTCATCGAGTACTCCATGTCCGTTATCGTGTCCCGCGCATTGCCGGACGCACGCGACGGTATGAAGCCCGGACAGCGGCGGATCCTCTACGCCATGTATGAGGATAACCTTACCTCCGATAAGGCGTTCCGCAAATCCGCTACCACCGTCGGCAATGTACTCGGTCGGTACCATCCCCACGGCGACTCCGCTGTCTACCTCACCATGGTTCGCATGGCACAGCCCTTCTCCTATCGCTATACGCTGGTCGATTCCCATGGCAACTTCGGTTCCGTCGACGGCGACCCACCGGCAGCCTACCGGTACACTGAGGCGAGACTGTCTAAAATCTCCAACGAGATGATGCGCGACATCGAAAAAGACGTCGTCAAGTGGGACATGAACTTCGATAACACCAGACGCGAACCCTCCGTTCTGCCCGCGAGATTTCCCAATCTCCTCGTAAACGGCGCGGTCGGTATCGCGGTCGGTATGGCAACCAATATTCCGCCCCATAACCTGCGCGAGGTCATCGACGGCACCATCTACCTGATGGATCATCCCGAAGCAGGCGTGCGCGAACTGATGCAGTTCATCAAGGGCCCCGATTTTCCCACCGGCGCCGGCATTTACGGTACCGCCGGGATCTATGAGGCATACATGACCGGTAAGGGCCATATCAATGTCCGCGCCACCGCCCATATCGAGGAGGAGCATCACCGGATCATCGTCACCGAAATCCCGTATATGGTCAATAAATCCGAGCTGATCAAGTCCATGGCAGATCTCGTCAAGGACAAACGCATCGAGGGCGTCACCGACCTGCGCGATGAATCCGGACGCGACGGAATGCGCATCGTCATCGAATGCCGCCGGGATGCGAACTGCCAGATCATCCTGAACCAGTTCTATAAATATACGCAGCTTCAGGATACCTGCGCCGTCAATATGCTCGCTCTCGTAGGCGGAGAGCCGAAGATTCTCAACCTCCGTCAGATCCTCTCCGTCTATATTGACCACCAGATCAGTGTCATCACCAACCGCGTCAAATTCGATCTTGCCAAGGCTCTGCGCGAGGAGCATATCTACGAGGGATATAAAATCGCTATCGACCACATCGACGAGGTTATCTCCATCATCCGCTCCTCCGCCGATACCCCGACTGCCAAAACGAATCTCCAGAACCGCTTCAGCCTCTCCGAGGAACAGGCGCAGGCGATTGTCTCCATGACGCTCGGCAGACTGTCCGGCATGGAACGGCAGAAGGTCGAAACGCGCCTTGCGGAATTGGAGGCGGCGATCAAGGAGTATAACGAGATTTTAGCCGATCCGCAGCGCGTCCACCAGATCATCCGCGAGGAAATGACCGCCATCCGCGATAAGTACGGCGACGACAGGCGCACCACTATCTCCGAGGCGGAAAACGAAATCGTTCTCGAAGACCTCATCGAGCGGCACAACGCCGTCATCACCCTCACCCATACCGGTTACATTAAGCGGCAGCCTGAGGATACCTATTCGGCACAGCGGCGCGGCGGTAAGGGCGTGATCGGTATGGCGACCAAGGAGGAAGACTACATCGAACGGGTCGTCGTCGCCGATTCGCATAGCTATATCCTGTTCTTCACCACCCGCGGCAAGGTACACGCCATCAAAGCGTACCGGATTCCCGAGGCAGGACGAACCGCCAAGGGCTCCAATATCGTCAATCTTCTGGAGGGACTGGAGCCGGAGGAGGGAATCTCCGCTATGCTCTCCGTCCAGGGACTCGAAAACGGCGCGGGCGTGGAGAATCAGTATATCGTTATGGTCACACGGCAGGGCGTGATCAAACGTACCGCGCTGGCGGAATTTGTCATGCAGCGTAAGGGCGGCAAGATTGCGCTGACTCTGGATGACGACGATGAGCTCGTGTTCGCGGCGCTGACCCACGGCAAATCCGATGTCATGATCGCCATGCGCGACGGCAAAGCGGTGCGGTTCCGGGAGGATACGGTGCGCGAAATGGGCAGAAACGCGCGCGGTGTCAAGGGCGTGAACCTGTCTGAAGGCGACTCCGTGGCGGGCGCGTGTATCGTCGAGAACGATCCCGCGTGGATGGCCTCCCACCAGTTACTCACCATCACGGAAAAGGGCTTCGGAAAACGAACCGATCCGGCGCTGTTCGATACCAAGGGACGCGGCGGTAAGGGCATGATCTGCCACAAAATCACCGAGCGCACCGGCCGCCTCTGCGGAATTTCCGTCGTGGACGACGATTGCGATATTCTCCTCATCACGGATGACGGCACCATGATCCGTACCCCCGCCGACGGTATCTCCACCGTTGGCAGAAGCGCGTCCGGCGTCATCGTCATGCGCGTAGCCGAGGGCAGCTCTATCGCCAACTTCGCCGTCACCGGTAAGGCAAAGGAAGAAGCGGACACGGAAGCCGATACGGAAGCCGATACGGAAGCCGATACGGAAGCCGATACGGAAGCCGATACGGATACCACGGAGATCACGGAAGAAGCAGAGAACATAGAAGCGGAATCCGCAAACGAACCCGATACGGAAACGAAAGAATAAATCCCAACGTTTGTTCGGATACCAATCCCCATACAAACGTTTCAGCCAATCCAATCGCCGTCTATCTTCCCTCAGCACAAATGAAAAACGTGCGACCAATCCCCAACATCCCTACTGAAACGCAAGCGATTTCAACCCGAACACAAAGCACCCAAACGAAAAATCGAAGTGGGGACGAACGATAGCACCGGATGCAGGATACCAATATTGGTAGAAACCCGCGGCAGCAAAAATGTCCCGCCGCAGCGATACCGGGTAGGGAAGATCCC
>CAVIKO010000131.1:0-3148 GCA_963643035.1 bacterium
GGATTCGCAAATCCTTCTTCCCCGTCCTTTGGTGCGCCGCAAGGCATAATCCCGCCGCAGCGGCAGTTCATCAGGATAGGAAGGGGGGATTCGCAAATCCTTCTTCCCCGTCCTTTGGTGCGCCGCAAGGCATAATCCCGCCGCAAAGCGGTACAGCTGCATAGAACAATGCGCCGCAAGGCAAGAAATCCCGCACCGATCCGGTGCAAAATGACGCGCCGCAAGGCAAGAAGCCCGCCGCGGCAACATAGCCGCATAAAAAGCCGACTGCAAGTCAGAATATAGGGACGTGGGACAAAGTCCCGGAAGAATCACTCCTTCGGAGGAGCTTTTTCAATCGTCGAGGACTTCTTCTCATCCTCTTTGGAAGAGGATGACCCCGCTCCTTCGCCATTTTCCGCTTTCCAAGCGGCTTCTGCCTCTGCCTTGTCCGGATGGGCAGCGAGATACTCCTCGTCGTCGATGTGGTGCAGACTGCGCACCTGCTTTTTTTCCTTTTTCTGCTGCTTCTTCGACAGATTTGCCTGCCGTTCCGCCTCTTTGTAATCCTCCTCCGTGAATTGCGGGATCGGGATCAGCTTCGAGAGAACGATCCGCTCCACGGTGTACAGCACCTGCCGGAAGATCCAGTACACACCGATTGCCGCAGCCATCTGGAACTCAATGTAAACGGTCAAAAGGGGCATCGTCCAGGTCATGATCTTCATAGACATGGCATTCTGCGCGTCCTTCGCTTCAGGTGCCTGATAGGTGTAGTGCTGGGTGATCTTCTGGGATGCGACCATGACGACAAAGGTCAGAATCGGGATGACAAGCAGCCAGTTCCATGAGATCGACGGCACCTGAGACAGATCGAGCGGCCCGACGGTGAATTTCGGCAGCACGGCGTTTTCCAATGCGGGGGCATATTCGAGGTAATCCGATACGCCGACCTCTCGCAGGTAGTTGATGATCTCGATTTGCTGGTTGCGCACTGTCAGACCGAGCGGTTCCTGCAGTGCCTGGATGAGGTTTGTGACCTGCTCCTTGGGAAGATTGCAAAGATACCGGAGCGGATTTACGATGACGTTGTAGAGACACATGATGATGGGGAGCTGGATGAGGAGCGGGAGACAGCCGCCGGCGGGATTGAATTTCTCCTCCTGATACATCGCCATCAGCTCTTCCTGCATCTTCTGCTGGGTCGCCTGGTCGTTGCGTCCGGCGTATTTCTTGCGGATCGCGTTCGTTTTCGGCGCGAGGGACGCCTGCTTAACCTGATTCTTCTGCTGCTTGATGGCGAACGGCAGAAGGAGAATTTCCATCACCAACGCGAACAGTAGGATGGCGAGCATGTAGTTGTTCGTCAGCGAGTACGCAAATCGGATGATATATCCCATCGGAATATAGAGGATATCAAGAATATTCATGCGGTGGTTCCTTCAATAGTTATATGGTATGATTTTCGGTATTTTCCCGGACGTTTTCCGAAGAAACGGCAAAGTTTTTGCACATCCTATCGGCGTTTCCGTTTGGGTACGGGGTCAAAGCCGCCTTTGCCGAAGGGATTGCAGCGGAGGATGCGCCACAGGGTGAGGACGGAGCCGATGAGAATGCCCCATTCCCGCACCGCTTCTATGCAATACTGGGAGCAGGTGGGGGAAAAACGGCACGATGGCTGTCCCTTGAGGGGGGAGAAAAAACGCTGATACAGGCGCACCGGTATAAGGAATACGCGGACGGCGATCTCATGCGCTTTGTGAAAAACGTGCAAAATACGCATAGTGCGAAATTACTGCTCTGCGGTGTCTGTCGGAGCGGGCTTGTTGTCTGTCGGATCGGGCTTATTGCCGATCAAACCGAGCTTGCCGAGGCAATAGGTGAGATCGCGCTTTACGACGTCCATTTTGCAGACTGCAGCGCGCGGATGCGGGGTGATCACGATGAGCCAGCCGGTACGCACCTGCTGTTCCCGCTCAATTTGGCGATATGCCTCCCGAACGACGCGTTTTGCCCGGTTCCGCTGTACCGCGCCGCCGATCTTTTTGGATGCGGATATGCCGATGCGGTTCACGATTCTGTGCTGTGGATGGGCTTTCGCGAGGATTCGCGCCCGTTTGTCGCGCAGGATGTACACGGCGATGGTGGACGAGGACTTTCGTGCGCCGTTCCGCCACACCTTTTGATAGAGATAATGTTTGTTTACTGGTACAAATTTCATATTCGGGAGAAGTGGCTTTTGAGAGAACGATCTTGTTCGTTCCGCAGCCTGACAAGAGCGTTACACGGACGGTATAAATATCGTCCGGACGATCCTCGAGAAAGGTTTATGAATGCAATCGGTTTTGTGCGCCGCTTTTATACGGTCGCATACTGCTCTGCAAAGCATCCGCGAAACCGAATGAAAAACGGAATCCCACGGAAGTTGTTTACGGGAACATTTCTGCCCGCGTGGGGTTCCCGCAAGACAAAACCCTCTCGATGAAACCGCCTGTGTCCGCTTGCCCGCACGTTTGCGAACATTGCGAACATCATTCGGATGCACGAGAGGGTATTGAGTGACGAAAATGCCGGGGATGGGGCTTAGTGCGTCAGACGAGCGCGGCCCTTATTACGGCGTCTCTTGAGAACCTTTCTGCCGTCCGCGGTAGCCATTCTCTTACGGAAGCCGTGAACCTTGCTTCTCTGTCTCTTTTTCGGCTGGTATGTTCTGAGCATTGATCGCACCTCCTTCATGGTAGCGTAGGTGAGCCGCCGGAGCCGATGCGGGATGGCACGGTATCGCGGCGACGAAGTTTGCGGCGGCTGGAGGGTGCGGATTTTTGGAAAAATCGGCGCACAAAAACCGCGCAAATACACAGTATTTATTATATAACATCCACGGCAGAATTGTCAAGGGGTTTGGGACTGTTTCTCGAAATTTTCTTTCACTTGACTTTCCCGGACTTTGTCCGGGGGCTTTTTGCCCCCCTCACGGGGGCGCGTCATTTTGCACCGGATCGGTGCGGGATTATGGATCCCTCGCGGGGCGGCATTATTTTTGCACCGTATCGGTGCGAGATCATTGCCTTGCGGCGCTTTTTTGTTATGCACCGTATCGGTGCGTTTTCGGATCCTCGCGGGGGCGGTCAGAGAGGTAGAGATGGATTTGCGAATCCCTCTCTACCTC
>CAVIKO010000132.1:0-3136 GCA_963643035.1 bacterium
CTGAAATGCGTACGATACAGGATCGAACACAGATAGCTGTACCTAATTCCGAATTGGCGATAAACGACCTGCACCTGATACCAACTACCTATATTGCCACAAGCCCGCGGCAGCAATCATGCCCGCCGCAGCGATTTTTCGGGAAAGAGGGGGGGAGTCCAGAGGGTGGGGAGAAAGGGATTCGCAAATCCCGTTCTCCCCGCTCTCTGGTGCGCCGCAAGGCATAATCCCGCCGCAGCGGTAAAGCTCATCAGGATGGGGAGGAAGGATTCGCAAATCCTTCTTCCCTGTCCTCTGGTGCGCCGCAAGGCATAATCCCGCACCGATCCGGTGCAATATCAATGTGCCGCAAGGCATAATCCCGCACCGATCCGGTGCAATATAGAAGCAATGAGGCATCCCTCATTGCCAAACAAAGCCGTCCGCAGGTTAGTAGGCCGTCCGTAGGTCAAAATATAGGCTCGGCGGGACAAAGTCCCGCCAATGTCAGCCCCGCCATAGGCGGGAATCAATACAGAACGGCAAGCGGATTGTCCGCGTGAATCTGCTCGTTCAGGCGGATCTGCCGCCGCACCTGCTCCGCAGTGATCTCCAGCGGCGTGCCCTCCGTCAGATGGCGGTGGATCATTTTGTAATATGCGTCCACAGCAGTGGTGAATGCGCTGCCGGAAAGATCGCATGACTCCTTGTGCCAGTTCAGCTTCTCCCCACAGTACGCCGGAAGATCCGTGCCTGGCTGACCGAGCGAACGGAGCTGCAGCGCCGGGAGCGGAATCTCGTTCGGATCGAACCACTGCCATTCCACAGTGGTATAGTTCGCCCGCAGACTGCCGTTTGTCGCCTGAATCACATACAGATACGGCGCGTAGGCGTTGCAGGACGAGATCTCAATATCAAACAAAGGTTTGTTTTCTCCTGAGAACAGAATCTTCGCGTAGTCCTCCGCGTCGCCCGCAATATTCGCCCGGTCAAGCTTCGAATAGAGCAGCCGCGGCTCCGCATCGTAGCCGAACAGATCCAACGCCTGATCCATCGGGTGCGGTCCCGTGTTCATCACGCCGCCGCCATTGTACCGCAAAGAACACTGCCAGTCCCAGCGGCGCGCAAAGCCAGAGAACGCAATCGAATATTGCAACACCCTGCCAAGCACCCCGGACGCCAAAATCTCCTTGATCTTGATAAAATACGGCGCGTAGCGGGACTGCTGAAATGGCGCAATCATCCGCCCTGTCTCTGCGGCGGTTCGGATCAGCATATCCACATCCTCCGCGTGCTTGGCCAGCGGCTTCTCCGTTACTACATTAAATCCGTGCCGCATCAGATCTGCCGCAATCGCCGCGTGCTGATAGCTGAACGTGGAATTGACTACCAAATCGATCTCATCTCTGTGCGCAAACAGTTCCTCATACGATGCGTACACCGGACAGCCGTATTCCTCTGCCGCCCGCAGCCGCCGATTCTCCAGTTCGTCCACTACGGCGACAACTCGGTACTGCGTGTTCGCCGCGCTCCGGAAATACGCCCCATGAATATCGCGCCCACTGCGCCCCTGCCCTATGATGGCTACTCGGATCATTTCTTATCTTGCGGGGAGAACTTTTTTTGAAAAAAGTTCTCCCCGCACCCCTTTCGAAAAACTTTATACAAATAATATCGTGGTATGTGCGGAAATCGGATAGGAGGAATACATGTCCGCCGACGACAGCGTCGTGCCAAAACTTCGACCGCAATCTCTCACCGTAGAAGGCAGATGCGTCCCCACAGCCGCTCGCGAACAGTCTTCTCAGAAAACGGATCGCTCAAATTGGGAGCATATGGACTTGCACAAACGAATTTCCATAGCTCCTTTTCATAAAAGTTTTGCGGAGCGCAATGAATCCTTTGGATTCATTGGTTCATAAGCGACCGTTATCCTCGCTTTCCCCGTCTCTCCCCCTCAAAGGCCCAAAGAGCTGTCGCGGTCGCAGTAGAGAATCGCGTGCGGATGGCGGCGGAGGATCGTGGCGGGACAGTCCGCGGTAATCGGCTCGGTCAGAGTCCGGCGAATGGCTGCGCGCTTGGATTTTCCGGGGACGGAGCAGAACATATATTTCGCGCGCATGAGAGACGGGATGGTCAGTGTCATGGCACGCTTCGGCACCGCTTCGATGGTCGGGAAGCAGCCGTCATGAACCTGCTGCATCCGACATACCTCGTCCAGTACCGCAATCTTCACCGGCTTCGGATCGTCAAAATCCGCGACCCCCGGATCGTTGAACGCGATGTGGCCGTTTTCGCCGATCCCCAGACAGCAGATGTCCGCCGGATACTTCTCGAGAAGCTCCCCGTACCGCACACATTCTGCCTTTGCATCCGGAGCGTCCGGGGTCAGATAGTGAACCTCAACAAACGGAACCAAACCGAAAATATGCTCCCGCAAATAGGCACCGAACGTCTGCGGTGCACCGGATGCCAGTCCGATGTATTCGTCCATGTGGAACGCGCGCACCCGCGTCCAGTCAATATCCGGCTCGGCAACCAACGCCGCGAGCGTTTCGTTCTGGGAAGGGGCAGCCGCGAAAATCATATTCACGTATTCCTGCTCCGTAAGCAGTTCCCGCAGCCGCGCCGCACAATCCGCAGCCGCTACCCGACCCATCTCCTCCCGGCTCAGGAGCAGACGCACATTCAGTTTGTCCTTCATTATTCCTTGCATGGGTTATCCCTCCGTACTCTATGCCATCGAATCGCCGCTGCATCCTGTCGATACAGCGTGGTTTTTCGGTAATCTTATACAAATATATGATAACACAAACGGTGGGCTATGTCAATAGTTATTTTTGGCTTTCGTCTACACTCTGCCGTTTTCCGTTCTATGCAGCTGTGCCGCTGCGGGATTTTTGATCCCTCGCGGGGGCGGGTGGATTTTTGATGCACCGGATCGGTGCTTGAGGATCCCTCGCGGGGGCGGTCAGAGAGGTAGAGATGGATTTGCGAATCCCTCTCTACCTCTCCGACACCTCTCCACTCACCCTGATGGAGTGCCGCTGCGGCGGGCATATCTGCTGCCGCGGGTTTCTACCAATTTAGGTATCTGGATTCCGGTGCTGTCGCTCGTCCCCACTTCGATATATCGTTTGGGTGCTTTGTGTTCGGG
>CAVIKO010000133.1:0-3119 GCA_963643035.1 bacterium
CAATACCGGGTCGAACACAGCCAGCTGTACCTAATTCCGAATTGGCGATAAACGATCTGCACCTGAATCCAGATACCTAAATTGGTAGAAACCGCGGCAGCATACATGCCCGCCGCGGCGGTATCCCCGGTAGGAGAGGTGGAGTCCAGAGGATGGGGAGGAAGGATTCGCAAATCCTTCTTCCCCGTCCTTTGGTGCGCCGCAAGGCAATCATCCGCACCGATCCGGTGCAATATCAATGCGCCGCAAGGCAAGAATCCGCACCGATCCGGTGCATCAAAAGCCCCGGAAAAAGTCCGGGAAAATATATGAAATTTCCCGCCGACCGCAGGTCAAATTATCCCCCCTCCACATAGGCGTATCCTTGACAAAATCCGCCTTTTGTGGTATAATAAAAGCGTCACTGTAATATAATATAATGTATAGAAAAAGGGAGGATGCAATGTCCAACTTGAACACCGAGGAGCTGAACGCCATATGGCAGATCATGCTCAAAACGATCCGCGCGGATAAGCTCATCTCGGAAGCCGCAGGCGAACTGTGGTTCAAACGGTTCCGCCTCGACGATCTGGACGCAAAACGCGCCGTCTTTGCCGCGGAGAACGATATGAAAGCGAATATCATCCGCGAAAAATACGGTCCCATGCTCGCTGCACAGATCGAAAAGGTCATCGGATACGAGCCGGAGATCGAGGTCATCGTCGATCCCACTCTCGCTCCCAAACTCACAAAGCCTGCCGCCCAGGAAAATCCCGCTTCCGCAGCCAAGATAGCTGATACCAGCTGGCAGTCCCTCGTCACCCAGTTCGGCGGTGATCCGCTGGCATTCGCACACAGTGCGGCAAACAACGCGGACGACACCCGCGCCGACAGCGAATATGATGCCCCTGATGAGGAATACGCCGACCCTTACGCAGACGACGGCAATGCCGCCGCCAACACGCAGAGCCAGACCAAGGAGCGTCCCTTCGTATCCCCCGACGGTACCTTCCACTTTAACCCCACCTATACCTTCGAGAATTTCGTCGTCGGCGAATCCAATCACTTCGCACAGGCAGCCGCCCTCTCCGTTGCGGAAAATATCGGCACCAAATATAACCCCCTCTTTATCTACGGTCCGTCCGGACTCGGCAAAACGCACCTCATGTACGCCATCGCCAACCGCGCCATCAAACGGGATCCGTCCATGAAAATCGTCTACGTCAAGGGCGAGGAATTTATGAACCAGCTCATTGAGGCGATCCGGGCGCACACCAACGCCGCCTTCCGTGAAAAATACCGGAGCGCAGATATGCTCCTCATCGACGATATTCAGTTCATCGCCGGAAAGGATTCCACCCAGATGGAATTTTTCCATACCTTCGATGCTCTCCACGAATGCAATAAACAGATCATCATCACCTCCGACCGGCCGCCGAAAGATCTGACCACCCTCGAGGAACGGATCCGTACCCGGTTTGAAGCCGGTCTGATTACCGACATCCAGCCGCCGGATCTGGAGCTGAGACTCGCTATCCTCAAAAATAAGGCAAGCCAGAATAACCTCGATATTCCGATGGACGTCATCGACTTTCTGGCAGACAACCTCCAGTCCAATATCCGGCAGATCGAGGGTGCAATCAAGAAGCTCGGCGCAAAAAACCTCCTCTCCGGTATGCCGATCACAATGGACATGGTCATCACCACTCTCCCCGATTACCTGCGCGATACAGAACCCGTCGAGGATACCGTCACCCGCATCGTCGAAACGGTCGCCAAACGGTTCAATGTCACTGCCGCGGACATCAAAGGCTCGTCCCGCAAAAAGGATATCCAGACCGCACGCAACGTGTCTATGTACATCGTCCGCACAATCACAAACTTATCCCTCTCCCAAATCGGCGCCGCTTTCTCCCGCGACCACAGCACCATCCATTCCAATATCACTATGGTCGAGAGCAAGCTGGAAACCGATACCGTATTTGAGGCAACGGTCAACGAAATCATCAAAGACATTAAACACGGCGCAAATTAAGACAAAGGTGCGCATGGCGGATAGGGTTTTATAAAAAGGAAACAATCGCGCCTGTACAGGCTTTCGAAACGATCCGGGGATACCTCACAGGTGGATAATTCCCCGGTATCCCACCTCTTTCAAGGCACTTTTCCAAAACTCCCTATTCCCTTTATAAGTTTCCCACAGCACTTTTCAACAGCCTGTGGATAAATATAGGGGATTGTGGATAAATCCGTGGATAATCTGTGGATTCTCCCCGCAAAACTCCTCATATTTCCCTCCACCGTCCCCCACTTTTCCACCGTTCCTCCCCAATTCCACCGTGGATTTCCCGTTTTCCACAACCCGCTGCTGGTGGAAAAGCCTGTTTATCCACTGTTTTCTTCCACCTCCCGCCGCTATCGTTTCCCACAAAGCCCACCGATTTTTGCTTCCGGAAAAGGCTGTGGAAAACCGCAAATTTTGTATAATTCCCGGGATTTCGCTAAATTTGCCGCCGATAGGGGGAACGACAGACAATGCGCTGTGGATAAGCAGGCCAAACTCCCCGGTTTACAGCCGTTTTTCCCAAGTGAACCTCCGTCTGTCAAGCGGCTTTTCAGGCAGATTTTCGTTTCTTATTCCTTCCTGTTTTATCCATTCTGCACAGCATATCGCGGTGTTTCCACGGCAATCAATGTGCAATACAGAAACGATTCACACTTTTCCACCGTTTCCCCGCCTCTACTGCGACTGCGGCTACGAACTTACTTAATATCTCTCTATATAAGAAGAATTACCGCTGCGCGGTTTCGCTTTTAGACAGAAACGGCAGGTTCTGCGGAATGCTAGGAGAAACGCCTGCGGCGCGCAAATAGGCGGGCGGGCAGGGTGGCTACATTTCCGGAAATGCAGGAAAGTTGAGGTGGACTTGCATTTTTGTTCACAAAGTGTTCGGTGTGGGATTATGCCTTGCGGCGCATTGATATTGCACCGGATCGGTGCGGGATTTATTGCCTTGCGGCGCGCTATTTTTATGCAGCTGTGCCGCTGCGGTGGGATTGCCTTGCGGCGCACCAAAGGACGGGGACGGCGGGATTTGCGAATCCCCCCTTCCCCATCCTCTGGACTCCACCCCATCCCC
>CAVIKO010000134.1:0-3067 GCA_963643035.1 bacterium
CTTCGGTGGTTCCGCACTCGTATCCACCTCCGCGTACTTCATCGGTATGGCGGCAATCATCATCTCTGGCATCATGCTGAAAAAGACCAAGATGTTTGCCGGCGAACCAGCTCCGTTCGTAATGGAGCTGCCTGCATACCATATGCCGACCTTACTGAATGTACTCCGTTCCATGTGGGAGCGCGGCTGGTCCTTCATCAAGAAAGCTGGCACGATCATTCTGCTTTCCACTATCGTGGTTTGGTTCACCACCTACTTCGGCTTTGCTTCCGACGGTTTCCGTATGCTTGGTGAAGATGAGCTCGATTCCTCCATCCTTGCTGCCATCGGCGGTGCCATTGCGTGGATCTTCACTCCTCTTGGATTCGGCAACTGGCAAGCAACTGTTGCATCTATCACAGGTCTTGTTGCCAAGGAAAACATCGTCGGTACCATGGGTATTCTCTATGGCGGCTCCGGCAATGTGTACGAAACCATCGCGTCCGTGTTTACACCTATCAGCGGTTATGCGTTCCTTGTATTCAACCTGCTGTGCGCACCGTGCTTCGCTGCGATCGGTGCCATCAAGCGTGAAATGAACAACGCAAAGTGGACTTGGTTCGCTATCGGCTATCAGTGCGGCTTTGCTTATCTGATCGCTCTGATGGTCAACCAGTTTGGCAATCTCTTCACCGGTAATGTCAACGTCATTGGTGTAATCTTCGCAGTTCTCGCGCTTGCCTTCATCGTGTATATGCTCGTTCGCCCGTACAAGGAAGCGACCAAGCTGACCACTGCGGTAAAGATTGCGAAATAAACATTCGTAATGCAGGAAAGGGGTTCCCAATATGTTCAGTTGGTTTATTTCAAATTTGGCGACGATTCTGATAAGTCTTGTGCTTGTTGCAATCGTAGTGCTCATCATTTTGAAATTGAGGAAGGATAAGTGTAAGGGCAAATCCTCCTGCGGCTGTAATTGCGCCCATTGTGCAATGGCGGGCTCCTGCCACAAAAAGTAAACATCGGGACAGGGGATGACGAGGATTGCTTCGCATCCCCTGTCTGCCATTAGGGAGAATCGCTTTGACAAACGAAAAGATGTTGTCTGCCGCCGATATCCGGTATTTACTCACAATCGCGCGCCTGTACCGAGAGGGTATAGGAGTTCGGTGCGTGGATATTGCCTCTGCGCTGCATCTGTCCAAGCCTAGTGTACACAGCCGAATGAAATCTTTTGCGCAGGCGGGGTTTGTGGATAAGGAGAGTTACGGCGTTGTATATCTGACCGAGATGGGGCGGGAAATCGCGTCCCGTTATCAAACTTACGCAAATGGGGTAGAGGATCTGCTGCGTACCCATTTCCCCGATTTACCAGAAGAAAATAGCGCGGAATGTCTATGCCTGATGCTCTCCACCATACCGGAAGGAAATCTGAAAGCATTGGCGGATCGTCAGCAGAACTGCGGTACCTGATAAATAAAATATCCTCGGCTATGCCGGGGATATTTTATTATCAAGGAAGAATGTTGAATCGAAGATGGTAAATTTATAAGAACTTGGAATTCCGGCGAACAAGGCTTACCAGTGAGAAAATTCCAGATTAGGATAATTTGCGTATTGTTGGATGCCCTGTACATCAGCGTTCCATTACAGATGAAAGGCTCGCAGCGGCGGGATACTTAGTATCCTCGGTTACTGCGAGTCCTTACACTTATTAGATGTATGGCTTTCCGCGTTGCGGCTTGTCCTGTGGAGAACGTTTTACCCTCCACCTATAATATGAACGCGATGTTACGATGATGTGAATGCAAAATCGAGTTTTTGAACACAGAAGTACCGATTTGACATTCAGCTGATTTTCCCACAGCGTTTTGCAGCGTAGAGATAGAAGAGCATGCCACTCGAGTACCATTCGGAGGCGGCAGAAGGTTCACCGGTAAACGGATCTAACTCTTGTCCGAGCTTTACCGTGTCATAGCAGCGTGTCCACGCGTTGAGCCATTTTTCGCACAGCACATCAAAATCTGCCGAAAAGCCGTATTTATCCATCCACCGTGTGCAGCGCAGTGCGATTAGTCCCTCGGAAAAGTATCCCCAACAGTTGCACGCGGTATGCTTGTGGAAGGTAGGATCGTTTGCAGCCATCGATGGGAACGGATATGGTGTCCAAAACTCCTCCGGATTTTTGATATGGCGTGTATAAATCTCCTGTATCAATGCCGCGTCCTCTGTTGGAGATAACACACCTTCTAAGAACAGATGGAAAATTGTAGAGCTTTTGTATTTACGCAGTGTGCCGTTCCTATCCATGTCATAAAAAAATGCGTCCTCCGGATCGTAGAGCTGTTCCATGATATTTGCTTTGACTTTTCTTGCCTTTTCTTGCCAAACCTCCACTTCCTCCGTTTTTCTGAGTAGCTGTGCCATTTCTGCCAGTGCCACCTGCGTTGCGTAAAAATTGCAATTCATGTCGAGTGCCAGAATCGGTGTGACGCCATCGTCCTCCGGCAGATATGCCGCATTGCAGACCGTTCCTTCCGGGAAAACATGATTATGCGGATGCGCCATATCTGAAAGTCTGCCGCTGTTGTCATGTCCTGTATCATAACCGACAAACATCTCAATCAAGCCTCGGTTTGTGGTCATGCGATACTTCCGCAGCCAATCGTTCCAGCGGCGGCATCCGTTGTACACAGTTTCCAAAAATGTGCGATCGTTCTTCCTTTTCGCAACCTCCAGACAAAGCGCAGCAAATGATACGCATTCTTGGATCTGTCCGTAACCGATCAGCGCATCCTCCGGAAGATGAGGCAGCTTGTCGCCATTCCAAACATAGCATGGAAGCTGTCCCTCCGCAGTTTGACAAGATAAAAAGAGACGAATCGTATTTTCGGCAAGGTTAATCTCCTCTGGGTACATTTCTGCATACAGAACGGAGTCATACACGTGCTCCAGCCAAATGCCGGGATACGCGTCTGAAATAAGGAACAGCGGATCTGGTCTGCCGCGGAAACAGCGTATATGGATCGTGCGGATTCGTTCTTCGATGGTTTGGCAGATTTCCGGAATGGTGTGGGACATATGAACC
>CAVIKO010000135.1:0-3039 GCA_963643035.1 bacterium
GTGGCGCGATCCATCCCACTCTCGAGAATTTCCCTGACAGGAAATTCTCCGAAGGCAGGCTTAAATCGTTGAGTGGGAATCCTGTACAGCTGAACAGTGGCGCGATCCATCCCACTCTCGAGAATTTCCCCGGTAAACGGGTAAGTTCTCCTATAGGAAACCGAACAAGGAACGCAATCTATTCTGACACAATTGCGCTGGTATCACCCAGAGAAAGGATAAAACCATGACAAACCTGTATCTTTCTGTCGCGGAATATGTCACGCCGAACTGCGGGATGCCCGTGGCGGACACCATCCAGAAAATCATCGATGAGAACCCGAACCGCACCCTTTTCTTCCCCGACGGCGAATACCTGCTTGAGCATCCGATCTGCACACCCGCCCATCCGCAAAGGAGCGTGTCCCTCGTTCTCTCCCCGTATGCCGTCCTGCGCGCCGTTCCGGATTGGTCGGACGACGAAGCGATGGTACGGCTGGGCGCGATCCATCCGGCAAACGATATCCGCACGTGCGGGAGCAATTACAGCTTTTCCGGCGGTATCGTGGACGGCAATGGACGTGCATCCGGTATTTCCATTGATGGCGGGCGGGAGACGGCGATCCGCGATGTATCCATCAAGCATGTGAAAATCGGGATCCACATCAAGCACGGCGCGAACAGCGGCTCCTCCGATGCGGACATCACGGGGGTCAACATCATCGGCACAGGCAGACCGGATTCCATCGGTGTGCTTCTTGAAGGGTATGACAATACGTTGACCAATATGCGCATCGCGGACGTATTCTGCGGGATCCTGCTCCGCTCCTCCGGCAATTCTCTGCGCAATCTCCATCCGCTGTATACCTGCGACTACACAGACTACCTGGCAAGCACCGGTTTTGACGACCGTGCCGGGAACAACTGGTACCACTTCTGCTACAGCGACCATTTCGGTATCGGTTTCCGCAACGCGCCGGGCGTGTCCTCTATCTATACGGATTGTTTCACGATGTGGTACTGCGGCAGAGGGGGCAAGCATGTGGCGTTCACCGCCGAGGGGCAGTTCCGCTCGATTGTGACCAACCTCCGCATCGGCTTCTGCAATACCGAATCGGAGAACGTGATTTTAGAATCCGGCGAGACGGGCGGCTGCGGCGTATTCGATCGGCTGTCCGCGAACACCGCCATCGCCACGGGGGAGGATTACAAGGCGTACCTGACCGGGGGAATGTTCTGAAACCGGGCAAAAAGCTTATACAAAAAACGTGCGGTGCCTTTGCGAGGTGCCGCACGTTTTTTGAAGGGTATTCCGGTGTGTTTTCTCAATACGCGCCATCCAAACGGTGGGATGGATTGCTTAGCCAATCGGCTGCGCGGTATTCCCGTCCCATAGGCGCCGGTAAATATTGGAGAATTTCCTGTTAAGGAAATTCTCGAGAGTGGGATGGATTGCTTAGCCAATCGGCTGCGCGGTATTCCCGTCCCATAGGCGCCGGTAAATATTGGAGAATTTCCTGTTAAGGAAATTCTCGAGAGTGGGATGGATTGCTTAGCCAATCGGCTGCGCGGTATTCCCGTCCCATAGGCGCCGGTAAATATTGGAGAATTTCCTGTTAAGGAAATTCTCGAGAGTGGGATGGATTGCTTAGCCAATCGGCTGCGCGGTATTCCCGTCCCATAGGCGCCGGTAAATATTGGAGAATTTCCTGTTAAGGAAATTCTCGAGAGTGGGATGGATTGCTTAGCCAATCGGCTGCGCGGTATTCCCACTCAGCCAATGGAGATGGCGAAGGTCTGCTCGTAGGTGCCGTTCGGGACGAGGCGGAGCATATCGCGTTTGGTTTCGAGATCGTCTACCTTGCCGTCGTCGGCGGGGATGCTCATCCACGGCTCGATGCAGCAGTACGGAGCCTCCGTCTTGGGCTTGTGCCAGAATCCGACGTACTTCATACCGGGGTAGGATACCTTAACGAAGTGCTTGGAGACGCTCGACTTGAGCGTGACCTCCGGCGCAACATTGGTGAGGAATACGGCATCGTTGTCGAAAAGATCGTGGGAGAGGGGGAAGGATTTGCCGCAGCGAACCTTGAAAGGCTTGTTTTCGCCGAGGTAGTAGCACGTCTCGCTCATGCACAGCTGCTGGGGCTCGCACTTTTCGGAGAACGTGAAGGAGTAATCCGTGAACGCGTCGCCGGCTGTTTCACCCATTGGAACATTGAAGCCGGGATGGCCGCCGATGGCGAAGATCAGCTCCTTCTCGTCATGGTTTTCGACGTGGAACGTGGTCTTGACGGTCGCGTCCTCCAGGGTATAGGTGAGGATGAGGGTGAAGTGGAAGGGGTACTGGGCATAGGTGGTCTCGGAATCGGTGAGACGGAACGAGAGGGAGTCCTCGGTCTGCGCAATCATTTCGTATGCCGTCTTGCGCGCAAAGCCGTGAAGGTTCATCTCGTAGGTTTTGCCGCGGTAGGTGTATTTGCCGTCCCAGAGTCTGCCACAGATGGGGAAGAGGTTGTAGGCGTGGCCAGTCCAATAGGTGGGATCCGCCTGCCAGAGGTATTCATCGCCGGTCTTTTTGAGGACAAGTGAGATCATTTCCGCGCCCATATCGGTAACGGTGACGCGGATTTTTTTGTTTTCGATGGTGTATGTCATGGGAAGCTCCTTGTTCCGGGACTTCGTCCCGGCCTTTCTTTTGGATTTTTTTCGGACTTTCTATACAGCTATGCCGCTTCTTGATTCTCCCGGACTTTGTCCGGGACTTTTTATGCACCGGATCGGTGCGGGATTATCGATCCCTCGCGGGGGCGGGTCAATTTTGCACCGGATCGGTGCGGTGGGATTGCCTTGCGGCGCACCAAAGGACGGGGACGGCGGGATTTGCGAATCCCCCCTTCCCCATCCTCTGGACTCCACCCCATCCCCCTTGGGGATGATCGCTGCGGCGGGCATATCTGCTGCCGCGGGTTTCTACCAATATTGGTATCTGGGTTCCGGTGCTATCGCTCGTCCCCACTTCGATATATCGTTTGGGTGCTTTGTGTTCGGGCTTGGACT
>CAVIKO010000136.1:0-3003 GCA_963643035.1 bacterium
CCTCTACATCGCACAGTCCCTTTTTCATCATGGTGTATACCGTGTTCGGCAGCAAGCATTCGCTCTTGAGCGGTTCACGATTCGGATCGTTGATGAATTTCACAAAATCTTCCTCTGCACCCTTGAAGAACGAGGGCGTGAAGCTCCAGAAATTCATTGAGACAACGGTATCGGAGGAAACGTGCACCTTCTCGCCGTTTTCTTCAAAATATGCGCCGCCTTCTTCTTTGAAGAGTTTTGTACGCTCCACAATCTTGGTGAGTTTGCCATCTTTGACCTCGCAAACACCACGTGCGACGCTACCGTTATCCGTAAGTGTGTTGCCCATCAGGTAACCAACCATGCAGTAGTGGCGATTGCCGGAATCATTTTCGACCTTCTTCAGAAATTCCGCAGCTTTGAAGAACGCATCTCTTCCGTAGAAATCATCTGCGTTGATGACGATGAAACCATCGTTCAGCACCTCTTTGCCGCAAAGCAGGGCGTGTGTGGTACCCCAGGGCTTTACACGATCCGACGGGATCTTGTCAGCGGGAACCATATAATCCATCTTCTGGAACACATACTCCACCTTGATCTTACCTGCGATGCGCTTGCCGATCGTTTCGTGGAACGCCTCGTAATTCTCTTCCTTTATAACAAAGACAACACGGTCAAAGCCTGCTTGGATCGCATCGTATACGGAGAAGTCGATGATAAATTCGCCATTCTCCGTAAAAGGATCGATTTGCTTTAGTCCGCCATAGCGAGAACCCATTCCGGCTGCCAAAATAAACACTGTCATAATAAGCTCCTTCTGCAAGCGTTTCGCTGTGATATAGGATACGAAACGCCGCCAAACTTTTTCCAGATATATTGTATACCAAAGTCCAGTCAAATGCAAGCCCCAAACACAATTTTTGGAGGAAATTTCTCCGTTTTTTTTGTGTATGCGCAGTGCGACATGGAAATAAAACACAGAGTGTAGAAAAATCCAAGAAAATTCACACGGAGCGTTGCTATTTGCGTTATTTCTGCTATAATAATAGGTGAAAGAAATTATGATTACCGCAAGGGAGAACTGTTTATGGGAACCTACAGGGAAAATGAAGCCGTATTCGCGCCGGTGATGCACTATTTCCGCAAGATCGCAAGGATTCCGCGCGGCTCCGGCAACGAGGAGGCGATATCCGCCTATGTGGAAACGTTCGCACGCGAGAGAAACCTTTTCTGCCGCCGAGACGAGGCGAACAACGTGTTCATTCGCCGGGAAGCCGCGCTTGGATACGAAAATCACGCGCCTGTTGTATTGCAGGGACACATGGATATGGTATGTGAGGCAAGCACCGGTATCCAGCATGATTTTATGCACGATCCAATCGAAATTCTCGAAAACGGCGATATTCTGACCGCAAACGGTACGACGCTTGGTGCAGACGACGGCGTGGCGGTAGCGATAATGCTGGCACTGCTCGACAAGCCTGACCTTGCATCTCCGGCGATAGAGTGTATTTTCACAACCGATGAAGAGACAGGAATGAGTGGTATGCGCGCTTTTGATCCCTCTGTTGTGAAAGGTAGAAGGATGATCAATCTTGATTCCTCCGGAGAGGGAGAGGCAACGGTCGCCTGCGCCGGTGGGGTTCGCACCCTCTTAACGCTGATGCCGGAACGCACACCACTTGCGGATACGGAATCTGTTTGGAAGGCAGAGATTACCGGACTGGCGGGCGGGCATTCCGGTGAGGACATTCACCTTGGCCGCATGATGGCGGCAATGGTGATGGCACGGATCGCTTCCGTTCTTGATGAAAAATGCGAACTCCGTCTGGTGCGCATCGACGGTGGCAGTAAGGACAACGCGATCATGCGCGAATGTACGATGGTGTTTGCGACATCTGCCGTAGGGGACGTGTTGCGCTGCGCGTTCGAAAAAATCCGTGACACCATCGTGGGCGAACTGGTGGAGGCGGATCGTAGCTGTGTTATGACGCTTTCTGAAACTTGTGAAGAATGGCAGCCAATGACAAAAGAATCCTCCGACAAGGTACTGTATCTGCTCCGTTCTCTGCCGGTTGGTGTGCGGGAGATGAGCCGTCAGATACCGGGGCTTGTTGAAACATCAGCAAACTGCGGAATTGTGCGTACACTTGCCGATGCTGTGGAGATTACTGTTTCCTCGCGTTCCTCCGTGGAATCTAAGCTAGACAATATGGAAGACCTCCTTCGTTCGTTGGGTATTCTTGCCGGAGTCACTGCAGAGCACTGGAATCGGTATCCCGGCTGGGCGTTCCGTACAGGATCCGCGATGCAAAAGGTATACCTCGACACGTGGAAAGAGTTGTTCGACCGAGACGCCAGAGTTCTCGGCATCCATGCGGGATTGGAGTGTGGACTGTTTATGGAAAAGGTGCCGGATATGGACATCATTTCTATTGGACCGGATTTGCGCAATCTCCACTGTCCGGATGAGATGGTCACCATTTCCTCCATGAAACGGCTGTATGCGCTTGTGCTGAAAATGCTTGAAAAGCTCTGAGTTTTAGATGAGATCGAAATTCGAATCCCACAAAAATTTTATAATGTGATGTACGCCTACAACAGATGCCAAAAAGAGCTGAATCTCTCCAAATACCACAGTAAGGATGTGCGCTGCTGTGCCTTTCGGGGGCCAATTACCCCAATTGTAATGGGAAGGTTTTCACCAATGTCATCCTATATAAAACAAGGTGATCGGCGGTGACATCTGTTTCTCGGATGTAACCGACTTCATCCATGGATTTGCATCAAGAAATCAGTCTCCACCATACACAAAAGGCAGAGTATACCACTTGGCAGACATGTGGAGACTCTGCCTTGTTTGTGATACACAACAGAATCAACAGTGTAAGATTGAATTTTACGAAAATGTAAAAAAAGAAAATTCGCAACAGAAAACGTGCGATGATAGTTGACTTTTATTTACTGTTGGCTTATAATAATATAGAAAATCCCAAACTATATCTGAAGGAGTGGCCAACATGA
>CAVIKO010000137.1:0-2990 GCA_963643035.1 bacterium
TAAACGACCTGCACCGGAATCCAGCTACCTATATCCCTGTAAACCCGCGGCAGCATATATGCCCGCCGCAGCGATCATCCCCGGTAGGAGGGTTGGAGTCCAGAGGATAGGGAGGAAGGATTCGCAAATCCTTCTTCCCTGTCCTCTGGTGCGCCGCAAGGCATAATCACCGCCGCAGCGGTAAAGCTGCATGGTAAGAATGCGCCGCAAGGCAAGAATCCCGCACCGATCCGGTGCAATATAGAAGCAATGAGGCATCCCTCGTTGCAAAAGCTGATTGCAAGTCAAACTATAGGGTCGCGGGACAATGTCCCGTCGCGGGACAAGTCCCGCGGAGAATTACGGCTCCAGCGTGACTTGCAGCGCGCCGCCTGCGGCGTCTACCCGCACACCCGCGACGTTGCCGCGCCGCTCGATGATCCCTCCGGCAATCGGATCCTCAATGGAAGTCTGGATGTACCGCCTCATGTTGCGTGCACCGAATTTCACGGAATAGGACGCGCGCGCGATGTATTCCTCCGCCGCGGGAGTGACAGTCAACACAATCCCCTTTGCCTCAAGCAGCCCGGAAAGATCGCCCAGCATCAGACGGGCGATGCGGATAAAATCCTCCTCCGTGAGCTGCCGGAATGTGATGATCTCGTCCACGCGATTGAGAAATTCCGGACGCAGAAATTCCGAGAGCGCCTTCCTCGTCCGGTCCTCGTTCTGCTCCGCGACCGTCCGTCCGAATCCTGCGGCGTTCGTTGCATTCGTGCTGCCCGCGTTCGTCGTCATCACAATCACGGTGTTCGAAAAATCGACTTCCTTGCCGTGCGCATCCGTAATATGCCCGTCGTCCAGAATCTGGAGTAAGATGTTCATGACATCCGGATGTGCCTTCTCAATCTCATCAAAGAGCACCACGGAATACGGTCTGCGGCGGATCTTCTCGGTCAGCTGTCCCGCGTCATCGTAGCCCACATATCCCGGAGGAGAACCGATGATGCGCGATACCGAGAATTTGTCCATAAATTCGCTCATGTCGAGCCGGATCAGAGTCTCCGGGGACGAGAACAGATCGGCGGAGAGTACCTTGACCAGCTCCGTTTTACCCACCCCGGTCGGTCCCGCGAAGATAAACGACACCGGCTTCTTCTTGTACGATACACCTGCCCGGTTCCGCCGTACCGCACGTGCCACCGCCGATACCGCTTCCGGCTGCCCGATTATGCGCGCAGATAAACGTTCCTCCAGCTGCGCGAGCCGTTCGTATTCGCTTTCCGTGATTGTGGATGCGGGAATACCCGTCCAAATCTCAATGACGTCGGCAAGATCCCGCTCCGTCATCCGCACGCTGGCGCATTCCGCCTCGATCTCGGAAAGCCGGTTCTCGATCCGCAGTTCCTCCGCCTTTTTGTCGGCAAGGAGCTTGTACCGCTCCTCCATCGCCGCTTCATCAAGTCCCTCCGTGGACTGCGATTCCAGCTCCTCGCGCTCCTTCACCAGCGCGGCGCGATGATCTGCCAGCTCATGTCGCTCCGCCAACACCGCTGAATGCACCGCAATGTGGGAGGCGGCTTCGTCCACAAGGTCGATCGCCTTGTCGGGGAGATAGCGGTCCGTGATGTACCGTTCGCTGAGGTTCGCTGCCGCCGTAAGAACCGCGTCCGGAATCTTCACACCGTGGAAATCCTCGTAGTAACCCTTGATCCCGCGCAGAATCTCAACGGTATCCGCCACGGACGGCTCATTGACCATCACGGGCTGGAACCGTCTTTCCAGCGCGGTATCTTTCTCGATGTACTTGCGGTATTCCGTCAGCGTCGTTGCACCGATGACCTGAATCTCACCACGGGAGAGCGCGGGCTTTAAGATATTCGCCGCATTCATGCTGCCCTCCGCATCGCCGACACCGACCAGATTGTGAACCTCGTCAATCACTAAGATCACGTTGCCCTTTGCCTTTACATCGGAGAGCAGTCCGAGTACCCGCGATTCAAACTGTCCGCGGAACTGAGTGCCGGCGACAAGGGCGGTCAGATCCACCAGATGGACGGCGGCGTTTTTCAGCCGATACGGAACATTTCCCTCCGCGATCCGAATCGCCAGAGCCTCCGCAATCGCCGTTTTGCCGACCCCGGGCTCGCCGATGAGGCAGGGGTTGTTCTTCTGCCGGCGGCACAGAATCTGTACGACCCGCTCCAGCTCTCTGTCCCGTCCGACAATCCGGTCCAGTTTTCCCTCGCGTGCTCGTTTTGTGAGATCGGTGGTATACTGCGTCAGGAATTTCGGCTCACCGTCTCCCTTTTTCTCTTTATCGCCGTCTCCCTTTTTCGAACGCTTGCCCTTATCTGCGCCTTTGTCGTTTTTCTCCTCGTCTTTTCTGCCCTCGTTCATAAGCTTGGCAAAATTGAGAAACGGAGTGCGTGTTTGAGGATTGTCGGGATCATCCCCCACATCCTCCATGACGCTCTCCATGTCGGTATTGAGCCGTTCGATGGTTTCGTCGTCCAGTCCGGACTGTGCAAGCATATCGTCGATGGGCTTTATCCCCAGCTCCTTGGCACATTTGAGACAAAGTCCTTCCTGTTTACTCTCACCGTTTTCCATTTTGGTGAGGAAAATAACCGCCACTCGTTTGTGGCATCTGGAACACATCATCATTGTAACTTTCCTTTATTTCCTGCGGCAATGCCGCTTATTCACGAATTTTAACCTGCGGTCGGATTTTTATGCAGCTACGCCGCTGCGGGCTTCTTGATTTTCCCGGACTTTGTCCGGGGGCTTTTTGACCCCTCGCGGGGCGGCTTTTTCTATGCACCGGATCGGTGCGGTTTTTGATCCCTCGCGGGGGCGGTTTTTCTATGCACCGGATCGGTGCGAGATTGTTGATCCCTCGCGGGGGCGCCTAAGAAGGATGAGGGCTCTGCCCTACACCCTTCTTAGGAATCTTCCCTACCCGGTATCGCTGCGGCGGGACATTTTTGCTGCCGCGGGTTTCTACCAAT
>CAVIKO010000138.1:0-2940 GCA_963643035.1 bacterium
CGAACACAGATAGCTGTACCTAATTCCGAATTGGCGATAAACGACCTGCACCTGAATCCAACTACCTATATTGCCCCAAGCCCGCGGCAGCATATATGCCCGCCGCAGCGGCATCCCCGGTAGGAGGGTTGGAGTCCAGAGGATAGGGAGGAAGGATTCGCAAATCCTTCTTCCCTGTCCTCTGGTGCGCCGCAAGGCATAATCCCGCCGCAGCGGTACAGCTGCATAAAACAATGCGCCGCAAGGCATAATCCCGCACCGATCCGGTGCAATATAGAAGCAATGAGGCATCCCTCATGGAAACCAACTGACCGCAGGTCAGTAGGGCTGACTGCAAGGCAAAAAAGCTCCGGCAGGTTAAACCTGCCGGAGCTTTTGGTACTCACTGGATCGATTTTCCCCCAATGATGGTGTCCGCCACGTGAAGCGTGGAATCCAGAATCACCATGTCCGCGTCCATGCCGGGGGATAGAACCCCCTTTTTCCGCTGTCCGATGATTCGGGCGGGCGTTGCCGACGCCATCTTCACCGCTTCATAAAGGGGAACGTCCGCAAGACACACCATGTTGCGCACCAGGCGATCCATTGTCGCCACACTGCCCGCGAACGCATCGCCGGAGGGAAGCCATGCCACGCCGTCGTGAATCGAGACCGCCATACCGCGCGTCCTGCTGCCGAGGATGCTCTCTCCCTCCGGCATTCCCGCGCCCCGCATGGAATCCGTCACCAGCGCGATCCGCTCCGCGCCCTTGCATTTGTAGATGAATTTTAAGAGCGACGCCGGAAGATGACATCCGTCCGCGATGATCTCTACCGTGAAACCGTCGTAGTACAGTGCCGCCTCGACTGCCCCTGCCACCCGGTACGCGTTAACCCGATGCACCCCTGGCATACAGGAGTAAAGATGCGTCACGTGGGTGTATCCGTTCGCGAGCGCCTCCGCCGCCGTGGCGAAATCCGCGTCCGTGTGCGCAATGCTCGGCAGAATCCCACGCCTTGCCAGATCTCTGCCAAACGCCATCGCTCCCGGCAGTTCCGGCGCGGCACTCCAACGCACGATGTCCCCGCACGCGTCCAGAAACCGCTCGTACTCCGCCTGCACCGGCGGCCGGATGTATTTCGGATCCTGCGCGCCCTTCTGCGCCATCGCGAAATACGGTCCCTCCAGATGGAGTCCGATGAACCGCGCACCGCCCGTGTTCCGCTTTTTCGCCTCCGCATACGCCGCAAATACCCGCATCGTCTCGTCAAATTCGCCCGACAGCGTCGTCGGACATAGAGCCGTCGTCCCGTGCAGCGCATGCACCCGCGCCGCCGTCAGAAACGCCTCCGGCTCCGCATCCATGAAATCCGCTCCGCCTGCGCCGTGCGTGTGTAGCTCCACAAATCCCGGCGCGAGATAGTTTCCTCCGAGATCCACCACGCGATAGTCCTCCGAAATCGATGTGTTCTCCGGCACAATGTCCGCGATCGTGTCCCCGTGGATCAATACCGCCATTCCGACCGCAACTCTGTCTCGCAGGATGAGCGAGCCGTTTTTGTAGACCGTTTTTTCCATATCTGTTCTATACCTCGCTGCTCTGCCGGAGGAAGCGTTCAATCTGTGAGCTGTACCTGCACGCCGCCGTTCCACAGCGCACCCGCATAAACAGACTAAGCCAACCTCAGCCTTGCCCAAACTATAGGTGTATCCCTTTTTATAAAAGTTTTTGCAAGGCGCACTGAATCCCTTTGGATTCATTGTTCAAGAAGCAGCGCCTTCTCGTTCGCTCTTGTATCCCCGTATCCCTCACAGCACGGCGATTTCGCGGCCGGTCTTGTAGGAGAGATAGAGCGCTTCCAGAACGGATACCGGGTAAGCAATGTCCTCGTAGGTTTCGGGCATAATCCCGGTGCGCAGCATCGCGTGCAGTTCGTCAAATTCCGGCACATACAGCGCAGCTACATCGCCAATGTCCGCGCGGCGGCTCGCCTTGTCGCCATAGACCGCTGCGCTGTAGCAGTAGCCAACATAGTGAAGCGTCACGTCAAAGTACGGATAGGTCACAATCGCCGTCACCGCGTTGTCCCGCGCTTTGGCATAGACGGACTGCACGTGGTTGCCGAATACCGCTGTCATCATCTGCACAAGGTGCTGTGAATAGAAGAAGAATCCCCCATATGGGTTCGACATGTTCACTGGAGCAGAGAACGACGCAGACAATACATTGCCCAGCTCCCCCGCCTCTATGGCGCGCTTCAGCGCAATAAGCTCCGGCGCGAATTTCAGGCACGAGCCGCCGCAGATGTTCGCATGACCCGCCTTCGCCGCCTCGATCATCTCCCGCGCGCGCTCTGTCGTCATCGCAAACGGCTTGTCGATGAACATCGGAATCCCCGCACGCAGATACGGCAGCGAATATTCGTAGTGGTTGTCCCCATGGCGCGCCGTGTTGACGACACAATCCGCCGCATCAGCAGAACTGCTGCCTAAAAATGCCCCCGGCGTCCGCGCCGCCATGGGTGCAAGACCGTCCGCAACGAGCTTATCCGCCGCCGCGCCGTCGTAGCTGTAGACCCCGACGACCTCAATGTCGCTGTATTTTTCCGGATTCTTCTGAATGAGCTGCAAAAACGCAGGCGCGTGGGAGTTTTCCACGCCTACAAAGGCAAGTTTCATACGTTTCCTGCTTTCTTCGGGGACATATCCCCACACTTTTGATTTTCCCGGACTTTGTCCGGGGTTTTTGATGCACCGTTTCGGTGCGGGCTTTTTGATCCCTCGCGGGGGCGAGTCAATATTGCACCGTATCGGTGCGGTTTTTGATTCCTCGCGGGGGCGAGTCAATATTGTACCGGATCGGTGCGTTGGGGATCCTCGCGGGGCGGTCAGAGAGGTAGGAGACGGACTCTGCGGAGTCCTTCTCCTATCTCTCCGACACCTCTCAACCTCTTCCTGAA
>CAVIKO010000139.1:0-2885 GCA_963643035.1 bacterium
TGGACTTGTCGTCGTCAACGATATGAGCGATGCGCAGGGAGGAACAGATTCCGCGCATACCGAAACAGAATCGTTTACCGTGGATACCCCGACCTCTTTTACAAAATACACTCCGGAGGAAGATTCTGCCGCAATTGGTGAAGCATATGTCGCCGCACTACCGGCGCTTACCTTTGACGGAGCTGCGTTTTTTATCACATCGCCGTCGTTCTCCTATCTCTATCCGGATGAGCTTGGCACCACTGTATCACAGCTTGCCTATACGCGCAATCAAAAGCTTGAGGAAATGTACGACGTATCCATCGTAACGGCGCAGTCCGATGCGACAACAATGCTTGAAGAGGTCAAGAAGGCTGTTTCCTCCGGTTCGTATTATTCCGATTTCATGATGGTACCGCTCTATCAGCTCGGATCGTTCAAGGCAGCTGGGGTTTTATTCAATCTCCGTTCCCTGCCCTATCTCGATATGACAAAACCATACTTCTATACGGAATCCGTATCCGCATCCTCCGCCGGGTACAACACGTGGGCAATTGCGGGACAGGCATCCGTAGAGCCGGGAGATTTTACCGCAGTCTATGTGAACCGAGACGCTATTACCGACGCCGGTATGGACATGCCGTACAGTCTGGTACGCGACGGAAAATGGACATGGGACGCGCTCTACACCTACGTTGCCGGAATCGACACCACATATTCTGTCACGGCACAGAACACCGCTTCCAGACTTCCTGATCTCATCTATACCGCAATGGGTGGTCGTTTTGTACTCTCCGGTGAAAAGCTCATCCCGATCGTCCATTTCACAGAGGATTCCGCGGCGAAAACAATCGAAACCGGGCGAAAGCTGCTCACCGATCCGCGGTCAATCACAGATTCCTCAGCCGGCGCAACCGGTTGCTTCAGCCGTGGAGAATCGCTTTTCCTCATCGATTATCTCTATGTCGCACCATGGCTGACCAACGCGTCCTGCGATTGGGGAATTGTACCGCTTCCCAAAGGAGAGGAAAAAGGCACGTACCGCACGCTCGTATCAAATACAACCCTACTTTTCACCATTCCCCTGAACACCACAAACGGCGAGATGGATTCCATCCTGCTTTCCGCTATCAACGCGTTGTCTTATGGTACACTATACGATGCATATGTTGAAAACAGTATGTATCACGTATTGCGCGACAACACATCCGTCGATATGCTCGATCGGATTCTTGATACGGCATCATTCGATTTTGCACTGGCGTTCGGCTCCGCGTACCCCACCATCGGCAAAGGTACCTATCAGCTCATTCGATCCGCTATGACATCGACGGCAAATCCGAACGGATTCGACGACGCGGTGAGCAATGCCAACATGGTCCTCGCGGAATATTTCGGAATGGAGAATGAGGAATGACGGCGGACAAAAAAACGCCGATCGTCACCGTGGCAGGTCCGACCGCCTCCGGGAAAACCGCTTGCGCCATCGCACTCGCCCACCGCTTTAACGGAGAGATCGTATCGGCGGACTCCATGCAGGTCTATCGCGGAATGGAAATCGGTACAGCAGCACCGACAGAGGACGAACAAGCCGCCGCAATTCATCATGGGATCGGGATTCTCTCTCTCGAGGACACGTTTTCCGCAGCCGCCTGGCGCAGCTTTGCCGCAGAAACCATCGAGGAAATCCGTACGCGCGGTCATTTGCCCATTCTATGCGGTGGCACTGGGCTATACCTCGATACGTTGACTAAGATTGCATGCTACCGTGAGGAATCCTCCGGGGACGAAGGTCTGCGTGCAGAATTATTTACCATCGCGGAAAAGGATGGCAATTCAGCACTCCACGCAATGCTGGCGGAACTGGATCCGGAAGCTGCTGCAGCAATCCATCCCAACAACGTCAAGCGGGTTGTGCGTGCGATTGAGATCTGCAAAACGACAGGACGAACGAAAACGGAAATCGATCGGATGCAGCTTGCCGCCGACAGTCCGTATCTGGAATGCCGACTGCTGCTCACCTATCACAACCGTACTGTGCTGTACGACCGGATCAATCGGCGCGTAGACCAGATGCTCTCGGCAGGACTTTTGGATGAAGCGAAGCGGGTACTGGGGCTTTCCGGGAATGCTGAACCATCGCAGACCGCGATGCAGGCGATCGGGTATAAGGAATTGCTTCCCTATTTTCAGGGTGAATGTACCTTGTCCGAAGCGGCGGACGCCATTCGGCAATCCTCGCGCAATTATGCCAAACGGCAGATCACATGGTTCCGGCGATCAGGCGGGTACAGACTCTACTGCGACACACCCGAGGGTGTGATGCGTCCGACAGAGGAAATCTTCTCGGAGGCGCAGCAAGTGGTGGACACGTTTTTGCGGGAGCCGACTGCTTACGATATGCAGATCGATACACAGGAAAATACATAAGCAGAGGGCATGAAACGTTGCGTCCATCGGAATTATATGCCGAAAGCTCAGGATGTATAATAAAATGACCCCGATCTCGAAGATGATGCCTTCAGAATAGACAGCATTGATTCTGGGATCGAGGTCAGCGTGTAGGGGGATACTCATGTTCAATAGCTACCTTCCGGTATGTCCGCGAACACATCGGTCTGAGGTTGCCACTGAACCATAAAGACGACATCGATGGAATATCCTTTCTTAAACAAATAGAGATCTGTCGTTTTCAAACGTTTGTTTATATGAATCACAGGATTTTTCTGTATACAACATAACCTTCAAAATGCTGATACACAGTAAATCCGTTTTTACTATGATGCAAATGTTTTTGTTTGCCAATATTCCATCACATATCAAATAAAAAGCACTTGTGAAACAAGTGCTTTTTGGTGCGGGCAAGAGGACTTGAACCTCCATGAAATTGCTTTCACTAGAACCTG
>CAVIKO010000140.1:0-2777 GCA_963643035.1 bacterium
AGGGTGAGTGGAGAGGTGTCGGAGAGGTAGAGAGGGATTCGCAAATCCATCTCTATCTCTCTGACCGCCCCCGCGAGGATCCCCAACGCACCGATCCGGTGCATAGAGAATCCAGCCGCAAGGCGAGAATCCGCACCGATCCGGTGCATAGAAAAAACCGCCCCCGCGAGGGAAAAATCCCCCGCAAGGGAAAAATCCCGCACCGATACGGTGCATATAAAACTGTAAATAAAGTCCCGGAACCAGTTCCGGGCAGGAAAATACGAGGCAATAATGAACGATCAAAACCAAATCCCACGCGAAAACGAAGAAAATGAAATGGAAAAAATTCCCCCTGCGGATACGGCTGGCCAGTCGCAGGATTCCCTGCCGCAGGAGCCCCTGCCAGAGGATTCCCTGCAGGAGGGGGAACTGCCCGACGTTCACCGCATTGAGGAAGCCTATGACGAGAACCAGATTCAGGTTCTTGAGGGACTGGAGGCCGTCCGGAAACGCCCCGGTATGTACATCGGCACCACTTCCCAGAGAGGACTCCACCACCTCGTCTTTGAGATTGTCGATAACTCCATCGATGAGGCGATGGCGGGTTGGTGCGATCGGATCGAGATCGTACTCCATCCCGACGGCAGCGTCACCGTATCCGACAACGGCCGCGGCGTTCCCTCCCAGATGCACCACAAAATGGGAATTCCTACCCTCCAGGTCGTGTTCAGTGTCCTCCATGCGGGCGGCAAGTTCGGCGGACAGGGGTACAAGATTTCCGGCGGTCTGCACGGCGTGGGCGCGTCCGTCGTCAACGCCTTGTCCGAGTGGCTTGAGGTCGATAACTGCTACGAGGGCAAGCGATATACCCTCCGGTATGAGCGCGGCGCTGTCGTCCGTCCGTTCGCCTGCATCGGCGATTCCCATGGCAGACATGGTCTGACCGTCACCTTCAAGCCCGACGCGGAGATTTTCACCGATACCACCGAATTCGATATGACCATGCTTCTTACCCGGCTGCGTGAGCAGGCGTTCCTCAACGCCGGAATCCGGATCATCCTGCGCGACGAACGGGAGGAAATTCGGGAGACGACCATCGGCGGGGAACGGGTGCTGACCGAATCGGAACTGGACAAATCCACTGCCGAAAAGGGAACACCCGCCCAGATCACGGAACTGCTGGAGCGCGCCGCGGACGACATTCCGGACGCGGAGAAGGACAGGAATCTGTCGGACACGGGCGTGGGAAGCGATCCTTTGGAAGAAGACGGAGACGAGACCGTGGCAAAAGCGGCGTTTGAGGACGATCCGGAAGAGGAACACGCGGTTGGCAAGTATCTCGAATACGACCTCTGCTACATCGGTGGTATCCGCTCCTTTGTCGAGCATCTGAACCACGCCAAGCACTGTGGACTGATCCACCCGAACGTCATCTATATGAAGGCGGAAAAGGGCGACATTACCGCGGAAGTCGCGATGCAGTACAACGACACCTACGCGGAGACGATCGTCACGTTCGCGAACAATATGTCCACCATCGACGGCGGCACCCACGAGGTCGGCTTCAAATCCGCCATCACGCGTGTTATCAACGATTATGCCCGTCGTTCCGGCGCGCTCAAGGAGAACGAAAAGAATCTCTCCGGCGAGGATGTGCGGGAGGGTCTGTGCGCCGTTGTGTCCGTCAAGCTGCCGGATGCGCAGTTTGAGTCCCAGACAAAGGCGAAGCTCGGCAATTCCGAGGTGCGCGGAATTGTGGACGGGATTGTGACCGAGAAACTGACGGAGTTCTTTGAGGAAAATCCCGCGGTCGCCAAGGCAATCATCGACAAGGCTCTGACAGCGCAGAGAGTCCGGGAAGCGGCGCGGAAGGCACGCGATCTGACCCGGCGGAAATCGGTGCTGGAGGGCTCGTCTCTCCCCGGCAAGCTGGCGGACTGTCAGGAACGGTCGGCGGAGCTGACGGAACTGTATCTCGTCGAGGGAGATTCCGCAGGCGGCTCTGCGAAGACGGGCCGGAACAGCAAATTCCAGGCGATTCTGCCCCTGCGCGGCAAGGTGCTGAACGTGGAAAAATCGCGTCTTGACAAGGTGTACTCCAATCCGTCGCTGATCCCGATCATTCAGGCGTTAGGCTGCGGCATCGGGGAGGATTTCGATATCGCGAAGGTGCGCTATGGCAAGATCATCATCATGGCGGATGCCGATGTGGACGGCTCGCACATCCGGATTCTGCTTCTGACGTTCTTCTTCCGCCATATGCCGAAGCTCATCGAGGAGGGGCATGTGTTCTTAGCCCAACCGCCGCTCTACAAGGTACACAAGGGAAACAAGGAGCGGTACGCCTTCTCCGACGCGGAGCGGGACAAGTACATTGCGGAAATGGGCGGCGTAAACGTAGAGGCGGAGCGGTACAAAGGTCTTGGCGAAATGGACGCGGATCAGCTATGGGAAACGACGATGGATCCGGAAACGCGCACCTTGCTCAAGGTGGAGATCGAGGATGCCATGATCTGCGACGAGATTTTCTCCGTTCTCATGGGAGACAAAGTGGAGCCGCGCCGCGAGTTCATTGAGGCGAACGCGAAGTACGCGGAGAATCTGGACATTTAAGCGGGACAATGTCCCGCGGCCCCTTATTTTTCAATAAGGGAAGCCTCATTGCTTCTATATTGCACCGGATCGGTGCGGGATTATGCCTTGCGGAACATTATGATTGCACCGTATCGGTGCGGGATTTATTGCCTTGCGGCGCACCAAAGGACGGGGAAGAAGGATTTGCGAATCCTTCCTCC
>CAVIKO010000141.1:0-2688 GCA_963643035.1 bacterium
AATAGAAACAACCCCACGCTTACAATACACTTGCAGTATACCATAAACGTGGGGAGGAATCAATACAAATGCGGGAATCGTATCAGAATGTTAAGAAACCTGCTGCGTAGCCGCTCGAACAATCGTGTTTTCCATAAGGTTCTCAAGCGTCTTCCCTTTCTCCGCAAAATGCTCTACAATTTCAATACGCAGATTCCCGGATACAAAGTACTGTTTTCCGTTCTTCGTTATCGTATAGACGCGCGGCTGCGCTTTCTGTACGGTATTTTTCTTATCCACACATGCCCCTTTCGTTTTACGGAAGATCCGTATACCTCTTCAACATCACGCAAAGCTGCTCTCGTGTGACCGGACTATGCAGCATCAGATCCCCACGCTCGTCTCCCTTGAGGATCCCGTTACGCAATGCCCAGTTCACCGCCTCCTTTGCCCAGTCCGCGGCAGTGTTGTCAAGTGGCGTATTGGCAAGCAGCTTCGTGACCTTTTCTGCTAAATCACCAAGCCGACTGTAAAGCCAGTCACCCGGACAAGACTTGTTTGCAAACCATCTGTGGACGGTCAACACCATTTCGTCTGATTTCGGAGTGTAGCTGAGCGTTTTCTCCTTGTCCCCAAGCCAGAGCAGTTTCGTCTTGCCGTTCCGTCTGCATATATCCGTACACAGATAGATGAGCGATTGGTATACGGCATCACGCATCGCATAAGGCTCAGTGGTGTCCGATGCGCACTCTATCGTGACCGCACGCTGGTCGTTCGCTTCATCGGAGGAACACCACGAGCGGTTGCATTCCTCCACGAATATCCCAATCTGCCCATCTGCACCGATTCCGTAGTTGGAGCTGGCCTGACGGGAAGCCTTGGAGAACAACTCTCCCAAGGCTCCTACGTCGCATTGCCCGACCAGACAGTGCGGCGTGATGCGGTCGATGGTATGTGTCCTTTTTCCAGAGTGGTTCGGACTCATCTTTGCGTAGCGTACCAGTGGACTGTTGCTCATTCTCCATCCCCCTTTTCGCTGCGGTTATGTAGCTGTTCCAGTACATCCTTCAGCTTCTGCGGTACAGGCAGTCCGATGTGTACCGCGTTCTCAATTAGTGACACACCTTCATTCGAGATGTAGAAAAAGATGATCGCCGTCCGCATGACCGAACCGCTGCCGATCACATGTGTGTCCAGGATGTGCCCAATCCCAACCAGCGCAAAAATGAGCACCTTGCGGCAGATACCCTTGAAGCCGATCGCGCTGGACAGAGTCTTGTCAACGATAGCACACATGACGCCTGTGATGTAGTCGATCACCACAAAGGCAAGCAGCGTGTAGAGTAGTCCATCACAGCCGCCAAGGAACCACCCGACAAATCCTCCGACTGCGGCAAACGCAAGCTGTATCGTGTTCCAAATCTGTTTCATGTTCTTTTCTCCCTTCATTCTGTAAAATGGATAAACGGTGCAAGCGCGTCAATGTCGTGTACAGACAAGCGCAGGTTTTCAGTTACCGGGATTTCCAGTATCTCATACTCCGGTGTGACCTCCATGTCGAGAAGTGTTTCCAACTCGTCTGACGCTTTCCTTTCAGCATCCTCATCAAACGTGAATGTACCGTCCTTCTGCGCGTCACCGTATTTTTCAAAGATCTTCTGCCTCTGCTCCACGAAAAAATCCACGTCCTTCTGTAACGTGGAAATGAGTATTCTCAGCATGTATGCGCTACGAAGCGCCATGTCCCCCGCCGATAGCTTGCCAAGTGCCGGAATCGCCAGTACGATTGTTTTGAGCTGCATATTGTCCTCCTTAAGTCCCGATCAGTCCGTATTTCACGAGAATGCCGACCAGGTTGTTCAGTATTTTCAGATGGTTGGAATCGGTAGCTGTGGAATAACTCATGTTCTGTGAGACAGAACTTAGCGTCTGTCGTATGATGGGAGTAGCCGCAAAGAAACCGATTTTCGAGCTTGTTGTAGAGCCGATTTTCACTGTGTTCGAGCCGAGGTACGCATAATGCCAGTAGTATGTTGCTGTCCCCAGATAGAAAGCCTGTGTGGTGGAGTTGGTGTTCGGACGGAATTCTTTCGATGTGTTTGCTGTCATGTAGTACGATGATGTACCACCCATCTTGACCTCTTTGCCGGCCATGTCTGTCCCACCGGAAAGCGAGGAAGGATCGAACTTTGAGCCATTCAGATAAAGATTCGTGATGTACGCATTCTGCCAAGCAGTGGTCGTAGAACCCAAAGAGTAGCCTGTACCTGCGGGTAAGAACTGTTTTGACGAGTTGATGGACGCGTAGATCGATGAGGAATACGAGATTTTGCTCTCATCCATCGTGGTCGGCGTGAATTTCGTACCGCCAAGGTAGAGGTTCGTAACGTATGCATTCTGCCAGGGATACAGCGAGGAACCGATAGAGGTAGAGGTGATGCTCTGGTTCATGCTGCCAAAGTACAGGTTTCCATCCAGATACGCTTCGGGGGTGCGGACAGAATCCTGGACCAACACTATCATAGGATAGGAGGTCTCATATGTATACTTTGGAAGATCGAATGAGAGCTGTTCAGCTCTATATCAAATCAGGGTGCAATGAAGGGACGGCCATTCGTGAACTTGGATACCCATCTCCCACGGCACTTAGGAATTGGTATAAGGAGTACACTGCTACGGGTGAGCTCCACTCAGCCAGTGCTTCAAAGC
>CAVIKO010000142.1:0-2588 GCA_963643035.1 bacterium
GCGGTATGCTCGGTCGGACTCGATATGATCATCATCCCCGGCGAGACACCGGCATCCACCATTTCGGCAATCATCGCGGACGAGGCGGCGATCGGCATGGTAAACTCCAAGACGACGGCGGTGCGCGTGATCCCGGCGATCGGCAAGAAGCCGGGAGAGGAGCTGGAATTCGGCGGACTGCTCGGCAGCGGTCCGATTATGGATCTCCACATAGACCGTTCCAGTGAAAAATTCATCGCGCGCGGCGGCAGGATTCCGGCACCAATGCAGGCTTTGAAAAACTGATATACGAAAAAGGACGTATCCGATGCACGGTGCGTCCTTTTGTGCGATAGAATACGGGTAGACGAATAGATCTGTCGGTATAATGCAGTACGAAAGGAACGGATTTTTTCATAAAGCTATTGCTATTCCTGAAAATTCATGCTATACTAATCCTGAAATATTACATTGGCACATAGGTGTTCTAAGAAAGGAATTACATACGTATGAAAAAGAAACAATGGATCTGGCTCGTGCTGTTTGCTATGCTGTTGTCCGGATGTTCGCAGACAGCGGAAAAGGAAACAGGCGGTGAAACAACCTCGGATGTCGCCGTGGCGACGGAAACGGTGACCGAAACGGAAACGGAGATTTCCGACGATCTGCCCGACGTGAAGTTTGACGGTCGCGATTTTCGCACCTATACGCGGGACTGCTGTGAAGGTGTACACATCAACGGTTTGTACATCGAGGAACTGACCGGAGATGTAGTGAACGACGCCGTATATGCGCGCAATCTGACCGTGGAGGAACGGTTTGATGTGAAGATTGTCGCACCGATTACGGAAGAGGATGGGGACTGCACGATGCTGAATACCGCGGTCAATGCAGGGGATGACATCTGCGAGATTGCGGACTGGCACTATAAGCTCCTCGGCGACAGCGCGGCAAAGGGGTATTTCGTCGATATGAATTCTATTGGCGTGCTGGGCATGGATAAGCCGTGGTGGTACCAGAACGTAAACGATGCGTATTCCGTTGGCAATCATTACTATGTTATGGTCGGCATGTATGATACGGACAACTTTATCGACAATCTGTGTGTGTATTTTAATAAAGACTTGTTTGAGGTAACATTCCCGGAAGAGGATCTGTATGCGGTTGCAAAAGAGGGAAAGTGGACGACGGACAAGTTCATGACTCTGGCTGCACAGTCTGCCATCGATTTGGACGGTGACGGTACGATGGATCCGATGAAGGACCAGTTTGCATACGGACAGGCGAATGGATACTCCTTTGCATTCCAGTTCGCATGGCAGCAGCCCGTTACGGAGCGCGATGAGAACGGCTACCCGGTAACATGCATCAACACGGATCACATGGTCGATATGGTTGAAAAGCTGCACGCGATGCTCTTTGTAAATTCTGAGAATATCATCGCTGAATCCGATGATGACGCTAAAAATGCCTTCAAGGAAAACCGCGAAATGTTCCAGTTGCAGGCTCTCAAGGCAGCATCGATTGATTTCCGCGATATGGATTCCGACTTTGGTATCCTACCGATGCCGAAATGGGACGAGGCACAGGAAAATTATTACACCCACGCGACTGCGCATACCTCTGCTGTGGCGATCCCGGTGACGAAGGATCAGGATGGTTTTGTATTCTCCGAGACGATTCTCGAAGCGTTGGCAGCCGAGGGCTATAAGCAGGTGCGTCCCGCCATTTACGAAGTGGCTCTGAAATCGAAGTACACACGTGACGAGATCTCCTATGAGATGATTGATATCATAGTACATGGCAGAACCGCAGATTTCGCGGAAATTTTCGACAACTGGGGTCTGACCTACACCCTTGACCATCTGACTCGTCAGAAATCGGCAGACTGGGCATCCTTCTATCAGAAACAGACCAAAGCACAGGAAAAGGCCATCAGTGATGTGGTGGCACTGTTCATGGGATTGGATGAGTAAGCGATCTGTGTAAAGCCGCAGTTGTTCCATTGCGGCAGACAGGTCTTTCGCACAACAAAGGCGGTGGCATTCCTGTATGGGAAACCTCCGCCTTTGTTTTTATGAATCGCAAATCTAGGGAACCTCTGATTTAAGGTTATTTTTTGCGATAGAAGTCCCTATGTTTCAGCCTCTTATTACAAAAATCCGATTTATTCAGAGGTTCCCTAGGAAGATGCAAATTGTTGTACATTGAAAAACAAGAAAGCGTATCCAGACGATACGCTTTCTTGTATGAAGCGGATTACGGGGCTCGAACCCGCCACCTCGACCTTGGCAAGGTCGCGCTCTACCAAATGAGCTAAATCCGCATTTTGGAATCCGTGGGAAGAGGCTTCACAAAGATCACGACCCAGACGGGGCTCGAACCCGTGACCTCTAGCGTGACAGGCTAGCGCTCTAACCAACTGAGCTACTGGGCCATACGCCACATAGGTGGCAACGATCGATTCACACGGCAAACGCCGGGAACCCATCGGGAAGGGAACAGCAATAGGGAAAACAAAAGACTGCACAAGCTGTTCCGATTATGCAGTCTAAAGCGGATTACGGGGCTCGAACCCGCCACCTCGACCTTGGCAAGGTCGCGCTCTA
>CAVIKO010000143.1:0-2561 GCA_963643035.1 bacterium
ATAGGAGAAGGACTCCGCAGAGTCCGTCTCCTGTCTCTATGACCGCCCCGCGAGGAAAAAAACGCACCGATACGGTGCATAGAGAATCCAGCCGCCCCCGCGAGGGACAACAATCCCGCACCGATCCGGTGCATAACAAAAAAGCGCCGCAAGGCGAAAATCCGCACCGATACGGTGCATCCAAAATCCCCGGACAAAGTCCGAAATAAATCAAAAGCCCGCAGCGGCATCGCTGCATCAAAAGCCCCGAACCAAGTTCGGAGAAACAGGAGCATTCCTATGATACTTGCAGACCATTTTCTCCCGGTAACACCCGAGGAGCTGGGCGGCGTACAGCCCGATTTCGTGTATGTGTGCGGCGACGCTTACGTCGATCATCCCTCGTTCGGAGCAGCTCTCATCACGCGGGTGCTGGAAAAAAACGGATTCACCTGTGCCATGCTCTGTCAGCCGGACTTCAAGTCCGCGGACGATTTCCGCAGATTCGGCAGGCCGCGCCTTGGGTTCCTCGTTTCCGCCGGAAACATCGATTCCATGGTCGCCCATTATACCGCCGCCAAAAAGCGACGCAGCGAGGACTATTATTCTCCTGGCTGTAAGCCGGGACTCCGCCCCGACCGCGCCACCATCGTCTATTGCAATCGGGTACGCGAAGCGTATGGCGATGTTCCGATTCTCATCGGCGGCCTGGAAGCATCTCTCCGGCGATGTGCCCATTACGATTACTGGGACGACCGCGTCCGCCGCTCCATTCTTGTCGATTCCGGCGCGGATATTCTCATGTACGGCATGGGGGAGCGATCCATCGTCCGACTCGCGGAACTATTGCGCAAGGGCGTCCCTGTCAAGAAGATCCGGGATGTGCGCGGAACGGCGTATCTCTGCAAGGTGGGCGAAAAAATCGCATATCCGGTCGCCGAAAACTACAAATTCTTAGACAGAGAGCCGCTGTTTGCGAAAAACAGGACGACCGCCCCCGACGGACAATCCGCTGAAGACACCCTGCCTGCCGGGTATTCCTACGATCTGCTGAAAACCGACCGCGAGGCGTATGCCGATTCCTTCCGCGTCCAGTATTTCCAGAACGATTCCATCCACGGCAAGGCGATTGTAGAATATTATGATGCAAAGATGCTCGTCGTCAATCCGCCCCAGCCGCCGCTCGAACGGGAAGAGTTAGACGAGGTTTACAATATTCCCTTCATGCGCACCTATCATCCCATGTACGAAAAGGACGGCGGCGTTCCGGCGATCACGGAGGTACGCTTCTCCATCACACACAACCGCGGCTGCTTCGGAGGCTGCAATTTCTGCGCCATCGCCTTCCATCAGGGGCGCGCCGTTCGCTCCCGCAGCATCCAGTCCGTTGTGGAAGAGGCAAAGCTGCTCACCACGCTGCCCGATTTCAAGGGCTATATCCACGACATCGGCGGCCCGACCGCGAATTTCCGCCGCCCCGCCTGTGACAAGCAGCTCAAAGACGGCGTATGCCCCGGCAAACGGTGTCTTGTGCCGAAGCCATGCAAAAATCTTGTCGCCGACCACAGCGAATATATCCGGCTCCTGTCCGAGGTCGAAGCGATCCCCGGCGTGAAGAAGGTCTTTATCCGCTCCGGCATCCGGTTCGATTATATGCTCTGCGACAAAAGCGACGCTTTCTTCCGCAAGCTCGTACGCGACCATGTCAGCGGACAGCTCAAGGTGGCGCCGGAACACTGCTCCAGCCAGGTACTCGCCGCGATGGGAAAGCCGGATGTATCCGTGTACGACAAATTCCGCGAAAAATACGCTGCCCTCAACGCCGAATACGGGCTGAACCAATACCTTGTGCCATACCTCATGTCCAGCCATCCCGGCAGCACCATGGACGACGCCGCACTCCTTGCCGCCTACACCAAGCGGATCGGTCTTGCGCCGGAGCAGGTGCAGGATTTCTACCCTACCCCCGGCACCGCATCCACCGTCATGTATTACACCGGACTGGATCCGTTCACCGGAAAGAAAATCTACACGGCGACAAACTACCGCGAAAAGCAGCTCCAGCGCGCTCTGTTGCAGTGGCGAAAGCCGGAAAACCGCCGCATGATCTATGAAGCGATGCAGTACTGCACCGAGACGGGTCAGCGGTATTTACAGGAACTTCTCGTCGGCAGACCGCCGAAGAATCCCTCGGACAAGTCCAAGAGTACCCAAAGCGGTGCTGCGCGGACAAAGTCCGCATCGACGAAATCCACACCTCAAGCCGCATCCGGCAAGGCGCGGGATACCAGATCCTCGCCGAAAGCTGCCTACGGCAGGGGACAATCCGCGAAAAGCAACAATGCTATGCACACGCATAAATATGCGGACAAAAAAGGACCGACTTCTAAGAAGACCTCGTCTTCTTTCAAGAAGCCGGAGAAGAAATAACCGCATTGCAGCTATGCTGCTGCGTTTTTCCCTCGCGGGGGCGGATGGATTTTCCATGCAGCTGTGCCGCTGCGTTTTTCCCTCGCAGGGGTGGATGGATTTTCCATGCAGCTGTGCCGCTGCGGCAGCTTTTTTCCCTCGCGGGGGCGGTC
>CAVIKO010000144.1:0-2506 GCA_963643035.1 bacterium
ATCGAAAATTATCTCATGAACGTGCCTTATGTTAAGGAAGTTGTGGTGTACGGTCTGAAGAACGAATATGGTGATGAGACGAAGTTATGCGCAGAGGTGTTCCTGAACGCGGAAAAATTGGAAGAGCTGCATATCACCGATCCGGTGGAATCGCTCAAGAAGGATATTGCCAAAGCTTGCGAACAGCTGCCGCTTTACAAAAAGGTCGCACAGATCGTCATCCGCTCCAAGGAGTTCGATAAAAACTCCTCCAACAAGATCAAACGGCAGAATATCGGCAAGGAGCAGTCGGAAGCCGCCAAGTCGGAGGAAGAAAAATAAAACGACACTATCGGTTCCGCAACTCGTAAATGGCACCGCATAGATTTCGTTTGTTTCATCTACGGCACCATAACCAGTCCGCGGGCATGGTTGTTTGATAATGGCGAGGCAACCACAGAGGAAAGCGCAGTCGTTTGTACCTTTATTTCTTTTATCACTCCATGGAGAGGACGGTGCATTCACGGCAACGCACCGTCCTCTCTTGCGTATTGAAAAAGTACACAATCGCGGTTGTGGTAGATAAGCCATTTTTTAGCAAAACGTATTTTTTCTCTCGATTAGCGATTATTTTTTCAAAAACCCTTGCATTTTCCGCGATAATGTGGTATATTTATACCGTAAAAATTCATTTACATAGAGGTGTATCTCATGAGCTACTTACAAAGCGTAATCGAATACGTCAAGAAAAAGTACCCCTATGAGCCGGAATTTTGTCAGACCGTTGAGGAAGTGCTGACCTCCGTTGCTCCTGTGGTAGAGGCGCATCCGGAATATGAAAAAGTGGATCTTCTGACCCGTATGGTCGAACCAGAACGGATGTTCACGTTCCGCGTGGTATGGGAGGACGATAATGGTGTGAACCATACCAATACCGGTTATCGTTTCCAGTTCAATGGTGCTATCGGTCCGTACAAAGGAGGACTTCGTTTCCATCCGAGCGTGTACCCGGGCATCATCAAGTTCCTCGGCTTTGAGCAGACCTTCAAGAACGCATTGACCGGGCTTCCGATCGGCGGCGCAAAGGGCGGCTCCGATTTCGATCCGACCGGAAAATCCGACGCAGAGATCATGCGGTTCTGCCAGAGCTATATGACCGCGTTGTATCGCTATATCGGCCCGGATTCTGATGTACCGGCAGGTGACATCGGTGTTGGTGGTCGTGAAATCGGCTTCCTGTTCGGTCAGTATCGCCGTCTGAAGGGAGCATGGGAAAACGGTGTTCTCACCGGTAAAGGTATGACCTACGGTGGCTCTAAGATTCGTCCGGAAGCTACCGGTTATGGTGCCATGTACTACCTGAACGAAGTTCTCAAGCATGAGGGTGTGGACATCAAGGGCAAAACTATCGCACTGTCTGGTTTCGGCAACGTATCGTGGGGTATCTGTAAGAAGGCTCTGGAAATGGGTGCCAAGGTACTCACAATTTCCGGTTCACAAGGCTATGTATATGATCCCGAAGGCGTTTCCACTGAGGAAAAGGTCAACTACCTCCTTGAGATGCGTGCTTCCAATCGTCACCGTGTGCAAGACTATGCAGATAAATTCGGCGCGCAGTTCTTCCCGGGTGAAAAACCGTGGGGTGTTAAGGCAGATATTGTTATGCCGTCCGCTACTCAGAACGAGGTCGGCATGAAAGAAGCAAAGCAGATTCTTGAGAATGGTTCCAAGTACTACATTGAAGTTGCCAATATGCCTACCACCAACGAAGCGATCCAGTTCTTAATGCAAAATGGCGTGATCGTTGCTCCGTCCAAGGCTGCCAATGCCGGCGGTGTTGGTGTATCCGCACTGGAAATGGCGCAAAACAGCGAACGTATTGTTTGGACGGAAGAGGAAGTCGATCGTCATCTGCACGCCATGATGGAGAATATCCACCGTTCGTCTGTAGAAGCTGCTGAGGAATACGGTCTGGGCTACAACCTCGTTGCCGGTGCAAATATCGCAGGCTTTAAGAAGGTTGCCACCGCAATGATGGAACAGGGCGCGTTCTGATTTCAGAAACAAAGAAAACTTAAAAGGCTGATGGCAGTTTGTTCCTAGGTTAAAAGCCATTTCATCCAAAGCCTTTGATGAAAAAATCCGATAGATTCCGCGTATCCCTAAAAAAATATGCAAAAGCCGTTTTCTATCCGCTCTTTGGATAGGAGCGGCTTTTCTGTGTGCTTCTTTTTCTTCTTCATATCCCATACTATTCCGATTTCGTTTCTGTTACACATACAATAGTGCAGAACGGAGGATATCAGTCGCCCTTCTATTTTACACCCATCCAGCCTCATCATATCACACTGCAAAAAATTCAATACGAAATTGTTATAAGGTATATTGGCAAATTTCTAAATCCATACTATAAAAAATTGATCAGATGGAACATTGTCACAACAAGTTCCAAACAGACAGATCAGTTCGCCCTATAGAAAGGGAGTGAGATGAATATGGTATTCGAACTGAACCGCCTTACATGCCA
>CAVIKO010000145.1:0-2445 GCA_963643035.1 bacterium
GGTGTAGGGCAGAGCCCTCATCCTTCTTAGGCGCCCCCGCGAGGGATCAACAATCTCGCACCGATCCGCTGCAAAAAAGAACGCGCCGCAAGGCAATCAAAAAAAGTGCGTACCGCACAAACGAACGCCGTCTTATTTCCATCAGCACTAATGAAAAATGTACGATCAAAATCTCACGAGATTTTCTGAAACGCAAGCGATCCAAACCCGAACACAAAGCACCCAGACATCATGTCGAAGTGGGGATGAGCGACAGCACCGGAATCCGACTACCTATATCCCTGTAAGCCCGCGGCAGCATATATGCCCGCCGCAGCGATTTTCCGGGAAAGAGGGGGGGAGTCCAGAGGGTGGGGAGAAAGGGATTCGCAAATCCCGTTCTCCCCGCTCTCTGGTGCGCCGCAAGGCATAATCCGCACCGATGCGGTGCAAAAATAATATGCGCCGCAAGGCTATCATCCGCACCGATCCGGTGCAAAAATAATGCGCCGCAAGGCAAAAGTCCCGCACCGATACGGTATTCCTCATCGAAAAACGCTTGACAAAATACCGATGTTTCTTGTATAATGTATACAAACGACCATACCCGATTTCCCCTGGGAAATATCGAAAAGGAGTACGCCATGCTACATACCTGCTGCGCCGCTAAACGATACCTTGTGCTGCCCGTGAGCAGAGCCGAAGTCAACTCGAAAATCCTGTTTTTTCAAATCGGCTCCGATAACGAGCGCACACTGCTCTACGATCTCGACGTCGCCTATACGCCGGACGAGACGGACGCCGTTTCCATGTACGTTGATCTGGAACGGTTCGACGGGATGACCCTTGCCATTGAACGGTATCCGTTTGTCGATCGGGTGTCTGCCGATCTCGACAATCCGCTGCCCTATACCCCTGTTTTCGCGCAGGAACGGGAGAGGGAGTGCTGCTATCATACCGCGTGTCGTCCGATGATCCATTTCACCACACGTTACGGTTGGAACAACGATCCAAACGGTCTGACCTACGCGGACGGCGTGTACCACATGTTCTATCAGCACAATCCGGCCGGGCTTGGCTGGGGAAATATGCATTGGGGGCACGCCGTCTCCGGGGATCTTGTCCACTGGTGCGAATGGGGGGACGCGCTGTATCCGGACGCGCACGGCACGATGTTCTCCGGCAGCGGGATTCCCGATCCTGCGGACCATCTCGGCATCTCCGACGGGCAGAACACGCCGCTCCTGTTCTACTACACCGCCTCTGCCGATCAGTCCGTGCTTTCTCGCGGAGCAGTGACGGCGCAGTATCTCGCGTATTCGGCGGATGGCGGACGGACACTCCAAAAGCTGCCGGAGCCTGTGATCCCCGGTGAGGTGGACGGCAACCGGGATCCGAAGATCATCTGGTGCGACGAGATGGGATGCTATATCTGCGCGCTCTATATGACGGGACACACGTACCACATCTACAAAACGGCGGATCTCACGCACTTTGCTTTTCTACAGAGTGTGATTCTGCCGGATGATGCAGAATGCCCGGATCTCTATCCGTTGACCTGCGAGGGAGAGCGGTTCTGGATCTTCTCCGGCGCATCGGATACGTATCTTGTGGGCAAAATGACGCGAGAGGGTTTTCAACCGATACAGGAGGCGCAGGCGTACCGGCTTGGCGGCGGAGGGAGCTACGCGGCGCAGACCTTTTCCGGTACCGGAGAGCGGCGGATCAAGGTCGCATGGGGGCAGATGGAGGCGCCGGACGCATGCTTCACAAGTCAGATGAATTTCCCCGCGGAGGTGCGCCTTGACAGGATGGATGGCAAGTACCGTCTGGCGACCCTGCCGATCGCGGAGATTGCGCGCCTGCGCACGGAGACGAGAACGTGGGAAAAGGCGGCAAGCGCGTCCAATCCGCTGCTCGACTACCTGAACGGCGGTGCGTATGATATCACAATCCGGTTTGACAGAAACTGCGCCGCGATGGTGGTGGAGATTTACGGACTGCAGCTGCGGATTTTGCCGGAGGAAAACATTCTGGAACTGCCGGGGCGCGTTCTGCCGCTGTCGTACGGCTACGACGGGCAGACGGTGCGGCTGCTTGTAGATACGATGAGCATGGAGGTATTCGCGGACGCGGGGCGGATTTACACGGCGATTCCATGCCTGCCGGATTTACAAAACCGTCACTTCCTCCTCAAACCGGTGAAATCGACGCAGGTATGCGAGGTGAGGGTATTGGTATCCCCGCTTGGCGATATTTGGGAGTGATTGTGTTATTCCCGGCTTCGCGAGGGGGCTGAATCAAATCTACAGATTTGATTCATTGCCTTGCGGCGCGTTGATATTGCACCGGATCGGTGCGGGATTATGCCTAGCGGCGCATTGATATTGCACCGGATCGGTGCGGGATTATGCCTTGCGGCGCACCAAAGGACGGGGAAGAAGGATTTGCGAATCCTTCCTCCCC
>CAVIKO010000146.1:0-2382 GCA_963643035.1 bacterium
AGCTGAACTATTTGGTAGACAAGAAAGCCGATCCCATGTCGGACGGCGGTTTGCTCCGTGCATATCAGCTTACCAACATGCCGGACGGAAAAGGCCGCGGATTACAGGATGGCATTCTGTTCTATATCCCCGCATGGTGTACCAGCAAGATCGACCCCACCACCGGATTTGTGGATCTGCTGAGACCCAAGAACTACAGGACCATGGAGGCGGCGAAGGATTTCTTCGGACGGTTTCAGAAAATCTGCTTCCAGGAAGAGGAAGATCTGTTTGCGTTTCATTTCCGTTATTCCGATTTTCCAAATGGATCCACTGCCGGGGATACGGAATGGACGGTATGCACCAATGACAGCAGAATCCGCACATTCCGCAATCCGGAAAAAAACAACGAATGGGACTATGAGAAGGTTGTGCTTACAGATAAATTCAAGGCGTTGTTCCAGGAATACGGGATTCCCTGTAATTCCGACATGAAGGCGGCTATACTCGCACAAAACTCGTTCCAGTTCTATAAAAGACTATGTGAGCTGCTCGCCCTGACGCTCCAAATGCGCAACAGTATTTCTGGCAGAACGGATATGGACTATATCATTTCTCCGGTAAAAAACGCTTCCGGTCAGTTTTACGACAGCAGAACCGCCACGTCAGACTTGCCTCGAGATGCGGACGCGAACGGTGCCTACAATATCGCGAGAAAGGTACTGCTCTTTATCCGGAAACTGAAAGAACAGGATGCGGAGCAGCTGATGAAGGTGAGCACCAGCAGCACGAAGGCGGAATGGCTCACTTTTGCACGGAATTGCCATGAGTGAAAATCCAATTATCATATCCAATCTGAACGATTTTATCTTCTGTCCTGTGTCCATCTATTTCCATTCTTTGGAAAATGACGCAGAAAAGGTCCTCGCGCAGGATTCGTATCAACTCAATGGCTCCGCCGCCCATGAGAAGGTGGACTCTGCGGCATACTCTACCAGAAAGAGTATGCTGCAGGGCATTCCTGTGTACTGTGAAAAATACAACTTGATCGGAAAAATCGATACGTTTGATTCCACAAAAGGGATTCTAACCGAGAGGAAGAAAAAGATAAAAACGGTATACGATGGTTACATATTTCAACTGTACGCGCAGTATTTCGCGCTCAAAGAAATGGGGTATACAGTCAGACAGATGCGGCTATACAGTATGGATGACAACAAGGTATACCCAGTTGAGATTCCAGAAGACGATCCGGAAATGCACATGAAATTTGAAAAGCTCCTTGTGGATATGGAGACCTTTGATTTTTCAGCGTTTCGGCAGGAGAATCCGCAGAAATGCAGATTCTGTATATATGAACCGATGTGCAGCTATTCTATAGAGACTGGAGGGGAATAGAAATGTTTACCGCGCCGGACTTCAAAAAGAAGCAGATCGTATTTGTCATGTTCCATGAGGGAGATAAGCTCGCGTTCAGCAACGACAATCTGGTCGTGAAAGACGCGGAAGGAAAAGTCAAATTGCAATGCACCTGTTATCGGCTCTTTCTTGTATTTGCGGTAGGGCACACAAGCATTACCTCTGTACTGATTCAAAAAGCACAGAAATTCGGCTTTTTCATCGCGTTGATGACGCCCGGCTTCAGGCTCTATTCCATCATTGGAACAGCCAAAGATGGGAATACGCTCCTGCATCGCAAGCAGTATCTTTATGAAGGGTTGGAGCTTGCCAAGGTGATTACCGCAAACAAAATGAAGAATCAGCTTTATGAAATGACGACGATCCGGAACAAGAGCGAATATGTACTTGAGGCTATTGCTGCTGTCAAAAGCTATATCGCGAAGCTGCCGGAAGTTGAGAGCCTGAATGAGCTGATGGCATATGAGGGACTGGCTTCCAAGGTATATTTCCGCAGTCATTTCAACAATGTCCCATGGAAAGGACGGCAGCCCAGGATCAAGAAGGATTATATCAATTCTGCAATGGATATAGGGTACACACTGCTGTTTACATTCATGAATGCCCTGTTATCCTGCTATGGATTTGATACCTACTGCGGCGTGATGCACTGTCAATTCTACATGCGAAAATCCCTTGTATGTGATCTGGTTGAGCCATTCCGTCCATTGATAGACCATGAGATCAAGAAAGCGATCCATCTTCGGCAGATCCAGGAAGAGGATTTTCTCGAGATGAATGGACAATACAAGCTGAAATGGACGGAATCTGCAAGGTATGTAAAGATTCTGATGACACCGATCCTTGAGAAAAAGGAAGAAATATTTATGTATGTACAAGCTTATTACAGAGCGTTTATGAAAGAACTGCCGGCGGATCAATTCCCGGTATTTGATATGGAGGCGCTATCGTGATTATCATCAGTTATGATATTTCCAATGATAA
>CAVIKO010000147.1:0-2372 GCA_963643035.1 bacterium
ACGGGGTACTCGTGGACAACCTCCCTAAATGCCGAACCACCACAGCTGCAACACATGGAACACGAGAAATCCCATTATACTGAATTTCTTTTTTGTAAATGTAAATTGCAATAGCAAGCTGCAATAGTTAACGAAAGACTCACAGATAGAACGGAAAAGAGGATTTTTATCCCCGTTACATTTCCTACCGATGCATTTCCGGCAGAGACTGCAATGGCATATCCTGCTCTCTGGCGAACAAGTATTACGATGTAATGGAGTCGGAAGACAAGAAATCGCTACTGCGCGCCATGATTTCCTCCATCGAAATCTACAATACCCAAAAAGGAAAACGGGCAGACGGGCCTCTTATCAAAACCATCCACTTACCGTTTCCTGTAACCTATGACGGAGAAGGAAGATATCTCCCATGTAATATTTGATACCGAGCGGTTTAACTTGACATTACATTTTTGATGTGTTATAATAATATGTTGTTACGTGTTTACTGGCAAGTAATCTTGAAGAATGTGACTGTAATCTTATTCCCGGTTGTTCATAATCAGGATACTAAAGGCATTAGCAGTCACAATTCTTTAGATAAATGGTTTTATGCGTAAAAACACACTCAAATCAGCGTTATTCAATATTTCTTAAGGAGATTCAGAAACATGAAACGGAACCTAAGTCTTATACTCGCTGCATTAATCCTTGCTTTTTCTGCAGGATGCGGAGAAAGCACCCCCCCCCCCCGAAACAACCGATGATACATCCGCTACGGCAAACGAAACAGTTGCCGAAAGCGAAACCGAAACCACCCGCTACGCCGCGGATCTGCCGGAGCGTGATTTTGCCGGAGAGACATTCACTTTCTACGCACGCATATACGGCGGCAACTGGGACGCAAACGATCTGCTCGTGGAGGGAACAACGGGCGAAAAGATTAACGATGCTCTATATGAGAGACAGACCTACATCGAAGATACATACAACCTTAATCTGGCAGTTGTGCCGAGCGATAATGGTGACATTGTTGCCAGTTGTAAAACATTTATCAAAGCCGGGGACACAACCTATTCCGCAATTGTCGGAAGAGCATATGATATGGCTTCCCTGACTCTCAGCAATATGCTGTGGGATCTTCACGAGGTAGAGAATATCGACCTTTCACAGCCGTGGTGGGGACAGGTTATGAACAATTCCATGTCCATAGGTGGAAAACTTCATTATGCCGTGGGCGATTTACTGATTGTGGACAACAAGGCTGAGCGAATTTACTACTTCAACAAGGGACTTGCAGAAGAACTGGGATTGGGCAATCTCTATGAAACGGTACGTGAAGGCAAGTGGACGATTGACACCTTCATGGAATGCAGCGAGGCCGCACTTGTGGATCTCAACGGAGACGGGGAATACACTGTAGAAACAGACCAATACGGAACCATGGCACAGCCGCAGCATCTCGGTTTCGGTTTGTACCTCGGTGCGGGACAGATGGTAATCGGTAAGGATGAAAACGATTTGCCTTATTATCATGCGGCAGAGCCCGAAGCCATTGATATTATGACTACTATCGCGGAAAAAATCGGAAGCAACCCATCAATTAGCACCATCGGTGACGACGGTCTTACCTATTTTGAAGAAGGACGTGTGCTCTTCGCGCCCGAGGTTCTCCTGCATATCGAAACCATGCGCGACAGCGATGTCGATATTGGTATTCTTCCCACACCCAAATATGACGAAGCACAGGAAAATTATTATTGCTATGCGGATGGTCACTGTGTCAATGCAGTGGGGGTACCGGTTACAAATACAGAAAGCGAGAAGATCGGATTTGTATTGGAGGCAATGGCGGCGGACTCTAAAAACAACCTGACCCCGGCGTATTTCGAGGTTTGTTTGACCGATAAATACGTACGCGATCCCGATTCTGCGGAAATGCTTTCTCTCGTGATGGAAAGTGCCGTTCTCGATCTCGGCGAGGTGTACCAGTGGAACAAAATCGCCAGCACCATCTCGGATGCGATCAATGAAGGCTCAGCTATTTCATCCACCGTTGCCGCTAAGGAAACTGCTGTAAATACATCTATTGAAAAAACCGTCAAGGCGATCCTCGGAGAGGAATAAGAACCGCTGACTTCAGGTGGATTTACACGATAAATTTTACATCCTATATGGGGATGCGGATATTTTAGTCCAAGAAAATATCCGCATCCCCTTTTTTGGACCAGCATACTCATGGAGTGCAAACAGCTCGACTCTTTGACGTAAATTTGGGTATGAACCGCTCATTTCTATTTGCTATTTAGTGTCTCCTGCACAAGGCCTCACTTTCCAAAAGCGACCGGAAACAGCGAGAAGAATAGGAAATTATAAATTTGCGCAAAAAGAAG
>CAVIKO010000148.1:0-2312 GCA_963643035.1 bacterium
AAACAGCGTCTATCTTCCATCAGCACTAATGAAAAACATACGATATATGCCTAACGAAATCTTCTGAAATGCGTACGATACAGGATCGAACACAAATAGCTGTACCTTATTCCGAATTGGCGATGAGCGATCTGCACCTGATGCAAGCTACCTATATTGCCACAAGCCCGCGGCAGCAGATATGCCCGCCGCAGCGGCATCCCCGGTAGGAGAGGTGGAGTCCAGAGGATGGGGAGGAAGGATTCGCAAATCCTTCTTCCCCGTCCTTTGGTGCGCCGCAAGGCATAATCCGCACCGATCCGGTGCAATCATAATGCGCGCCGCAAGGCATAATCCCGCCGCAGCGGTAAAGCTCATCAGGATGGGGAGGAAGGATTCGCAAATCCTTCTTCCCTGTCCTCTGGTGCGCCGCAAGGCAAGAATCCGCACCGATCCGGTGCAAAAATAACGTGCGCCGCAAGGCATAATCCCGCACCGATCCGGTGCAATATCACCGCGCCGCTAGGCAATCATGCCCGCCGCCTCCGGCGGCAAATTCCGATCGCCGCACAGGCGAGAAATACCGTCAGCTGCACCGTCACAACGGTCGCTCCCGTTTGCAGCGACAGCGTACACGCCAGAATAAAGCCGACGATGAAGCTCCCCATGGCGATCACCGCTGACGCCGCCACCGTCCGGCGAAAGCTGCCGCAGATCTGCATCGCCGCCATTGGGGGGAAGAGAATCAGAGCAGAGATCATGATCGCACCCATCATCTTCATCCCGACCACAATCGTCAGCCCCGTAAAGACCGCCAGCACCAGCTGCATCGTCCCCGTTTGGCATCCGGCAGCGCGTGCGAACGATTCGTCAAAGGTCACAGCGAAAATCCGGCGCGCAAAGCAAAGGTACCAGATCAAAACCGCGGCGGTCAGCACCACGCTCAACGCCATATCCTTTCCGGACAGCGTAACAATCGACGCGGAGCCGAATAGGGAAGAGCACACATCCGCGCTCTTCACGCCCATCATATTGTTCATGATCGTGCCGACCGCCACCGCACCCGTCGAGACGATCGCACACGCCGCATCGCCCTCGATATGGCGGGATCTGCTCAGCCGCAGGATCAATACCGCCGCCAGCACCACAACCGGAATCGACGCCTCCATCGACCACGCTGCGGATACACCGGCCGCCGTGGACAGCGCGAGGGCGAAAAATCCCACGTGGGACAGTCCATCGCCGATCATGGAATACCGCTTCAAAACGAGCGTTACCCCAAGCAGCGCGGCGCATAGTGAGGTCAAAAGCCCCACGATGAGGGAGCGGGTGAGGATGGAGACGAGAAACGGTGTGGCAAAAATTTCTTGGATGGACATAAGCTATATTCCTTTCGCGGGGGAAAATCCCGCACGGCACAGGAGATACTGTGCCAGATCCGCGGGCGTTTTTGCAATGTAGGACGCACCCTCGAATTCGTCCCGGCTGCCGAAGCCCCAGGTCACGCCGACCGACGGAATTCCGTGGCGCGCCGCCCCCTCGATGTCGTACACGCGGTCGCCGATCATGACCCAATCGCTGCCGGGCGGGATCGTCTCCCGGCGGAACAGCTCGGCAATCACCTCATCCTTTTTTGTCCGGCTTTCATCGAGGGTCGCGCCGCAGATCTCCGTGAAATACGGCGCAATTTTGCATTCCGCAAGGATTTCGCGCGCAAACGGCTCCGGCTTCGATGTGGCGACATGGCAGCGGATCCCGTGACCAACAAGCGTTTGCAGCATTTCGGTAATCCCGGGATAGACCGTGGTCAGCAGCATCCCGCCGCCTGTGTAGAAACGGCGATACGCGGCGAGTGCCTCCTCCGCCCGTTCCCTGGACACGGCGCAAAATTCCATGATCGCGGGTACAAGCGGTGGCCCGATGAATCGCTCCATGTGGTCGGGAAGGGGAATCTCGCACTGCGCGAGAGCTTTTTCGAGGGACGACAGCACCCCCGGCGACGTATCGCAGAGAGTTCCGTCGAGGTCAAACAGCGTTATCATGGGGGACCTTTCTCCGGGACTTATCCCGGGCTCTTCATTATTTTTCCCGGACTTTGTCCGAGGCTTTTGCTGCACCGGATCGGTGCGGATTCTCGCCTTGCGGCGCATTGACATTGCACCGGATCGGTGCGGTTTTTGATCCCTCGCGGGGGCGGCTTTTTCTATGCACCGTATCGGTGCTTTTTCCCTCGCGGGGGCGCCTAAGAAGGATGAGGGCTCTGCCCTACACCCTTCTTAGGGATCTTCCCTACCCGTTTCGCTGCGGCGGGACATTTTTGCTGCCGCGGGTTT
>CAVIKO010000149.1:0-2182 GCA_963643035.1 bacterium
CACCCAAGCGAAAAATCGAAGTGGGGATGAGCGATAGCACCGGATGCAGGATACCAATATTGGTAGAAACCCGCGGCAGCAAAAATGTCCCGCCGCAGCGGCACTCCATCAGGGTGAGTGGAGAGGTGTCGGAGAGGTAGAGAGGGATTCGCAAATCCATCTCTACCTCTCTGACCGCCCCCGCGAGGGAAAAAAGCACCGATCCGGTGCATCAAAAATCCAGCCGCCCCCGCGAGGGACAACAATCCCGCACCGATACGGTGCATAGAGAATCCAGCCGCCCCCGCGAGGGAAAAAAGCACCGATACGGTGCATAGAGAAAGCCGCCCCCGCGAGGGACAACAATCCCGCACCGATCCGGTGTATAGAGAAAGCCGCCCCCGCGAGGGAAAAAAGCACCGATCCGGTGCATATAAGAACGCGCCGCAAGGCAAGAATCAAATTGCCACAAGCCCGCCTCCCGCAGGGAGGAAACTTCCAAGAAAGTCTATTGCTTTTCCGGGGAAAATCTGCTATACTAAGAATACCATTTCAAACCCCCGGAGGGAATCACCATGTCTGATCGATTGAACCGCATCAATGCGCTTGCTGCAAAAGAAAAAGCCGAGGGACTGACCCCGGCGGAGAAGGAAGAGCAGGCTGCGCTGCGCAGGGAGTATCTCGCTGCGTTCCGCACCAATTTTGCCGCCATGCTCGACCATACCGTTATCCAGAATCCGGACGGTTCCAAAGTTCCGCTGAAGCGCAAGATCCTTGACCCGGAAAAAGGCGCGGAAAAAGAAAAGCCGGAGAACGCCGGTCTGACAAAAAAAGAGCCGAGTGACGACTGATCATGGTCTACACGGATTTTCTCAAGGCGGCGGACAAAGGAAAATGGGAGCGCGGGTATCTCTTCTACGGCGCGGAGGAGTACCTCAAGCGGTACACCCTCGGTCGGGTGAAGGAGACACTCTTCCCCGATCCCGCCCTGCTCGACTGGAATCGGCGCGCCTTTGACGATGAGAATTACACGCCTGCTGATCTGCGCGAGGCGTTGTCTATGCCTCCCGTGATGGCGGAGCATACGCTGGTTACTCTATCGCTTTCGTCCTTGGAATCCCTGCGGGAGAAGGAACGTGCCGCTCTCTATGAAGTTCTGGACGATGCCCTGCCCGCCGCAGACGGGTGCGTGTTTCTCCTCATTCTGACCGAGGATGGTTTTGATCCCGGAACGCAGAGGCGTCCGAGCTCCGCCTTTCGCAGTCTTACGAAATCCCTTGTGCCGGTGGAGTTTCCCGAACAGACGGATGCGCGGCTTGGACGGTGGATGGAAAAGCATCTTACCGCGTATGGCGTGACGATGGATGCGGCGAGCGGGCAATTTCTGCGCGATCGGTGCGGAAAGCGGATGGATCGCCTGTCCGGGGAGCTTGCCAAGCTCGGCGCCTATGCCGCGGCACACGGAAAAAACGCCGTCACCCCAGAGATGATTGTCACCGTCTGTACTCCGACGGACGAGGACGACGCATTCCGGCTGGCAAACTGCATTCTGCGGGGAGACGCAGCGGGGGCGTATGACTGTCTGCGGCTGAAGAAGGGGCGCCGGGAGGATCCGATCCAGATTCTTTCGCAGATTCAGTACACGATTATGGATCTTGCGTTGGCATCGGCGTACATCCGGGAGAAGCGGACGGCGGCGGAATACGCGGCGGATATGGGGAAGAACGAGTACCGGGTGGGGTTATACTTCCGCGCGGCGGCAGGTATCGATCCCACCTATTTTGAGGCGGCTCTCGCCGCCTGTCTGGATGCCGACATACAGCTAAAGTCCGGCGTTGCGGGGTACATCCCTTTAGAGCGGCTGATCGCCGTCACGGCGCGGTGACGGCGGGACTTTGTCCCGCGGCCCCTTATTTTGCAATAAGGGAAGCCTCATTGCTTCTATATTGCACCGGATCGGTGCGGGATTCTTGCCTTGCGGCGCACTATTTTTATGCAGCTGTACCGCTGCGGCGGGATTATGCCTTGCGGCGCACCAAAGGACGGGGACGGCGGGATTTGCGAATCCCCCCTTCCCCATCCTCTGGACTCCACCCCATCCCCCTTGGGGATGATCGCTGCGGCGGGCATATCTGCTGCCGCGGCTTGGGGCAATATAGGTAGCTTGCATCAGGTGCAGATCGTTTATCGCCAATTCGGAATA
>CAVIKO010000150.1:0-2150 GCA_963643035.1 bacterium
AAAAAGCTGCCGCAGCGGCACAGCTGCATGGAAAATCCACCCGCCCCCGCGAGGGACAACAATCCCGCACCGATACGGTGCAAAATGACGCGCCCCCCGCGAGGGGGCAAAAAGCCCCGGACAAAGTCCGGAATAAATCCCCCCGGATAAAGTCCGGGAAAATAAAGAAGCGCGGGACATAGTCCCGGAGGAAAGGATATACCGATGAAAGTCACCTTTGATAAAGCAAAGCTGCTTGCCGCGCTGATCCCTGCGTCCGGGATCTCGCAGGTCAAAAACACCATCACCACCGTGGAAGGACTTCTCTTTGAATGCCCGCCGAATGCCCGCTACGGCGCGTTTGACGGCGATCCCCAGACGACCTGCCGTATCTCCGCGTTCGACCTCGAAAAGGGACTGCAAACCACCGTTTCCTGCCGGATCGAGGAGGAGGGCATGTACGTTATCAATACGAGCAAGATCCTCCAAATCATCAAGGTCATGCCGGAAGGGGAGATCACCATCGAGATTGACGCGCGCAACCGCGTTCGCGTGATCGGCGGACAGTCCAATTTCGAGATCACGGCGCAGAACGGGATGGATTTTCCCACCATGCCGATGTTCAAAGGCGACCGCATCTATACCCTTCCGCAGCATACCGTGCGCGACCTCATCGATGCCACCGTATTTGCCGTTGCGCAGAATGACCAGCGTCCCGCTCTCAACGGCGCGCTTCTGCGGATCCGGGATGGCGTGTTCACCATGGTTGGATCCGACGGCAATCGACTGGCGATTGCGCGTACCGCTCTGCCCGATCCTGCATCCGCGCCAGACGCGGAAATGGTCATTCCCGGCAAGTACCTGATTGAATTGGCCCGGATGCTCCGCGATACCGAAGAGGATACGACCATGATCCTCGCCCGCAAGCACATCATCTTCAAGATTGACGATATCTACTTCTTCACGCGCATGATTGAGCATCCCTATATGCAGTATGAGCGCGTTCTGCCGCAGACCTACCGCTCCCAGTGCTATGTGTCCGCATCGGAGTTGACCGGAGCTATCGAGCGCGCGTCCCTCGTTACGGAGGACAGGCTTGGCGGAAACAGCAAGCCGTACCTGAAGCTCACGTTCGCGCGTGACCACATTGAAATCTACAGCGTATCCTCCGGCGGCTCCATTGAGGAATCGGTTCCGGCAGCTCTGGAGGGGGACGAGGTGATCATCGGGTTCACGTGCCGGCTGCTGCTCGATACGCTGCGCGCGGTTCCGTCCGATACGGAAACCCTGCGGCTCCGGCTCAATTCCCCCATCATGGGTATTACCATTGAATCCGCCGCCATTCCTCCCATGTGCAGCGCGTCTCCGGATCCCGAAGTGTTCGGCGACCGTGTACTGGATACGCCGCCTGTCGAAAAGCAGGAGAGCGCGGAGCTGGAGGTCATGTATCTTGTGATGCCGACGAGGATGAACAAATAATGCTATTGCACATCGGCGAGGGAACGCTCGTGCGCGCAGAAAATGTGATCGGCTTTTTCGATATTGACGGGGAGGTAACCCCGGGGGACACCCTCGCGTTTCTCCGAAAGGCGGAGGCGGACGGCGTAGTGGAACTGCTGACCACGGATGTACCGCGCGCCATTGTGGTGACGGCGGAGCCGCCCGCCGGTCTGCGGGTTTACGTGACGCGTGTATCGGCGGCAACGCTTGCCGCGCGGCTTCTACGGCAGGACGGCAGTCCTGCGTCCTCCGGGATGTAATCCCAGACCCTATATTTTGACCTGCGGACGGCCTACTGACCTGCGGTCAGTTGGTTTTCAATGAGGGATGCCTCATTGCTTCTATATTGCACCGGATCGGTGCGGATTATGCCTTGCGGCGCATTGATATTGCACCGGATCGGTGCGGATTCTTGCCTAGCGGCGCACCAGAGGACAGGGAAGAAGGATTTGCGAATCCTTCCTCCCCATCCTCTGGACTCCACCTCTCCTACCGGGGATGCCGCTGCGGCGGGCATATATGCTACCGCGGGCTTACAGGGATATAGATAGCTGGATTCCGGTGCAGATCGTTTATCGCCAATTCGGAATAAGGTACAGCTATCTGTGTTCGAGCTGGTATCGCTTGCGTTTCAGTAGGTTTTGTTAGGCTTATATCGTATGTTTTTCATT
>CAVIKO010000151.1:0-41920 GCA_963643035.1 bacterium
CCTATAAACTCTATATTCCATATAACATATTAGAAAATAGTGTTACAATGTTACATCTTATATATAACCGTACTTTACCTTAGTTTTCTTATGCGTTTTTCTTTTCTTTGCTTTAGTTTTCTTATGCGTTTTTCTTTTCTTTGCTTTAGTTTTCTTATGTTTATCACTGTAACATTTTTTGTAACAAAAAGTGTAACATGTTACATAGTTAAGAATCGCAACTAATTTGAAATGTAACATGTTACGCCTGTGTTACACCTTTCTGTTACAATGTTACACCACCTATTTCAGCCCTTGAATACAAATCCGCGCTGTATACTGTAGGGACCAAAACGCATGGTTTTTTCAGAACGCTCCCATCCGGGAAGATTGGCAAGAATGGCGTTAATCTCACGGGTATCTGCCGGTTTGATGTCACGGAGATTTCCGTTAAACAGCTCACACCAGATTTCTATGGGACAAACGCGGTCGCGTTGTACAAGCTGTACGTCGCCATCTGACGGCGCACGAACCGCACCCGCCCAAAAGTCGCGGCGTCTATCGAGTGACCATTTCGCCCAGTCAGAGGGTATCGGCTTCTCGACAAATTCCTGAACCAAGCCCTCTCGCCCGGATACTTCACGGTGCTCTTCCTGTTTGAGTAACGCCATGTCTTCGGCTTCTCCTGTGAGAAACAATTCTTCGCCAAGCTGCCAGCGCACTTTTGCTTCCGCCCATAGCTGGTTTATGTCGTCATCCGACATCTTAAATACGCTTTTCGTCGCGGCATTTATACCAATGTCTACGGGCCAAAAGCGGCGATTACCGGTGCTGTCCTGAAGAAACGCGAAATTGTTGCACGTGCCGAAGAATACACAAGAGCGGGGAAGCTCCTTGACATGCCTACCATATGCCGCACGGTATCTGTCTGCACGGAGCGACAGAAACTGCTTAATACGCGAAATGTCTGATTTTCGGAATGCGTCCAGCTCCGCGATTTCCACAAGCCATACTCCTTGCAGCAGCTCGCTTGCTTCCTTGCCCTCAAATGTCGATATACTGTCGTTGAACCAGCCTCTTGACATTTTATCGAGTATTGTACTCTTGCCGGCACCCTGTCTGCCGCAGAGGATCAGCATATTGTCGAATTTAACACCCGGTGTCATTGCACGCGCGACAGCAGCAGTGAAGGATTTGCGCGTAACAGAACGGTTGTATTCGTTGTCTTCCGCGCCGAGATAGTCAATAAACATGGTGTCAAGCCGCTCCACGCCGTCCCAGACAAGCCCCTGAAGGTAGTCCTGAACATCATTAAACGCATGAATAGATGCATGGATATCAAGCGCAGAATCAATGTTGCCACGTCCTGTAATGCCCCACGCGCGCTCCATATACCAGTACAGACCGTTGCTGTCCGTATCGCTCCATAGACGGCGTTTGTTGTCGGCTGACCACGGAAGAGCGTCAAGTACCTCACCGCGTCCGGCAAATTCATTCAGCGCGAACCTGCCCTTCAAGCGGGGATCACCGTTTAAAATGAGCAGATTGTTGTTAATGGTTGATTTTATTGCTCCCGTCTGTGTTCGCTCTAACCCGTCCATCCAGTCTGCTTCACTGTTTGTGTCAGCACCGGAAGTCTGCTGCTGTGTAGCATTTTCCCCCGTAATGCCGCTGAAATCGTTCACCGCTGCCGCAAGCTGCTCCCGATTGATTGTTGCACACACGGCTTTGTCATTGAGCGCGAAAGTACACATCGCGGCATATGACGGGAGTTTAACAACGGGAGTATCCGGCGTTGCGTTGTCGTCCATGTCACCGTATTTGTGCAGGCGCACGAGATCAAAGGCATTGACAAGTCTGCCGCTGCATGGGTCTGTTGCGTGATGGCTATATAGGAATTTTCCACCGTCATAGATAATTGCGCCGCCAGCTGTTGAACCTCCGAGATAAGTGAAGCGTTCGGGATCATTTGCGACTGGATCATATATGCCGGGGAGGAACTTGCCCATTGCCGTGTAAATATCGTATGTACGGCAGAATGCGCCAACCGTACCGGATTTTGCTGTCGGATCACCCTGCTTCATCGCCAGTTTTTTGTAGCTTACCGCGTTAGGCACTTGGGGCCAGCTCTGATAGTCGTGCCAGTCTTCGTAAGTTTCGAGCAGAAAATCCGCTGAGATAAAAGGCGCGTCTTTAACCTTGTAAACAGTTTCACTGTCCGCACAGCATGAGGGCCAATACATCAAACGGTGCGACTGAAATGTTGTCGGGTCAGCCATATTGATACCGATAAATTCCGCCACACGACGCGCACACGGTTCATACTCATCCGGTGTTACTGTCCGGTCGAACGGTACAATCAGGCGCAGTCTCGGCGCGGCAGGGCTGTGTTTCCGCGTGCTGTAAATGCAGAAACCGCACCCCAGCTTGTCCGCCTTAGCCACAATATCTTCTGTCTGCCAGCCGGGAATATTATCAAAATCAAGCGAAATCAAATCACGACCGATAACATTTTCAGCCTTGCGCCGCTGTCCACGCAATGAACCTCCTACGAAACCGCCTATGTCCTTCAAATCATCCTGCTTCGACTTCGGCAGTTTCATGTAGGTTTCGAGTGTTTCTGTACCGCGAACGGTCGTGCTCAGTCTGTTATAAAGGTCGGATACATTTAATGTCGTTTGCACCCACACCGTATCTTTGCGGCTGTTGCCAACCGATATGACTATTTGCCTGTCATGTGTCATCGTTAGTCCCTCCAACTGACTGCATTACCGCTCCCCCCCCATGAATCTCATTCAGCCTTTTCTCCCATCGCATCAGCTTATTTGACATTATGTTGTCTGACCGGAGACTGCCTAATGCGCTTTCGAGCACAGAAACGCAAAGCAATACGTCATTGACCTCTTCTTGTAATGCCAAAACCGCATCCGGCGTTGAAATTGGCGTCGGATTCACACCGCGCAACGCACGAGAGAGTTTTAGAGCAGCATGAGTAAGTTCAGCCGATTCTTCTGCAAGCTGTTCCAAAGCAGATTCAACACCGATGCTTTTAATGATGTCATGCTTTCCAGCGATATCATTCATTTGAACTCCCTCCCGGTACGAATGTCGCGTATTTCGATGCGGCTGATAAGCTCAAAGCCAGCTAATCCAAGTATGTATTTCAGTGTTTTGATGAGTGTGTTTGCGCGCTTTTCAAGCTCGGTTTCCTCACGCACTATAGGACTGAGCGCGGCATACGCAGTAGGATCAGCATAGCCCTCTCCGTTTTTTCTGAGGTCTGTCATATTATCCTCCTTACTCTACGACCACAAAGGCATATGGATAGCGTTTGCAGTTTTCTAAGATGCTTGACAGGAATGCTGTTGTTCCCAGAACCGCTCTATAGCCGTATGCCGGATCAAACATAGCGTATTTGTCACTGTGATCCTTCAACGTATGAATCCCGGCTTCAAGAATCGGTATCAGCTTTTTGCAACTTACACCGTGCCAATCAGTCGGATATGAGCCGCAGACATCCTTTATCATTGCCGACGTATTCGCTGTGTAGCAAATCCAATCATCGCCAACCTGAGCGTACTCATCCGCGCCCTCGATTTTTGCTTTAAAGCTGACGTCGTATGTATCCACGCAATTCTTCACCTCTTTCTCCATCATTTGAGGAATAATATTCTCAAAATCGTCTTTTGCGGTTGAACGCCGGAAGTGCAGTTCAGGGTGTTCTTTGTAGCATTGCGGACAGATGTCAATCCAGCCGAATTTTGGATTACAAACACTCTTCCAACCGCACTGCCGCTTAATTGCATTTATAACTCCTATGTCACGGATGTCTATGCCGCCTGTGCCTATGAGACGGTCGCCGCACACGTCACAAATAATATCGTATCCGGTTTCTCCGTGATAATCATCATAAGGGAAAAATTCCATGTCAAGCATTTCTGTTAGTCTCCTTTTCCAATTTGTCCAGAGTGCCGTCTAAATACAGGCACATCGCTTCAATTACAATCACGTTCATTACAGTATCAAGCTCATCAAACGATATGTCTGACTGCTTATCTTTACGCTGACCAGCCGTTTTCTGTTTCATGAGCTGTCGCAGCATCTCACAATGCTCTCGCAGACACGCCACGTTTGCACATTGCTTGCCCATTTGCAGGAATGCCCACATCGTATCAAATGAATCCCGTTTTACTCTATCCTTATTCATTACACACCGCCTTATCTTTTGTACCAGTCACCGATTTTGTATCTGTCGTATTCGGCTTTTGTTACCGAGAACGAATAGCGAACCGATTTACCATTCTTTTCTCCGGCAATCGTAAAACGGTAAGTGGACGGATAATATGTACCATCAATAAAACGAGCTGGGTTGTACTGCTTGTCCACAATGACCCCTTCAGAAAGACGGTTTGTCTCATTAAGTACCAATCCCACAATGACCGCTCCGATTAGAAAAATCACGACGCAAATAAGCAATATGTTAATAAATTCAGTTACGTGAAATTCTGATCTCATATTTCCTCCATTAGTTAATCCATTTCACGATAGTGTCTCCGCAGAATCCATTAACCCATATGTACCAAGCATAACAGATTGCGTTTGATTTGCTGTATTTCTCAAAATCGCCGTTCATCGCGCACCGTAGACGACCAGAGCTGACATATATGGTTTTAGGTGGGTACTTTTTAAATAATTCACGCCGAGATTTACCTTCGAGAAACTGTATTTTGAGGAACATTGCGACCTTGCAGCCATCATTTGAAATGTCGAGCGCGTGTTCCACAAACTCTTTTGCAAGAGAATACGGCGGATTTGTCACGATATCCATCCCTTGAATGGGGGGGGTAACGGTTGAAAGAAAGTCAATCTTCTCGCCGCAACCCCGGTCAATGAGATCAGAAGCATATACCATGTACCCCGCCTTTTCAAATTCTTTGACAAGATGCCCCTCACCGCAGGCGCATTCCCATATTATCGGAGAAAATTGTTCAACCTCTGTGAGAAGCCGTGCGGCTTTAGGCTCTGTCGCGTAATAGTCATGACCCTCTCGCTCATTCTGTGCGTAATTGCGTGCGCCGAGAATTGCATGAGCAGAGCGGCTGTTTCCGGTCCAGTCTTTCATTTCTGCCTCATTTTTGCTTCACATTTCGGGCATACCTGCAATCCTTCAGGGATAATCTCACCACAATACACGCAGAGTTCCGCATTTTCACCACGTAAAAGCTGTGTAGCAATCTCCCCGCCACACGACGCATATCCGGCAATGTCAATGAACGTGTCAGCTTTAGGTGCTTTTGCAGTAATGGCACGTGCCACCTTAAACTCGATAAGCATGAGGGCAACGTCGGTAGCCGTAATTGAAATATTATATCCTTTTGCTTTGAAATGACTCATCCACATTTCAGCGATAGCCTTGAAATTATCTTCAGGTTCTCCGTATTGTTTATTGCGATCCGTGCATACACAGGTTCGCGCGCTTTCCAGAATTTCTTCACGCTTCATAAAACCCCTCCTATATAAATAGATACTAACAAAATAACTGCAATCAAACATCCCACACCGAGAAACATTCCTGATCGAGAATCTTTACACCCGATTCCAGAAAGATAGAGAAGCAGCATAATGAGAAACAGCATGACTTGCAATACAGTGAGCATAATTCGCATCATAGCAATTCCCTCTGTTCCGGAAGTTTCTGGCTCGTACTGTAGCTGAAGCTAACAGAGGTTTCCAACACGAACTCCTTACCGCATTCTGGACAGTCGATGATGTATCGCCCTTCGTTATACGCCTCGTTCATCTCGCATCTCTCAATAATCACACCGCACCAAGGGCAATAGATTTCTTCCTCACAGCTTGTATCGCGCCCCTCCTGAATATCTTGCAGTACATCCTTCATGTGCTGTTTTTTCTTACAGATATAACATTTGTCTTCCCACGAGAGCATTTCAGTGACCTTCCCGCAGATTTTACACGGCTTTTTCATGTGTTATCCTCTCTTTCGCATTCGTCACATACACGTTTTTTTTTACAGGATATATGCATTTCCTACCTGTAAAACCCCATTATTGTTCTCTACCTCCGATTCCACACGCTCAAGCGCAATTTTATAATAATCTGGATTAATTTCGTATCCTATGTAGTGCCTGCCCATTTTTATAGCAGATACAACGGTTGTTCCGCTTCCGAGAAATGGATCACAAATAGTTGCCGCTGGTTCTGTAAACATATCAATGAGTTGAGATACGAGTTCTGTCGGCTTTTGTGTCGGATGATAACGCTTATCTTTGCTATCTTTGATAAAACCTTGCTGACGAAACACAATTCTCTTTACTGGCTTTTTTAATGTAGTGTGAATCAGTTCCCCATCAGCAAAAGGATTTTGGAATGCCGTGTCTCCTTTTTTATCCCAGAATATCCAACAATTTGACGGTGGTAGCATACTGCAAAAATAATTTCCGCCAAAGATAATCAAGTTCTTTGCAATCCGAAACATCTCATTGAATACCTCCTGAGAGGGAATACTGCTATCCCATCCTCCAGTGTAGCGGCGATTTGCCGATCTCCCAAAACCGTTTGTCCCTTTATCGGCTTTCTTACCATAAGGCGGGTCGGTTAAAATTAAGTCGATGGATTTGTCGGGCAGTGATTTCATCCCTACTAAACAATCTTGATTATAGATTTTGTCAATCTCAAACACTTGTTTTTCACCTTCCAAAATGATATTTTGTTACAGCTATCGGAAACTCTTCGATCTCCGATGCCCATAAACACGTGCCGGCACCGTTCAACCGCTCCCAGATTAACGGAAATCCACCGATACCGTCAAACAGGCTTGCCATTGTCCAGTCACCATCACAGCATAAAGAGAGCTTTTGCAGAACATACTGCCATGGCGGCAGGGCAATGCTGTTTCCGAGAGCTTTGTATCTCGCCGTATCCGTACATTCTTTATGTACTTTGCCGTTTGTATCTGTCCACACGCCAATATCTGTCCAGCCATCAGGAAAGCCTTGTAGACGTTCGCATTCGAGCGGAGTCAATCGACGAGCGGTCACTGATTGACATACAACAGGAGGGTCTTTATAGCCGCGTGCGAGTAAAGGTGTTGAAACATCATTGCCAATATTGATGTGACCCACGTCCAAGCAAATTGCGGTATAATCGGTAACACGGCTTTGATGATCCCCTGTTAACGTCGGAACTGTTTCACCGTTCCCATTACCGCGCGCATCATACACACGCGGAGAAACTATTACAATACCGCCTTGATTGCAGGCTGGATTTCCACAATTCATATCAAGTGTTCTGGACGTATCCGCTTCATAAATACCGCTATGCGGATTGTCGGACAGCATACTATTTGACGCATATGAGCATATTCCAAAAGCCTTTGACTGTGTAGCAGTAACGCCCGGCTCACCCATCTGTCCGTTATCAAGTGAACAAATCATAGGTAGTGCGCCGTGTGATCCGGCACGTAGCGTTTCACTTACTTCGCCTGTGATTCTGCCGCGATTTGTGATTCCAAAGCAATCCGTAAAATTGTCGGCAACACTTTTTCGCGACGTTCCGCACGACGCAGAATCCCCTGACAGGCTTTCGCGCTCAAAGAGTATTTCGGGTGCGCTTGAACCACCAAAATCTGCGACAAGTGCGATTCTACGGCGACGTTGGGGGACTCCCCAAAACTGCGCATCAAGTACGCGCCAAGCAATGGAGTATCCGTTTCCCATGATGCAGCCGGATGTATGCCAGCCCCCCCCATTCGCAGGTCGAGGAATAATGGCGTTTTCGTCTGCGATCCGGGCAGTTTCTTCGAGGACCGCGCGGAAGTCTTCGCCGCCGTTTGACGAGAACGCACCCGGCACGTTTTCCCAGACCATGAATCGAGGTCTGATGTCAGTTCCTTTTCTACCTCTGTCTTCATCAGTTTTTCTCATTTCTTTTATAATGCGTATTTGTTCCATAAACAGACCGGAACGCTCTCCGGAAAGTCCGGCTCTTTTTCCGGCTATGCTAAGGTCTTGACATGGACTGCCGCCGATTATTACATTGACTACGGGAGCATCCTTGCCACAGATTTTTGTAATGTCACCTAAGTGATTCATATATTTTCCTTCCGTATTTTTGTAAACCACAGGAAGCTCATCAATCGTCGATTACACCTCCCGTTTGCATCAGTAGGTTTGCAATCACGCATGCCGCTTCCGCTATCAATAATCCAACGTCTTCATCTTCATCCGACAACAGATCATGCGCCACTTCGTTTAGAATGTCCACAAACTCCCATGGGGTGTTACGAACCGCAATGCAAACCCGTGTGTCATAGTCCTTCGGTGGTTTTGCATGCATTTCTGCTTCATCCGGGTGCATTTGCATCCACTGCTTCACAGCTTCCACGAGTTTTTCAGGTTCCTTCGTGCTGCTGTCAAAACAGCCCTCTACCATATAAGCGGGGCATTTCCCACACCCACAATTACTGTCATGACGCATGTGATATTCGTGCATTTTATTACGATTTTTGATGTACACTACCGCATCCATAATCATTTCTCCCAACCAATATCTCCAAAAAGTTCAGGCAGCTCATCAGCGAATTTTTTATAAAGCGGAATCGCCACTTCGCGCATTTGAACATGAGCGGCAGAGGCGCAGCGTAGCTTGAAAAAGTGCCGCCATTCCCTTATATTCGCTGTCATAACCAATTCTGTCTTCAGACTGTTAGGAAGAACAGAACGCGCTTCTTCGGGTGTGCAGCCATAATTAAGAAGATTGAAATAAGCCATTTCGGCGGCGAGGCATCCCTCTTCCCACAGCATCCAGCCGTCTGTATTTCTCGAAAGGAAACAAGGTTCGATCACAGTAATTTCAGTGCCGAACTTGTCCTTGCTGTAATTGCAATAGCGCGTCGATTCCTGACTGTATGAAGCAAGTCTGTGACGCACAATTTCATGCGATACTCCACGGTCGCATACAAACTTTACGGATATGCTCACATGTTCAAGCACTGATTCATGGTTTCGTGCGATGAGCTTCTTCGCAAACGTGTAGCACGATTCGTCCTTAATGAGGTCTTCAGATTTATAACAGGTGCGCCCACAGAGTTCGATGTGTTTAAGTATAGAATCACGGTCAATCGGAGTCAGAATTTCAGTATACGGTTTTATGATTTTCATGATTATAACCTCTCAGTCTTTCTTAAAGTAGTGTCCTACCCAGCCGTCAGCGTTCAGCGGAAGACCCTCAGCCCACGGAATCGGGCATGACATCATAGCCACAACAGTATTAAGCATTGATTTTTCGTCTGCAAACGGTTCGATTTCAATAACCACTTCGTCATGTACATGGAAGACAACCGGGAAATTTGCTGATTCAAGCTGTTCGATACAGTGTGCAAGACAGTCACGTGCGATTGCCTGTACGCAGTTCTCAACGAGTTTTCCTCCATAGGTTTCAACGCGAGTCCACTTTTTCGACGTCTGGTCAACACCTGCGTATGAAATGGACGGGTTTCCCCATTTGTTTTCACCGATAGCCGGATCAACATAGAATAGCTTTCTCCCAGAAGGTAACTCAATTGTGAGACAGGTTCGCCCCTGCATCGCGTCATATTCGCGCGATAACGTACAGCATCCAATGCGTGCATAGCCCCCATTCGCAACAACAGAGACAGCGGCATTGTCAAAAGCATACCAAAGGTCACATATCTTTGAGTTTGCCTCCCGCCATCGGCGTACAATATCAGGAAGATCCTCTTCCGGAATGCCCATGTCTAAAGCTCCCATATTGATTAACGCGCCTGTGCTGCCTTGATAACCAAGTGCAAGCTCTGCCACCTTACCTTTTTGTCTTAAATGTCCGTTTTCTCCACCCTTGACAACATTGCAATGGAACATTTGTGAAGCTGACGCGCAGTAAATATCGCCGCCACTGCGGAATACATCAAGTCTCCATTTCTCACCTGCAAGCCACGAAATTACTCTCGCCTCAATCGCTGAAAAATCTGCGTCAATGAGCACACGACCGTTCGCGGCAACAAAAGCTGTGCGAATGAGCTGTGATAACGTGTCGTTTACGCTTCCATACAAGACACGCAGATTGTCGAGCTTCCGCTCACGAACCAGCTCACGCCCAAGGTCAAGAGGATCAGTGTATGTACGGGGTAAGTTTTGCACCTGTACTAATCGTCCTGCCCAGCGACCGGTCCGGTTTGCACCGTAAAACTGTAGCAGTCCGCGAACTCTGCCATCTTCACACACAGCGTTTTCAATCGCGTCGTATTTTTTCATGGACGTTTTGCCAAGCTCCTGACGGATTTCAAGCATCCGTTTCGCCGCCGCGCTGTTTTCGTCGCGGTCAAGCAATTTGCTTACTGTTTCCTTGCGTAAGTTGGATATCTCTTCGCCAGTCTCACCTTCAAGCCACGCTGTAAGCTGCTTGACACTGTTGGGATTCTGTAAGCCGGACAGCGCGACAGCTTCCGCTTTCAGCCGCTCATTCATTACCGTACCGAGATAAAGTGCGCTCTTGACAAAGTCCATGTCAACTGCGACACCCCTGTTATTGATAATAAGGTCAGTTTCCCACTGCTTCTGCACGCTATCAGGTACCGGAAAGCTCGATAAACGAGATTCTATTTCCATCTCCGTAACAACGTCCTGCGCGTTGTATTCCTTGAAAAGCTGCCACTTATCAGGATCATGACGCGGGAGATTTCGCGTTCGCCCGCCGTTAGCCTTTGTCGGCTTGCAGGGAACGCAGAAATACTGAATAAGTGACTTGCCGATTCTCAGCTTTTGCTTGTCTTCCGGTAAACCGATAGCCTTACCCGTCGCGTCCAAACCTGCTGTATAGCCGCAGTAAAGTCCATGCAGCATAGTGTCATGCCATTGTCTCGGTTCAAGTTCTGTGTTATAGTATCGGGAAAGGCATCCCCACTCAAAAGCCGCGTTGAAAGCGTGTTTAACGTATGCCGGATTAAAAATCATATCGGTAATGTTTTGCGGGATTTCGTGTGTTTCAGTGAGGTCAATGGTTTTTACCGGTCCGCCATCGACACTGTAAGATAGCAAAAGTATCTCAAAATCCGGACTGCGTATATACGCTTGTGCGCCAGCCTTTTTAATGTTGACACTCGAATATGTTTCGAGGTCAATGCTTAAATGATGCAGATACGTATACATAGCTGTTTCTCCTTTGCTCAGATTTGCAGAAAAGCGCATGACCGGAATATGCCATGCGCTTTTACGCCATTTATTTCATCGAGGCATTCCGGTAATGGGGTCAATCGGATAAGCGGGAACGGTACCGTATGCATTCGCTCCCTGTGTAGGTGCAACACTCTGCCCGATTCCGGCAAAATCTGATGCCGCAGACGCACCGCCCGAAAGCGGTTCGCCATCGCGTGTTTTAAGCACATTTCCAAGTCCACAGCCGACGCCTTTGTTGCCGGAGTTAGCATAGCCGAAGAATCGAACTGTTACACGCGCATACATGCCGCTGTAAATGTCCTGCGGTGCAAGCTGGCAGTTGATGTTGTCCATTCCGACGACCTGCGGAGGCTGTTCACTGGACGCCGTCATTACCCAATGCCCTTTGCATTCCTCGCCAAACGGTGTTCCATCCTGTCTGACACCGTCCCCATCATGGAGAACGGATTTAAGCTGCGGAGGTCTGAAACCGCCCCATTTTTTAGCAACCGCATCCTGCGCAGCGGCTTCGATTGACTGCTCAATGTCCATTTTCGTGGCAACGTCAGTTTTCGGGATCAGCAGCGTAACAGAGTATTTCGGCTTCGCGCCGGGCTGTTTAGGATTGGCGTAAGGCTGAGTGAGGTGCGCATAAGACAAGCGGACTTCTCCGGTAAGCACTTTCATGGGGTCGTTCTGATACATAATTCATTTCTCCTTAATCAATAAAATATTTTTCTTTTAACGCGTCGTATAACACTTTGATTTTGCACATTTTATCATATCGTGCTTTTGCTTTTTTCACTGAGCTGAGCAGCTGTCTGTTACTCTTTTCGATGGCTTTCCGCTCTGTACTTGAACAATACCATTTATCAGAGAGACGATAACCGTCCCGATATTCACAGCTTGCTTTAGCCCATTCACCTTTCAATTTTTCAATGCAATCGGGAAAGAATCTGTCAAGCTCTGCAATTATTTCCGTGTTGTCGCACTGGTTTTGAGCTATAAGTTTTAGCGCAAGACGGATGTTTTTCACGCTTGCTCTATCAAGCCAATCGGGGATCAACAGCTGAATCCAGCCTGTTGAGTAATGGATAGTGATAACGCGACTCATGCTTGCTCACCCGCTGTTACATCCGAGAAGTCAGTAACTGCCGAATTATAAGCCTCACGTTTGTCAGACATCGGCACGAGTGTAGGTGAACCTTTAGGCTTGTACACCTGACCGGAAAGCAGCTCCGCGAACTTCTTCTTACCAAGTAGTTTTTCAAGCTCTGACAGTGACTTCGGCTTTCGGTCGTAAAGCACAGCCTCATCGAATCCTGCTTTCACAACAATTTGCATTGCTTTGTCGGCGTCATTAAATGCGCGGTTGCTTCGACCTTCAACAGCTTTGTATCCGGGAATAGTTCCTCCTTTAAGAATGGTATCAAGAGCGTATTCTTTCAGGTCATTGTACCATGCTACCAGTGTTTCACCGCGTGTAAGTAAGTCACCGATTTCGGTATCTGTGAGAAGCGGAGACTCACCGTTTGGACGTGTGGAGTTACCGAGAACTGCCGCTACAATTTGCTCATCACTTGCTTTATTAACGGGGATGCAGTCCTTGAAATCTTCCAGTGCAGTGTTTTGTTCAGCGCGCGCACGACACTGTGCTCTGCCGCGACAAAACTTGCAGTGCTCACCGGGGACGAACTTTCCGTTTCCGTTATATGCTTCCCGTGCAATAGGTTTAAGCCATTCGCCCCATGCAAGTAATTCAGAAACAGAAATTGTTTCCTCGCTCGGTTCCGCAAATAAGCGCGGCTGACAGATAGCCATTGACACTGTCTGAATTGTATCGCCGTATATTGCACTGAACATTTTTAACGCGCCAAGTGCATACAGACGCATTTGAGGATTGTTTTCAGCGGATACCGGAACGCCTTTACCATGCTTGTAGTCAACAATCTGTAGCGTATCACCGCCAATCATAACGCAGTCACACGTTCCGTATCCGTCCGGAATGTAGTCGCTCAGGTCCACTCTGACTTCCGGAGTGACATACGGTGCAGAGCCAAAATTCATTGCTTTTTCTTTGAGATAGTCAAGATAAGTTTGCGCCGTTGTGAGCATTTCTTCGTTGTATCGGGGATTTGCCTGTAGCTTTTTCAACTCTGTATTGAAAGTACGTCTGTTCATGACGGTGAAGTGCTTTCTAACATACAGCTCACAAAATTCGTGTGCAAGCGTTCCTTCTTCTGCATATTCGCTTGTGCTGGACGGAAACTGTGATTCAAAAAGCGGAGCAGCAGTGCAGACGAGCCACCTGTGAGCCGCAGACGCGCTCAGAAGCGCATGTGAATTAGGAGAGGGCATTTGTCCTGCCTCCTTATAACGCCGCACCAAGGGCTATCAGGTCAGCGGCAAACGCGTCATACTGTTCGGGCTTAAGCTGCGCAACTGACGCGACTCCATGCTTCTGAAGCAGGGCAAGCAGTTCCGGCATCTTGTTCTGTGTTACGAGAGCGGAGCCGGCTTTGGCGATTTCTTCACGGGTATACTTCTTAGCGTTTGGAGCAGGAGTCGGAGCAGGCGCAATAAGAGCTGTCTGGACAGCCGGAGTGCTCTCGGCAGTGATAGGTTCGGGAGTAATTTCCGTGTTTGTCTGAGGGACTACCACAGGCTGTTCTGCAACTGCTTTAGGAATAGGCTGCGTAGTTTCAATGGAAATGTTCTGAACTGTTCTCGGGTGCGCTGGTATGTTTGAATTTGTAAGTGCCTGTGCAAGATTATTAATTGCTTCGGGCATTCCGGGGATTACAACGGTTACTTTAATTTCCAACATGATTTTTTCCTCCTGTGATGTTATCAATAATGACTTTTTGCCATTTATCACTTTTTTCGATTACGTTTTCTGAGTAAGTGCTTGTTAGGTATCCGTATCCCCACAAGCGCGATGCTCCAATATCTCCGCAGTTATAAGCCATTAGAGCTTTGTGTGTATCTTCGTAAGTATCCAGTAATTGACCGAGCATATACACACCCGCTGTAATGTTTCCGGCGTAAGTTGTAGGTTCTATGCCCTCATTTCGCAGCCAATTGAAATTGACCGGATTGATTTGCATAAGCCCCCAACAGGTACCGCTGTCTGCGTCAGGCTGGAAAGAGCTTTCAGCTTCGCACACCGCAAGTGCAAGCGCATACGGTACGTCGTATTCTAAGCAAGCATCCTGCATAACGGTCTGAAGCTCTTCTGAAAGTGGAATTTCAGAAATGTATGCTGCTTCTGATTCCAAGACTGCTGTTTCAACACAAGATAAGCTGGAAACAGTGTTTTTGTTTTCTTTCGCGCTGTCCGGAAAGCTAATTGGCATACAAACTGGGGATTGCTTCGACTGAGACGATGGTGCTACCGTATCAGCCGTTTGCGGCAGATAAACATGAGTCTCTGCCTTTGGGGATGATAGATTCTTGACGATGGACACTGCCGACGACAGCGACACCATCATTGCCGCCGCAGTTATCGCGGTTATCATTCGCCGTTCTTCTTTGGTCAGCATTTTTGACCTCCTGTGATTTTTTCCAGTCCTCAAACGCCTGCACGTTTTTCGGATCACTGTAAAACTGTTCCATTGCAGCGAGAAATGTTTTTGCAAGATTACGCTGCTCGGACGACGGTATTTGAGAGATGTCAATTTTATTCATCGTGACATTCAATCAATCCGGTGCGGTTATCGCGTTCAAACGCCTCAAGGTCGCTTGCGCGGATACGATACTGTTTGCCGATTTTGATAGCGGGAAGATCACCACGTCTAATCCATTCCCAGACGGTGGTAATCTTTACCGAATATCTCACGGCTATTTCTTCGCACGAAAAAAACTTTTCCAAACATAAGCCTCCTTTTTAGTTCAAAATACTTGACTTTTGTTCGGTTTTGTGTTACAATGATTCATGCCACTGAATTTAATAATACAAACCCGAACCGCTGAAAACCGATTTTTCAGAGGGTGGTGTTCTATACTCTCTGTTCGGTTTAGTCCAGTATACCATACTATTATGGATTTGTCAATAGGTTTGTTCAAAATAGTTCAAATAAATTTTGTTGGGGACAATGATATGGACTTTTATGAACGAGTTATCGCGCTATGTAAGGAAAAAGGAGTATCCCGGTCAAAGATGGCTGACGAAATAGGAATATCACGCTCTACACCTAAAGACTGGGCGGATAAAAAATCAACTCCACAATTTTCTACGGTTAAGAAGCTCGCAGAGTATTTCGGTGTTCCCGTGACATATCTTACAGATGGTCAAGGACTTGATGTACAGACAGTTCAGGACAATCACGGTATCATTGGAAACACAAATGCGCCTGTAACCATAATGAATGGTAATTCTCATTTGACAGATCAGGAAACCGAACTGTTAAATTTGTTCCGTCAAATGAGTGTAATACAGCAGGCTCAGTTGCTTGTAAATGCGGCTGAACTGCTCAGAAAATGAAAGGAGAAGGACTATGACTTGCCCGAAATGCGGTAGTGAAAACGTAGATGTGCAGCTCGTGCAAGAAACTACGGGTAAAACTACGAAGACGAAATCTAAGACCAAAAGTGTAACTCAAAAAGGTCATGGCTGCCTTTGGTGGATATGCATCGGTTGGTGGTGGTGGATGATTGACATGCTCTTTTGGTGTGTTGCTTTTATCCCGCGCCTCATAATTCAATCCCTTAAAGGGCGAAAGGATAAAACGCGGTCCACAACAAAAACTGTCTCCAATGAAAAGATACATACCGTATATCGTTCCATGTGTATATGCCACGACTGTGGACATCATTGGGAGAAATAATCATGCCCGCTGAAATTAACTTCAACCTTCCCGGAAATAAAAAATCCGAACATAACAGCCGTGACAAAATCGCGGTTGTATATGCTCGGTATTCATCACACAGTCAGACGGAACAGTCGATTGAAGGACAGCTTGCAGCAGCTCAGGCATATGCCGCAGCGCATGATTATACTATCGTTCACGAATATATCGACCGCGCAAAAAGCGGACGTACAGACAGCCGTGAGCAGTTTCAGGCTATGCTACACGACACGGCGAAGAAGCAGTTCGGCGTCATCCTCGTCTGGAAAGTGGACCGTTTCGGTAGGAACCGTGAAGAGCTGACAATCAACAAGCTGAAATGCAAAAAGAATGGCGTCCGCGTCGAATACATCGCAGAGAAAATTCCGGACTCACCGGAAGGGGTTATTCTTGAAAGCGTACTTGAAGGATTTGCAGAATACTACTCTCTCCAGCTTTCGCAGAATGTCCGCCGTGGACGTGCTGAGAGCGCAGAGAAGTGTCAGGTGCTTGGCGGAACGAATCTGCTCGGATACTCAACCGGACCGGATAAAAAATACGTTATAGACCCTAATACCGCTCCAACAGTGAAGATGATATTTGAAATGTATGCAAGCGGCAGTACAACCCCGGAAATTGTCCGGCATCTCAACAGTCTCGGTTTACGGTCATCGCGCGGAACACCTTTTACAAAAAACAGCCTGTGTGGAATACTGAAAAATGAAAAATACACGGGCGTGTACACATACAAGGATAAGCGGATTCCGGGAGGGATACCTCGCATTATCGACGACGAGACTTTCCAAAAGGTGCAAGCGTTGCTTAAAGTAAATAAGCGCGCCCCATCGCATAAATGGAGTCGCGCTGAATATATACTGACGGATAAATTGTTCTGCGGAAAATGCGGATCACCTATGGCAGGCGAGAGCGGGACAAGCCATACCGGTGCAAAACACAATTACTACCTTTGCACAAAGCATAAAAGACAAGGGAAAACTGCATGTGATAAAAAAGCCATCAGACAAGAACAGATCGAAGACGCAGTTCTGAATGCGGCAATCGAACTCGTAAGCAACGATGAGCTGATTGACTTCATCACAGACTGTACATGGGAATACTATCAGAAGCAGGATTTTACGAAAGCGGAAGTCGAAGCACTGCAAAAGGAACTGTCACGCGTTGAAACGGCAATAAAGAATTTGCTACACGCTATTGAGCTGGGCATTTTCAACGAGGCAACAAAAGCGCGCATGGACGAGCTGACAGCACAACAAAAAGAACTGACCGCCTCTATTGCCGAGAAAGAATTAGCATCCGGATTCAGACTTACGAGGGATCACATAAAATACTTCTTAGGTCAATTTAAAAATAAAAATTATAAAGACAGAGAATGCCAGAAGCAGCTCATCAACACTTTTGTCAACTCTGTGTTCCTGCATGACGACCATATTGACATTAATTTCAACTACAGCGGCGGTTCGCGGACGCTATCGCTGACAGAATCAGAAGAAAAAGGCGGCAGTGAAGGGTTCGTATGCTGCTTGCCATGCTCCACCAAAGTGGGTATTAGATTTTGATAGAAAATCTGATACCTTTTTTTTGCCCTAAAATATGGAAAAGCCTTGAAAATAGGTACTTTTCAGACAGCTGAAATTGCCGATAATATGAAAAACCTGTCCCGGAGTCATTCCCGAAACGGCCTTTTCAGTATTCCTTCAGAATGTCGTGATGCTCGATATCAATGAAAGAAACAAGTGTTTCTCCTTCATAGAACCAAATCAGTTCTCCTCAAGCTTTTCCATGAGTGCGTCAATGCTGTTGAAAACAGGCTGTTTTCCCACATGGATGTTTTCCTTCAGCTGACGGACTTCACCTTGCAATTGGTCGGATATACAACGGCGAGGTACAATGGATAATGGAGTGCCGGGAATAGGGAACTGCACGAGAGAGATCGTTCGTCATAAGAGTGGCTCTCGATAAGAGCGGCTCTCGTCACTCTCGATGGCAGTCTATCCCTGCCGAATGGCCGCGCAATTTGTTTGTCGAATTTTGGAAACGTTTCATGCATATCTCTTGACAAGCTGCCGCTGCTGCGGTACACTGTTGCTGTGGGGTGGAGAGACAGACAACGGAGGGGCAGAACCGATGAAAAAGATACGGGAATTGTTTCGTACAATTAGGGATGCCGGGGGAGGGAACGCACCTGCGGTGTTCTTGTTCGCATTCTATATCAGCATGTGTATTCTCGCCTGTCTCGACTGCGCACATCGAATCGCTGCTGTGCTGCTTGCGGCTTTATGTATCGGTATTCTCTTTGGAATCCGTGGTCGCAGGGCTTGGCAGAGAGAACGGTTTATCGCGCTTCTGCTCTGTACGGCGTGTGCAGCGTCCAGCGTTTTTTCTCTTTTCTACCACGATCTATACCGCGTGTCCTATCGGAAAATGATCGGTGAAACACGCACGGGATATGGTGTGGTGACGGAGGTATACAGGATTGAGGTGTACGGCGGGGTCTATCTGGTGCGGTTTTATGACGACGCGCGGAGACTGCCGTATACCGTTGCCCTCACTACGGTATCCGCCCAGAGCTTTCAGCAGGGACAGCGGATTCGCGGCAGCATCACGGTGCGGGATTGGAGCGTGAGCGGCGGTTTTGATGAGGAACGGTATTACGGGGCGGACGGCGCGGTGCTTGCCTGTGACAGCGCGGATTGTGCGGCGGAGGGAGCGGTTGTCTGCACGCCGACGCTTTTGCTCAAAAAGTGGAACACCGTTCTTTCCGCGTGCCTTTCCGCGCATATACAAGATGGAGGGCTGTCCGCCGCGGTGTTTCTCGGCAACCGGAGCGGACTGTCTGACACGATCGGTCTTTGGTTCCGCCGCGTAGGAATCTACCATCTGCTTGCCGTCAGCGGAACCCATCTCGGTATCCTTGTCGCACTGTCGGAACGGCTCCTTATCCGTTGCTTCCGCAGAAAACCAAAGCATCGCAGGATCGTGCTGATCCTTGTATGCACGGCATATATGGCACTGACCGGCTTTCCGGCATCCGTAAATCGGGCCGGGATCATGTACATCGCCGCGCAGCTTTTCCGTATGCGGGAGTCTGAGCTGCCCGATGCCTGTGCGCTGTCGCTGTCAGCGGTCGGAATTGTGCTTTTCAAACCGTGCGCCGTCTGGGACATCGGCCTGCAGTTATCAGTCTGCGCTGTTGCTGGATGCCACACCTTTGCAGCGCTCCTCCGACGGCAGAGAAGGCTCTTTTGGATTCTTGCCGGAAAGCCTGCCGGCACCAGGCTGGGCAAGCGGCTCCGTGGATTACGGTTTTCTTTGTTTTCCTCCATAGTTATGACAGCAATTGTCACTGCGATTCTCCTGCCGCTTTCCTTTTTCTATTTCGGAGAGGTATCGCTCGCGGGCTTTTTCATGAATCTTGTATACATTCCTGCGATCACCGTGGAGCTGTGCCTTGTCATCGCGTATCTCATACTCTATCCGCTGCGGATTTTGATCCTTCCTCTTTCCGCCGTGATCGAGGGATATACGGGACTGTTGCTCCTGCCTGTCCGGCGGATTGCAGAGATCCGTGGGATTTGTCTGTCGCTGCGGTATCCGGGACTGTGGCTCTGGCTGATCATTGTGATGGTGCTGACTCTTCTTCTGCCGTATCCGAAGAGGCGCAGGCTGTATCTTACGGGATACGCGGCAATTCTCGCACTGACCGGCTGCCACATCGCCGTATGCCGTATTGTGACCACACGAGAAAATGTGCTCGTGTACGAGTCGGTCGGAAAGCGGGACGGGTTTGTGGTGCAGAGCGCAGGAAATGTGTATCTCATCGATGTATCCGACGGTGCATATACGTTTACAAGGCAGCTTACCGAGACGGCGCGGGATCGATATGCCGTGGAACTTGCGGGATACTGCCTGACCCATTATCACAAACGCCATCTTGCCTCGTTCCAGAAGCTGTGCGGCAGCTATATCGTGTACGGACTATACCTGCCGGAACCGCAGACAGAAGCGGAATGGTCGGTGTACTACAGCCTGATCGCGACGGCGGAAGCGTATGATGTTCCGGTGACGGTCGGGGAAACGGCGCAGCTTGGCGAGATCACGGTACAGACGGCTCCGCGCACCTATCTGAAACGGAGCAGCCATCCGATCACCGCAGTGCGGTTTGTAAATGAGAATTGTGAGGTTGTCTACGGCTCATCGTCGTGGAACGAGGGTGATGTGTGTATTGCGGACTGGTTTTCCGCGGCGGACGTGCTTTTCTTCGGCGCGCATTCTCCTATCTATAAAAAGCCGTTTACCGTAGCACGGGAGAGAGAGCCGGTGGTTGTCGTATGGAACGGAGACGCTGCGCAATTCGGTGAGGAGATCCCGGCAAGGTACACGGCTTGCGACAGAGAACAAACGGTAGTGCGGATGCAGTGATTCCATGAATTCCATACAAAAAAACGCGGTATCCCACAGTGAAGACGGGTACCGCGTTTTTTCATATCTGCCAGAGCGCGTAGATTGCCACAAGGTGCAGCAGCGTAAATACCGGCAGGGTCAGCATGAATTTCGCATGGCGGGTTTTATGGCGGATCACGATCATACAAAAGAGCATTGCCGGCGCGCCGCCTACAGCGCCGATTGCGAGAAGCCATGCTTCCGGGATCCGCCATCGGTGGGATTTTGCTCTGTGCTTGTCTGAGATCGTACACCACAAGGCAAGGAGGCTCCAGAGTCCGTACCAGATAAGGGCGATATGCCGAAGTGTGTCGGCGTATGCGGTAAGCAGGTTCATCGATATTTCTCCGCCTCCGTCTGTGCCATTGTGTCGCACCGCTCGTTATACGGATGCCCGGCGTGTCCCTTGACCCAACAGAACGTTACCTCATGCGTTTCACAGAGCGAAAGAAGCGCATCCCACAGATCGGGATTCAGCGCCGCGGAACCGTCACCCTTTTTCCAGCCGCGCTTTTTCCACGATTTTGCCCAGCCTTTGCCTATACCGTCGCAGACATAGCGCGAATCTGAGACCAGCGTTACGGAGCATGGCTCCCGCAGTGCTTCCAACGCGCGGATCACAGCGGTCAATTCCATCCGATTGTTTGTGGTATCCGCCTCGCCGCCGCACAGTTCCTTCTCTTTTCCTCTATACACAAGGATTGCTCCCCATCCGCCCGGACCGGGATTTTTCTTGCAGGAGCCGTCCGTGTAAATTTCCAGTGATTTCATCTTTTTCCTCCGCTGCTGTAAGGAAACACCGCTCTATGGTGGATTTTACGCCGCTTCTCCTGTGTTTGTGTGTCCGGAACGTCGTTTCCCTAGCTTCCCGAAAAGTATACCATACCGTGTGCGGAATGTCAAGATGCGCGTATCCCGTGGAAGATTTTGCGCCGCACCTTGACATACGCGGCAGAAAATGCTACAATAGCCGTAGAGCCCGATACGAAAAATATTATTGCATATATAAAAGGAGAAAAACGACTATGAGAAAGCGCAGTGAGATCGATGCAGCTATGAAGTGGGATCTGACCCCGATCTATCCGGATGGTGCTGCGATGGAAGCGGATCTTGCGGACTGTGCGGCAATGGCAGAAAAGATCGCCGCGTGTGCCGGAACGCTGTCCACAAAGGAAGGACTGGCGAACGCGCTTGGCCTGACCTTTGGCGCGATGGAGAAGCTCGAGAAGGCAAGCTGCTACGCATATCTCAATTACTCTCTCGATGGTGGCAATACGACGGCGCAGGAAATGATGGCAAAGACGCAGAACGCCGGAGTGGGACTGATGACCGCGATGTCTTTCCTCGAACCAGAAATCCTGACGATTCCGGAGGAGGAGCTGAAATCGTGGCTCGATACCCCGGTTCTTGCTACCTATCGCCACTATGTTCTTGACGTGATCCGGGCAAAGGCGCACACCCTCGACGCAAAAGGCGAGGCGATCCTCTCACAGGTCGCAAAGATCACAGGCACCGCTTCCGATACCTACGATATGTTCACCGACGTGGAGATGGAGATTCCGAAGATCGAGAATGAAAACGGTGAGCTGGTGGAACTGACATCCGGCAATTTCGGTATGTATCGCGAATCCTCCTGCCGCAAGGTGCGGGAAAACGCGTTCAACACTATGTTTGGAACCTATAAAAAATACAACAACACGTTCGCTACTCTCTATACCGGCAACGTAAAAAAAGACAATATGCTCGCCGCAATCCGCGGATATGATTCCGCCTGCGAAGCCGCTCTGTTTGCCGGAAATGTGCCGGTATCTGTGTATGATAGTCTGATAAAGGGCGTTCACGAGGCACTGCCGACAATGCAGAAGTATCTGGAGTTGCGCAAAAAGGTGCTGAAATTGCCCGAACTGGATGTGTTCGATCTCTATTGCCCAATGACGGCAGATGTGGAATACCCGATGCCGTTTGAAAACGGTAAGGCACTGGTGAAAAAAGCCCTAGCGCCGCTTGGAGAGGAATACGCCGCCCTTCTCGACAGAGCGTTCGCGGAAAACTGGATCGACGTATACGAGACTCCCGGCAAAGCATCCGGCGCGTATTCCATGGGAATCTATGGCGTGCATCCGTATGTGCTGCTCAACTACACGGATACCCTCGACGATGCGTTCACATTGGCACATGAATTGGGGCATTCCATGCACTCTCATTATTCCAATACAACGCAGGATTACGTGAACCACGATTATAAGATCATGGTCGCAGAGGTCGCGTCCACGGTCAATGAGGTGCTGCTCACGAAATATCTTCTTGCCACCGAAACGGATCCGGCACGGCGCGCGTATGTGCTGAATCATTTTCTCGAGGGATTCCGAACCACGGTGTTCCGTCAGACCCTGTTTGCCGAGTTTGAAAGAAAAGCGCATGAGCTGGAGCAGTCCGGTACCCCGCTTACTGCCGATTGTCTTAATGGGATCTACGCTGAGCTGGAGGCGACGTACTACAGCGCTGCGAAAATGCAGGATGTGGTGTCTGTGGAATGGTCGTACATTCCGCACTTCTACCGCGCTTTCTACGTGTACCAGTATGCGACCGGCTTCTCTTCCGCTGTTGCCATTGCGTCCCATATTCTGGAAACGGGCGACACGGCGGGATACCTTAAATTCCTGACAACCGGCGGCAGCGATTATCCGCTCAATGAACTGAAGATCGCCGGGATCGACCTGACCGGGCCGGAGGTGGTCGAAAACGCGATGCGGGTATTTGACGAAACGATCGACGAGTTGGCGACGATTTTGGAAAAGAAGTAAGAAATGCACGAATATTTACGTTATGATCCCGTAGTATTTGCCATCGGTGCGGATTACCAGATTCTATTCTGGACGACCACGATGGGTATCGGCTGGATCGAAATCGATGGGGAACGATTCACAGATGAGGAGGTCGGACTCCTCCACTACGGCGAGATGCACAAGATCCCGGTCTCCGGCACGGCGCTGAATCATGCGGGACACTATACGGTTGTTTTTGTCGAGTATAAGGAAAAGCCGCCGTACTATCCAAAGGGAGAAGAGAAAATCCGTGAGACATACGCGTTTGTCCCCTATGCGGGCGGGGATCTCCGCTTGTTCCAGTTCGCGGACACGCACGGCGCGGTCGATGTGCCGCTTGAAACGTATCGTGCGTTTGAGGAGAAAAACGGAGGAGCGGATCTCCTCGTCTTAGACGGCGATATAAACGACTCCTCCGACCGGATCGAGTGCTTTGAAACAACGTTCGCGCTCGCGGGCGGGGCTGTACATGGAACACGTCCTGTGCTGTACGCGAGAGGGAACCACGATACCCGTGGTCATGCAGCGGAGCTTTTACCCGGCTACAGCCCGACAGCGTTCCGTGATGGCAGACGGGAGAGCTTCTGGTCGTTCCGGCAGGGCGATGTGTGGGGCGTGATTTTAGACTGCGGGGAGGACAAGTACGACCGCAACATCGAATACGGCGGCACGATCTTCTTCGACAACTTCCGCAAGCGCGAGACAGCGTATCTCGAAAGTCTGATCGCCAACCGGGAAAACGAATTTGACGCGCCAGGAGTGGGTCTGCGGATCGCAATCTGCCACGTGCCGTTTGTCGAGTATTTCGAGTTCCCGTTTGATGTGGGCGGCGAATACTACGAGCGGTGGACAGCTCTCCTTGCCGAGATGCATATAGATCTCCTGCTCTGCGGCCATATGCACACGGCGTATTTCATCCCACCGCACACACCGGATCACCGCGACGCGGCGTTCCCGACCGCGGTACTGTCGATCCCACCGAAGGACTATGATGGCAGAATGCTCTACACGGGCGGCGCGATCATCCGCGAAAACGGCAAACGCGAGGCTGTGATCGTCCGTGGGGACACGTTTGTCGATACGATGGAATTTTAAAGCTATAAAAGGAACCCTTTACAAACCTCCTGTAATGTGCTATAATGTGTTCGGAATTTCTCGAATCACGAAAGGATCACGGAATGGATATACTTTTCTTTGGCGGACAAAGCAATATGGAAGGGCAGACCGAAGCGCCGCCGGCGGATCGCTCGGATGTACCCGGCTGCATCGAATATAAATTGCTTGAGCGGAAATATGTGCCGCTGCATCACCCGGCAGGCGAGGAGGTGCCGCCCTATCTCGGAGGCGCGTGTTTTGGAAACGGATCGCTCCTGCCCGATTTCTGCCGCAGATACCGCAAATTCCGCAGCGATGTGACGGTTGCGGCTGTTCACGCGGCGCAGGGCGCGACCACCATCGACGATTGGGACCCTGAAAAGGGACTGTATCAGGCGGCGATCGGCAAGTTGAAGGCGGCACTTGAAGACGCGCCGGAGCCGGTGGAGCACATCTACTACATCTGGCTGCAAGGCGAGTCGGACGCCATCCGCGATCTGTCGGAGGACGAATACTACGAGAAGCTTATCCGCTTCAAGAACTGCCTGAAGCGCGACTGCGGAATTGAAAAATTCGGCATCATCCGCGTTGGGTACTTCACCACACCGGATAAGGATGAGCGGATCATGGAAGCCCAGGAACGCGCCGTCCGTGAGGATCCCGATTTCCTGCTGCTCACCCGGATCACCTCCCAGATCACGGAAAACCTTCTGAACCCCGATTTCATCAACCAGGAATACAGCGGTCACTACAACAACCGTGCGATGACGGTGGTAGGCAAGGACGCAGGGGAAACCCTTGGCAGATACGCGAAGTACGGAAAATAAGACGTGGGATGTGATCCTGCCGATCGTACAATCGTAAAATCAAACAATCGCGTATAAAGGAATACGGCGATCTGCTGCGGCAGGTCGCTTTTCTTTTTAGGATAAAAGCAAAAAAACGGGAGAAAATCGGTTTCAACCGATTTTCTCCCGTTCTGCATTTCGCTTATTCCGCCGTCGGAATGAGCATCGTTTTGATGTTCTTGCCCGCCATCGCGTCTGCAAAAGCTTCGTTTACTTTTTCCACCGGATACCCCGTCGAGAGGGCGCGGATCTTGTCGTGCAGCTCCGGGTGCGCGGAGAGAAATTCCAGATACTTCCGCACGTCCACCATCGAATACTGGGACGAGCCAAGAATCTGCAGCGCCTTGAACGTGATAAGCTGCGGAGAGATTGCCACGTCGCCGTGGTTGGAGTACTGTCCCGGTACGAGATATACACCGCGATTGCGCAGGAGGGACAGTCCCATCGGAACGGCTGCCGGTGCGCCGGACGCTTCAAAGACGAGATTCACGCCGAGTCCTTCGCTGATTGCGGTCAGCTCAGAAGCGATCTTCTGGTCGTTGTCTGTGCCATCGAGACGGAAGATCCGCTCCACACCGAACGCCTTGGCAAGATTTTCTTTCTGTTCCTGTACGCCGAAATTGATGGCGTACACGTGCGGAATGCCAATCGCGCAGAGGTACAGGCAGGCGAACATACCGACCGGACCAAGTCCCTGCACCACGGCGTACTGCATGGACGCGACGTCGATGTTCGCACGGTGCGCCAGGGAAAACGCATGGATGGCGGTCGGACCGGGGCAGGCGAAGGTGCAGACCATACGCGGGTCGAGATCGTCCGGGATCTTGATGAGATTGGATAACGGTGTGTAGTTGGTCTCAGCATATCCGCCGAAAAAATGCGGTGCGTGATCGACGGTCGTGCCGTTTGCGCACTGCATATGGACACAGTTCGCATCGTCGCCGGAGAGACAAAGCGGGCATTCGCCGCACGGGATGGCGATGTCTGCGATCACGTTGTCGCCGACCTTCAGTCCGTACTTTTCCCCCTCTGCCGGATCGAGATCAAAAAGCTTGCCGACAAATTCGTGACCGATGATGGTTTCCGCCGGGGTGTCGAGCCGTCCTGTGTGAATATGGATGTCGGTGCCGCATACGCCGCTTGCCAAAAGGGAGGACGCGCCAAAGCCGGCCGGAGCCTTTTCCACCGGATATTCTGCAATCGTAAAAGGTTTGTTCGCACCGTGGAACACCGCGCATTTTGCCATTTTTTTCATAAAGAGCATGCCTTTCTTCTACTTTGAGACTTTTTGTAAGATCATTCTACCGCATTTGCACGGAAAAAGATAGTCGGAGTTTGTAAAAATACCGTAAGGAACCTTTGAATAAATAACCTGAAATCAGAGGCTTCCTTATATTTCCGCGTGTTCGGTTCGATGGAGAATATCCTCCTGTACGGCGCGGTCCAGGGAAGTAAAGTACGCACTGAAGCCGGATACGCGTACCACGAGATTCTGGTACTTCTCCGGATGCGCCATCGCATCGCGGAGCATCTCCTTCGACACGCAGTTGATCTGCACCTCCTGCCCGCCACGGTCGAAATAGACCTCGATGGCAGAGACAAGAGCCTGCCGTTTTACCGGATCACGGAGCATATCGGGCGTGTACTTCTGATTCAGTACCGTGCCGCAGGAGACGAGCCGATAGTCAGGCTTGCACATCGACAAAAATGTGGCGGTCGGGCCGTTTTTGTCCATACCGTAGGTCGGGGAGGCGGCATCGGAGAGCGGAACCTTGGCATGGCGTCCGTCCGGTGTCGCGCCGATGACCATGCCGGCGTAGACGCTCTGTGTGTTGCTGGCGATCGCGGTGTAGAACGGCCCACCATCGCGGGTACGGAACGGTGCGAACAGTTCATCGAGCCGCTTGACGTACCAGATCGCGTATTTGTCCACGAAATCATCGTCGTTACCGTATTTCGGACATGCGATCAGTTTTGCTTGCAATACCTCATATCCGGCAAAATCGGCGCGCATCGCGTCTCGCAGTTCGGTCAGCGTGCAGATGTGGTCGCGGTATACGGTTTTCTCGATCGCAGCGAGAGAATCCGCAACCGTGGCGATTCCCATGCCGCACGCGCCGTGGCAGGACGGATACTTTGCACCGCCGTCGTTTATATCCATGGCGCGTCCGATGCAATCTTCACAGAAGAGGGACATGAACGGATCGGTGAAATTCTTTCGGTTGATAGAATCGTTTGTATTGTTGAAGAGAGCCACATATTCCGCTGCCGCCAGTGTAAGCTGGGTGTCGAACGCATCCATGAACTTCTCCATGGTGTCGAGTGCTTCCAGGTCCCCGGTGTCCACGCCGCAGTAGTGCGTGTCGATGTTCGATCTGCCGCGGTAAAATACGCCTTCCAGAAATTCCGGTACGTTGAATCTGCCGTCCGACCATGCGGGCTGTCTACCGGGAATGAAATTTTCAATGCAGCCGACAAAACAGTAGTCGCGCGCGTCCTCCAGAGAATAGCCGTGGCGATGGAGTGCGGGAATGTTCACAAGGTCATTCATCAGCGCCGGGTACCCAAGTCCCGTGCCGATGACTTGTAAGCATTCATCAAGGAATTTGTCCGGCATTCCGGTGTGGAGTCTTGCGGAAAGGTTCGGTCCGGGAATGTTGCAGTCGCGCACGGCGTGAAGGATCACATAGGACAGATCGTTGATGCCCTCGGTACCGTCCGGTTTTACGCCGCCGATGCAGATGTTGACCACATCGTCCCCACCGGACCAGCGACGCTCCTTGATCTTGATAAATGTGCAGGCGATAAGTTCTTCCGCCATCTCCTCGGTCAGTGTGCCGGAATCGACATCGTGCCGGTAATAGGGATAGAGATACTGGTCCATTCGTCCGAGAGCCTGCGCGTATTTGCCCTGCAGTACGAACGCGAGATGACAGAGCCATACGAGGTTCAAAGCCTGTCGGAATGTCGTCGGTGCCGCATGGACGATATATGTGAGATCCTCTGCAAGGGCGTGTAGGTACGCCGCGTTGTCGGGATCCGCTGCCTGCTCTGCTGCCTGCTTTGCCGCTTTCGCGTGATTTTCCACGAATTTCGCGAAGCTGTCCAGCACCGTCTCCATGGTGTCGAGATACGCCATTTTGCCGGATGCGGGATGTTTTAGCACCGGATCGTCCGAATCGTTTTCGTGCGCCCTGCGGGATTCTGTGATCCGGTCGCGCGTACCGTCGATGCCGTCCTTTAAGAACCGCTCATAGCCGGGAGCAAAATGGTCGCTGTTGGTGTGGAAAGAAAGGGAACCGTAGGAGGCGCAGATGTCGTTTGCGCGGTTCAACTCTGTGGGGTCAATTTCCGCATTCGGGATGTACGCGCCGCGCAGAGAACCGGCGATCCGGTCGTATTCATCCACATAGGCGGGATACTGCGTGAGCATATACGCGACCGCTTCCGCTTTTGCCAAAGGGATCGGGTCGGCAAAATGGCGGCGGAAGGCGCGGTATCGGGCGAGATTTGGATAGACGAGTTGTCCCTCGGGTCTTTTGTCCACGAGGACTTTTATTTGGGTAAGATGGTTGTCCGTCATAGGACGCACTCCTTTGATAACGATAGGTTTCGCCTGTACGAGACAGTACAGACGGAGACAGTATATACAGTATAGCAGGTTTTTCGTGATCTGTCCATATAAAATTCTGCGAAATCTGGATTTTTTTGCGATTATTTTTCGGTTTCCCCTTGTGTTTCCAACGTTCCTTTGTTATACTATCGAAAAGGATATGTACCAAATTGGTGGCTTCGAAGGAAGACAAATATGGACACTTGTCACATACAGCTTGCGTCGTATATCAATACGGTGCGCGCGGAATGGCTGGAAACGCTGGTGGTTTATTACGGAGTACCGCTGCGGGAAGCAGTCGCGCAGGTCGGAATACAGGGTCCGAACTATGCGAGCCGCCTGTTCAAGAAGATCCGCGGCTATACCTTATCCGTTGCGAAACGGTTCCGCACGGCAACAGTGGAGCTGCGGCAGGCACATGAACGCGCAGATCGAGTGGGAATGATGCACGGCTGAACAGGGGAGCGATCTGTCCCACTCTCGAGAATTTCCCCGTAAAACGGGCAAATTCTCCGAAGGCAGGCTTATATCGTTGCGTGGGAATGATGCACGGCTGAACAGGGGAGCGATCTGTCCCACTCTCGAGAATTTCCCCGTAAAACGGGCAAATTCTCCGAAGGCAGGCTTATATCGTTGCGTGGGAATGATGCACGGCTGAACAGGGGAGCGATCTGTCCCACTCTCGAGAATTTCCCCGTAAAACGGGCAAATTCTCCGAAGGCAGGCTTATATCGTTGCGTGGGAATGATGCACGGCTGAACAGGGGAGCGATCTGTCCCACTCTCGAGAATTTCCCCGTAAAACGGGCAAATTCTCCGAAGGCAGGCTTATATCGTTGCGTGGGAATGATGCACGGCTGAACAGGGGAGCGATCTGTCCCACTCTCGAGAATTTCCCCGTAAAACGGGCAAATTATCCAAAGGCAGGCTTATATCGTTGCGTACGAACTATGGCGCATGGCCGCCGACAATACCAAAAACAAACGAAGGAATCCGGCAAATGAATTTAGAAAACCGCCAATGTAAGGTGAATTTATGAATAAAGGAGTAGAACCCATGAAAAAGAACATAGCTGTTTTGCTGCTCTGCGCCATGCTCTGCTGCGCCTGCGGAGAAAAGCACGCAAACGCCCCGGAAACCTCTGCTGACACCGATGCCATCACGAAATCCGTCGATACCGCGCCGATCGAGACAGAACGCACACCAGATATTCCGGAGAGCCTGACCTTTGGCGGCAGGGACGTGCAGATTCTCTCTGGCACCTACAACGAGTACTGTTATCTCTTCCGTGAGGAATCGACCGGGGAAGTCCTGAACGATGCGATCCGGCAGATGCAGGCGGATACAGAGGAGCGGCTGGACATCAAGCTGACGGAATACGGCGAACTGTTCGTGACAAACGCCAACGATCTCGCAATCCAGCTGACAACGGCGGGAGACGCTTCCTATGCCATCATGAGCCAGCTGGACAGATACGCGATTGAGCTCATGATCGGTGGTTATCTGCGCCCCCTGGAGGACGCGCCGCTTATCGATCTGTCTGCGCCATGGTGGAATCCGCATATCAGCGAAAAGCTTTCTCTTGGCGGCAAAACGTATTACGCGACCTCAGCGGCAAACCTGCTCATGTCTGTAGATACTTCCGCGGTATACATGAATACAAAACTTGCCGCGGACGTCGGAATCGACCAGAAGGCGCTGTACCAGACTGTGCGCGACGGCGTCTGGACGTTTGATCTGTTGGAAAAGTACATTGAAAACGCGGCGATCGACCTGAATGGCGATGGGGAAATGGACAAAAACGATCGCTACGGACTGCACTGCTACGATCAGAACATATTCGCAACCTCCTACATTACCTCTGCGGGATTGGATTCTCTTTACAAGGACGAAAACGATCGGCTGACCGTGAACTGGAGCAGCGAGGCGTACATGAACGCGATGGAAAAGGCATATACACTGTTCCATTCCCAAAACGCATATATGGAGGATGAGCGGCACACGGCGACGATTTTCACAGAAGGGCGCAGCCTGTTCATGCACGGCTTCTTCCTTGCCGTGGACACACTGGAGGAAATGGAGGACGATTACGCGATCTTACCGATCCCGAAGGCAAGCGAGACAATGGAGAACTACCTTTGCGCAAACTACGACGTGATGATGTTCATCATGCCGCGGTTTATCACCGACACGGAGCTGTTCGGTGCGGTTACGGAGCAGCTTTCCTATGAGGGACTTTCCCACGTGCGCGACGCGTATATCGAAACGACACTCAAATACAAAAAAGCACGCGACAGTGAGACGGCGGAGATGGTACAGATCTGTCTGGATGCCAGCCAGGTTGACCTCGGTTCCATGTACGCCTACGATTATTGCAGCTACGATGCGATTTACACCGGTGTGATGACGAAGAAAACATACGCGTTTGCGTCCTACACAGCCAGCAAAGAAAAAAATTTGAACAAGCGGATTGAAAAAATCGAAGAATATGTAAACGCAGAGTAGGGCATTGAGCGGTATATATCCATGTACAACTGTTTGAATGAAACCTTGTGAGAATGGGGAAAGACTATGAAAAGATATTTTTGGATTGTCTGCTTGCTGCTTTTATCGAGTATCTCCTGTACAGCCGTTATGGAAGAGGAGCCGGTCGCGACAGATACAGCGAGAGAAGAGCATATCGCCAATGTATCCACGAACGAAACGGATGCAGAAAAATCGGCTGCAGAGGAGGCTATTGCGGACGAATCCTTGGAGAACGAAACAGTCACAGAAATAACTGTCACGGAAGAAACGGAGAGGGAGGAAACAGAGGCGCTGAGTGATAATAAAATGCGCATCAATCTGGAAAAGAATCAGTTGACTGAGAGGTTTCCCCTGTCTATTATGGAGAGTGACATTGAAATCTATTATTCCGACAGGGTGCCGCAGGAAATGCTGGACAAAACGATCTCTCTCATTCACTCCACTACGAATTCCAAGATTATTTCTCAGATTTTTCTGGATACCGAGTATGACCCTACGATGGACACATCCAACAAGGCGTATTCTTTTCCGCGAAGTGTCATGTTTATTGTGAAATGGGATGACGATCAAAAATATCCCATGTTCTATCGATACTTCTATCACGAACTGGGGCATTTGCTGCTTGGTGAATATATGGAGGACAATGGCATTGAATCCAGTTCCGAATTGCCGTTCCTTGATGAGTGGGTGTATTTGTTCTGCCCGGATTCCATCGATGAGGATTTCGCTAAGTTTTATGAGTATTATCGAGCATGGCCAGATTTACTGGATGTTTATGTGGAATATGAGGGTGTTGGAGCCAGTGTGGAGATTGTGAAGGAAGTAGCGGCTATTTATGAGTAAGTCCGATATTTGGTTGTTTGGATAATGGATGGGCAATTCCGATTTATGAAAAAGTGAAGCCTGAAATCGGCACAGCTATAGGATGTGAATCGGCAAAGGACAGCACTCCCGCAAAAAGAGGGGACATGCTGTCCTTTAATTTATGGATACTCTGAATAAATCGGATTTTTGCGAAAAAAGGCTAGAACATAGGGGCTTTTGTCGCAAAAATAACCTTAAATCAGAGGCTTCCTATATCGTCGGTACATTGGATTTAAAATTCTACCGCCGCACCACCTTGTCCTCTGTTAGAGAGAGCAGCGGGAACATATCATTGTACTGCTTCTGGATAAAAAGCGCATTTTCCTCTCTGTAGAGCCGTTCCGCCAATCCGTCTGCGATCGGGAGCAGAATCCGCTCGTGTGCGCAGAGAAACGGTGAAATTTTTGTTATATCTCCGGTTGCCGATCGGTTCAGACAGGCGCAGGTATGCTGACAGCGATTCCGGATCACGCAGCCGGCGCATTCCGGCTTTTCCCGCTCGTTTAAGAGATACAGCGCCTGTCTTTTTTTCTCGTCGATACCGTGCGTCACGTCGCCGATGCAGAACGACGGATCGTCAACGAGCTGTACACAGGGGTAGATCTTTCCGTCCGGCGCGATCGAGAGTTGTTTTTTACCAAGCTCACACCGTTCCGCGCGCGGATTGTGGCTGCGGATGTGTGAGGCGATCTTGACCTCAAACGGCGAGAGATAGAATTTCTCTTCCTTTTTCGTCCATTCGCGGTAGAGCGCTGCCAGCTGTCGGTATTGTCGTTTCAGCGTGATGAGATCCCGGTCGTTCCACGGCGCAGAATAGTCCATGGAACAGATGAGGTAGCGGAAGCCGAGATCAAAAAGGTATTTCACGTTGTCCGCGTATCTGGAAAGCGTGCGTGGTGTAACCGTCATCAGTACCGGGGCATACGGCTTATGGGCAAGTAGCCGGTTCGCCACGTCGTCCAAGGCAGCCGATACATTTTTTCCGTCCGGTGTGAGCCGACAGTCGTTTCCGATTCCGTCATGGGACAGTGCGACAAAGACCTCGTGCCGATCCGCCCAATCAAGGAACGATTCGTCCATGAGCAATCCGTTTGTTGTGACCTTGAAGTGGAAGAATACGCCGCTCCGCCGTGTTGTGTATTCTGCGTAATCGACAGTTTGTTCTATCAAATCCCGGCGTAGAAGCGGTTCTCCGCCGAAAAAGATGATACCGTGGTGTCCACCTTCCGACGCAGCCATATCGACCACCTGTTTTGCCGTATCGAGGGGCATATCTGTGTTTCCCTTGTGTACGTAGCAGTAAGAACAGGCGAGATTGCATCGGTTCGTGATGTGTAAAGTATAATGCATGGTGCGGTTTTCCCTCAAATGATGCCTTGCGCCTGGAGCCATGCGATAAAATCCATGACCTGCGCCCGCAGCTTTTCTGCCATTTGTGCCTTCTGCGCCGCCTCGTACGCCGTCAAATTCTCCTCCGTATACGAATTCTCCTCCGTGCTTGCGAAATACTGATCCAGCAGATCGTAGTCGGTACCCGGATCGTAGAATATCGCCGTGTTTTTCACTGTGTCAGACAGCTTTTCCGCCGTACCCTTGGTGTCAAAAATTGTAAAGGATGAATACACTCCGGTATCCTTCTGCCATGCGACAATATCGTCTCTCGAGACAAAGAGGTATCCGAGTCCGGTCGCTTCGTCGTAACCGTCAAGCGGCAGTTCGCCTTTGTACGTTTCGTCCATGGTATCAAAGAGACTCGTATACGGCAGCGCATCACCCGATACCGTACCCTCTCCGGTGAATGACAGTCCGTATTCTTTTGCCGTTTCGCGGATCACCTGCGCAGCTTCATCTTCCGAGAGATAGACAGGCGGCGCAACGCTTACACAGCCGTAGCCTCCTCTGCCCTCGCCGTGGACAAAAAGCGGTACCGCGACAGATGCCGTAACGGTGTTGTCTTCGCTGTCTTGCAGGGAGCAGGCACACAATCCCGATAGAACTGTGAACACAAGCACGCTGCCGATGTTTTTTTCAAACCGCCATCGGCGGGGAATATGGCGCATAAGCTGCCGACCGTTTTGATGAAATTCCGCGGCAGTCGGGTATTCCGGATGCGGATAGTTCCGCAACGGTGTGATTTCCATGATGATCTCCTTTCGCGCAGTTTTGATTTCTGCGCGTTTGTCGAATGCCTATACCATTAAGACGTGCAAAATGGAAAAATGTTTCCGGAAAAGTCTTAAGATTTTATGAAATTTTCGGTATGTTTCCATGCCTTCCATGATACAGAACCTTGACAGAACGGCTCTTGTGACGTATAATGGACAAAACAAATTTAAGGATGCGCTGAAGCAATCTACCTCGAATCAGCGTTTTCTAAATAAAAGGAGCACAAAGCGATGAAAAAGACTCTCATTTCCGCATCGATCCCGCAGTACAAGGCAAATCTGCACTGCCACTCCACCTTATCGGACGGCAAATTCACGCCGGAGGAATTAAAGTCCCGCTATATGGCGCATGGCTACTCCGTCATCGCATTCACGGATCACGAAAGACTGTATGGACACAACGAACTGACCGATGGCGATTTTCTTGCGCTGAACGGGTATGAGATTGGCTTCGGGCAGGCAGGCGTATCCGGTAATGTCGCTAAAGTTTGCCATATTTGCGTGATCTGTCCGGACAAAGATGCTCTGACGCCCGTGGAACCGGTCCCATTTACCGATCCCTACAGTGCGGAACGGATCAACGAAACGATTCGCCGCGCGGAGGATGCCGGATATTTCGTGACGTACAACCACCCGGTCTGGTCGCTGGAATCCTACCCGGAATACAGCCGCTACCATGGGATGGATGCGTTGGAGATTTATAATTACAGTTCGGACTGCGGCGGCTGGTGCGATTATGTGCCCCAAGTCTACGACGATCTGCTGCGTCTCGGCAACAAAATCGGTTGCACGGCGACGGACGACAACCACGATTCTCTGCCGGAGAGTCATCCGCTCTTTGATTCCTATGGCGGTTTCACGTATATCCAGTCTCCGACGCTCACCTACGGCGATGTGTTCCGTGCGCTCAAATCCGGTAGTTACTATGCCTCAATGGGACCGCGGTTTTTCGATATCACTGCGGAGGACGGCACAATCCATGTGAAAACAAGCCCAGTCTGTCGGATGCAGCTGTCCACAAAATACCGCAGAGCGCAGGCGGCAGGCGCAAATTCCGGCGAGACGATCACGGAGGCGGCATTCGCGGTTCATCCGGATGACGGCTATGTGCGCATCGACATTGTGGACGAGCATGGATTTCACGCAGACACCCGCGCATTTTTCGTAGAGGAGCTGTTGTAAGCCCGTGTGATCGGCGTGGTTTCCGCTGTCGCAGGGAAAAGATATGCCACTTTAAAAACCGTCCGTGCGGGATTCCGACGGGCGGTTTTTCTCTATTTCATTTGTCTTTCCTCACGGCTCCATTTTGACGCGCACGTGGTCGAATTTCTCCGTTGCTTCCTCGAATACGGACAGTACCGCACGTGCAAACGCGCCGGAATCCCGGAAAACACGGGTGTGCTGGAGTAGAATCCGGCAGTCGGGCAGCGCGGTCAGACAGTCGTACAGCGCGTCCAGATTCCGTCCGTAATACGGCGGGAACGCAAAAATTTCCGCAAGAATCGTGTGTGTGGCTTCCGGATTTACGAGCTTTTCACAGTCTACGGTGTATTCCTTCATCGGTATGTTACCTCCCCGTTTTCATTTATATATACTTCTGAAAAACTGCTGTAATGATCTGCGGTATAATAATAACGGTATTCGTTGTTCTCTTTGCCGAACACGAGCCGACACGCGCCGCGGCTGTCCGCGCCGTTGGTATCGAGATCGCACTCCGTATAAGAGATCCCCGTGGGCAGCAGTTTCTCAAAATTGCCGAATGTGTCCCCACCAATGGCGGCTCCCTCCTTGTAGGATTCCACAGAGCCGCCCGACCAGCCGAGTGCTTTTGCCTCCGCTTTGGTGATGTAGTTTTCCGGCAGACAGTCGTAGGTGTCGATGTACAGCACCACGTTCGATAGATCGTAGTAGTACTCTTCCTTGGAAATTACCGGATCTGCGGGAGCGGAAACGGGATCGGAAATAGCAGCGGCGACTGTGTCCGTTTCTGCTCCGGTCAGCACGTCGATCTGCGTGAGGATGTCCTCCACCTCGGCATTCGTCAGACTGTCGCATCCGGTGCAGACAAACGCGAAAGCGGATAAAAGCAGCGCGAGAACGAAAAATCTTATGGCGGTGTGTTTCATCGTTTTTCGCCTCATTCCATCCCAATCACATCGTCGCCGGAGGCAGTGAAGCACGTCTCATAGAATTTCGTCATGGCGTCGATGAGGTACGCGGTATCACGTGTTCCCGCCGTTTCATACGCGGAATGCATAGCAAGCTGCGGCAGCCCAATATCCACGGTGTGGAGTGCGACCTTCGTATTCGAGATGGAGCCGAGTGTAGAGCCGCCGGGCATATCGCTTCGGTTGTGGAAAACCTGTGTCGGCACGCCGGCGTTTTTGCAGATCTCTCCGAATATCGCTGCGGATACGCCGTCTGTGGCATATTTTTGTGCTGCATTCGCTTTGATGACGACTCCGCCGTTCAAGTTCGGGCAGTTTGCGCTGTCGCTCAGCTCCGGATGGTTCGGATGGCGTGCGTGACCGTTGTCGGCGGAAACCATAAAGGAAGCGGCAAGCATGGTGGAAAGCCGCAGTCCAAGCGCGTTGCAGATGGTACTCAGGGTATCAAGCAGGAAAGGCGAAGCCGCGCCCTGTCTCGTTTCACTGCCCGTCTCCTCGTTGTCGAAAGAGGAATATACGGCGATCCCGCGCTCTTTTGTCGGATCGGCTCCGTTCAAAAATCCGCGCAGAGTCGCGTAAGCGCACTGGAGATTGTCGATTCTGGCGGAGGAGAAAAACGCATCGCCGTCTCCCCAGATTGTGCCGGGAACACGGTTGTAGAGGAACAGGTCGGTCGTAACGATCTGTTCCTCTGACACGCCGGCGGCTTTCGCGAGATATGGGGTGAGCTTCGCATCCTTTTCCCCGAAGAGCGGACAAAGATCCGTCGCCGGATTGTACGTCGCGCCACTGTTGATGTTGCGCATCTGGTGGATCGCCACATGCGGAATCAGAACGAGATCCCGATCGACTACCACAGGTACGGCGCGCATACGGTTTTCCTCCCGTATGATCACCCGCCCTGCCACGGACAGAGGACGATCGAACCAGCTGTCGTAGATCATACCGCCGTAGTTTTCCACGTTCAGTTTTGTGTATATGCCAAAGCTGTCTCCGGTCGGATTGGCTTTGAGCTTGAAGGTCGGCGAATCGGTGTGGCTCGCGCAGATGGCAAAGTGTCGGCGGTATTTCTTCGGGATCACAAACGCAATGATGGCGGACTGGTTTCGGGTCACGTAATATTTGCCGCCGGGGACGAGGGACCAATCTTCCGCTTCGGAAAGGGGGGTGAAGCCGTTGTCCCGGAGCATTGCCGCGATCTCACCCACTGCCTGAAATGCCGTCGGACTTTTGTCGAGAAACGAAATCAGTTCCCGTGTGGTTTGCAAAAATTTTTCTTCCATATCTTTCGTGTACTCCTGATTGGTATCTGTTGTCTGTCAATCGGTTATCGGATCAGCCCGGAACGTAAAAACGCCTCGCAGACTACACGCCCGCCCTCTCCATTCGGATGGGGGCCGTAACTGCAAACGTCTCCGTAGGGATGTCCGGCATCCAAAACGGCGGCGAAATCGAAACATTCCGCGCCCCACGATTCACAAAGCGTCGGCAACATACGGTTTACCTTTTCCCATATTGTGCGAACGGCGGGTTCATAGTGGAACGGCGGTACGGTAAATACAATCACGCGCACTCCGGTGTTTTGTAATTTTTTCACGATAGTCTCGATCGTTGCCGTTACCTCATCTGCAGTGGAGCCGCGCCCTAGTTTATACGACCCGCCGAGCAGATCATTTACCCCATAGGCGACGCAGGCGATGTCCGCTGTCTTTGCCTTGCGCATCCAGAATCCGTCCGTCGCCAGATCCGCGCCGCGCCCAAAACCAAGTCCGAGATTCCATGCTGCGTATTCCGGGGCCAAGGCCCGTGCAATTCTGCCTGCCCACATTTCGTAGTGATTTTTTCGCGTTTGGCAGCCTTGTGTGATGGAGTCGCCCAAAAAGGCGATCCGCCCCTTGACCGAACGCGCGTTGCCGATGAGATCGGGCAGGGGTGCTTCTTCCCGAAAAGAGAAGCCATTCCCGGTATCAGTGAAGGTTGCCGCCTGACTGTCGGGTGTGGAGGGAATATCCTCTCCCTCAATCTCCCATTCCCAGACCAGATCGTGTCCCTCCGGTAAGGAAAGTGTCACCTCGTCCGACCAGAAGCACTCTCCCGGCAAAACTTCCCGGCTCGTTTTTCCGTCATAGGTTACGTCCTTCCAGCCGGTCACGGGATCCGGTATATCCATCTCTGTGCCGGAGGAGTTTTTGCCGATACCGATTCTCGCGCAACGGATTGTCCATTTGCCACCGGAGAGATTCCGATAGGCGATCTCTCCGTCCGAAAAGGTGCTGTCCACACCGTTCTGGTGATAGACACGCCATTTGTCCGACAGTCCGGGATAGGTGGTGAGGTAAGCGCGGATAATCAGGTGGTGTTTTCCGAGCAGAATATAGTTGTGCCCGCTTCCCACGGGAACAGCGGACGGATAGACGGCAAACATGGTTTTCCCCTTTTTATTTTTTTGATGATACTTGCATTATACCATAAATGTGCGTGGTATGCAAGGATTTGCATGGATTTTTTCTGTCATATAGAGGATTTGCCACAAAAAAAACAAACAGATCTCTTGACAAAACCGATTGCAGACGGTATACTGATACCATAAAACGATACGACATGAGGTGCGAATATGCAAAAATACGATGTAGCTGCGTATATCTGGCCGTCCTATACCGGGGACGAAAAACGGTCGCGGATCTTTTGGGAGAAGGGAATCGGCGAATGGCAGACGGTACAGAGCGCGGTATCGCGGGTGCCTGGACAGAGACTGCCGCGCGTTCCGGTTTGGGGATACCAGAATGAAGCGGATCCGGCTGTGATGGAGTTTCAGATCGGTGAGGCGCTCCGGCACGGTGTAAACGTCTTTATATACGACTGGTACTGGTACGATCGGAGACCGTTTTTGGAACAGTGTCTCGACAATGGCTTTCTTGGCGCGAAGAATAACGGCGATATGCGTTTTTATCTCATGTGGGCAAATCACGATGCGACCTACCTCTGGGACAAGCGGAACACGGATCTGTCAGAGGTGATGTGGTACGGCTCCCAGCCGCGCGAGGAGTTTGATCGGGTGTGTGACCGCGTGATCGAGATGTACTTTACAAAGTCGAACTACTACAAAATCGACGGCTGTCCGGTGTTCATGATCTACGATGTGTGTAATCTGATCCGGGGACTCGGCGGGATCGAGAATACGAAGACGGCGATCGCGTCGTTCCGGGAAAAGGTACGCGCGGCGGGATTCCCGGATCTCCACCTGCAGCTTACAATCTGGAGCGAGGGCGCAGTCAATTTAAGCGGCGTGGACAGCGGACGCACCGGTTCTACGCGGGACATTGTGCCGGAGCTGGGATTTGACAGCATGTCGCACTATCAGTTCGTCCATTTCGTAAACTGCGACCGAACCTACGCTGAGGTACTGCCGGATGTGCGCCGCGAATGGGAGCGGATCGACCGGGAATACCATGTACCTTATTTCCCGCACGTGACGGTCGGCTGGGACAACAATCCGCGTTATACGCGGCTGATCGGGCCGATCCTGCGGGACAATACACCGGAGCAATTTGAAGCTGGGCTGCGCATGGCGAAGGAATACGTGGATACGCATACGCTGCCTGCACCGCTTATCACCATCAACAGCTGGAACGAGTGGACGGAGATGAGCTATCTCGAACCGGACGACGTATACGGTTATGGGTATCTGGAAGCGATCCGTCACGTATTCTGCGAGTGACGACTGACCGCGCCGCAGCTCATTCAAAAAAGGGGAATCTCACACAGGGATTCTCCTTATTAAATAAGTGTTGAAATTTCTATGTTTTGGCGTATAATTGCAGAAAAATGTTGCAAATATACAAAAGTGACTTGCATAAGTGCACGAAGTGTGATATACTGTACATGGTACATCCCGTTATAGGGTACATACTATAGATGAATCTGGATTTTTGTATCGGAAAGGAGCACGCCATGAAATTTTGCCGCATAAAACACACGCTCTGCCTCATCTTTGCAGGAGTACTCCTGTTGTCTTCCTGTGCCACTGGGGAGAAAACGCCGGACTCTACAGTGCCGGAAACGGACGGCGCGGATACTGTACACGAAGAGACGGAGATCACCCGCGAAAACACACCGGACAATCTGCCGTCAGACCTGAAATTCAACGGAGAAACGGTCATCTTCCACGTGCGCGGCGACGACAGCTGTATCAAGGAATTTCAGGTGGAGGAGCTGACTGGGGAGATCATCAACGATGCGATCTATCAACGCAACATCGCGGTGTCCGACCGTCTGAACGTGAATCTGGATGTGGCGGTCGGCGATGGCTGGGAAAAATACGACAACACGGTATCCGCCATCCGCGCGTCCATTCAGGCCGCTGACGGCGTGTATGACGTGATCGCGGGCTGGTCGGCACGGATCCCGAGTCTGTCTCTTGAGGGACTGTTCTTAGACGCGCAGACGATCCCGTATCTTGATCTCGAAATGCCGTGGTGGAACCAGTCGTGCCGCACGGAGCTGAAGATCGGCGATCGGTTATTTTTTGTGACCGGCGACATCACGCAAAGCATAATCAATTCGATGTACGTCTATGTGTTCAACCAGAAGGTCGCAGCGGATCACGGGATCGAGGACCTGTACACGGTCGTAAACGAGGGCAGATGGACGCTGGACTACGTGCGGCAGCAGACCGCCGGTCTCGGTACCGATCTGAACGGTGATGGCAAGATGGATGAGAACGACTTCTGGGGACTGGCGACGTTCCAGATCAACGGTATGGACAACTACATGCAGAGCGCGCGTGTCTCGCTGATGAGCCGGGACGCGGAGGGAATGCCGGTTCTGGACGTGGATATGGAACGCATGACGTCGCTTGTGGAAAAAGTATATGCGCTTTGTTTTGAAAATCCCGGCTGCCATGTGGAAGCCGGCGACAAGAACAGCATCGTATTCGCGGCGTTCAAAGAGGATCGCGCATTGTACACCACGATGAAGATGTGGGAGGTTCGCGCGGATCTTGCGGAAATGGAAAGCGATTTCGGGATCCTGCCATTCCCGAAGCTTAACGAGGCGCAGAGCGAATACGGTACGCGCGTACAGGATGCGCTGACGCTCTTCTCCGTGCCGATCGACTGCCAGAAGGTGGACATTGCCGGCGCTACCATGGAAGCGATGGCGGCGGAAAACTACCGCAAGGTCACGCCAACGGTGTACGACGTCGCAATGAAGAAAAAGTACAGCCGCGACCCGGAATCTGCGATGATGATTGATCTGATCCAGCAGTCTGTGCTGATCAACTTTGAGTCGATCTACAACGAATCCATTGGTAGTCCGTGGTTCATCATGCGTTTTATGATGGAAAGAGAAAACAAGGATT
>CAVIKO010000152.1:0-454 GCA_963643035.1 bacterium
GTTGTGTAGAGCTGGTCGTCGAGCTCTGGGATCTTCGTCGCGCCCGCGACGCGCAGATACGTGCCGGTTTTGTCAACGTCGTTATTGTGATAACCTTTGGATTTGAGATAATCTTCCACGGTGCTGTGCACGACTTTGATGTCATCTGGATTGATGCCGATTGTGTTGAAGACGAGGATATATCCCTTGCCATCTTTCTGAGGGATGACGGCATAGCCATCCTTCTCTTTGAAACCGCGATTCCAAGTCTTGGTCATCTCACGGAGCATGTCATTCATGCCATCGAAAAAATTACCGTAATTCATGTTTAAAAAAAATAACCTCCATAAAATTACGCGCGATAAAAAATACTTGCAAGTAAAATACATATGAGCTCGCTTGCACTCATATAATGTATTATTATGCCTCGTTTTTTATTTTCCAAAAAAAAAGAACCGCGCGAGCGGGGCCTGGC
>CAVIKO010000152.1:468-38376 GCA_963643035.1 bacterium
GAGAACCCCCGATTTGCGTCCAGAAACGGGATGAGCCCGCCTTTCTGGCGGGCCTCCCGTTTCAGTTGCCACACAGGCCAAATTGCCTGTGCGGTAAGCCCGGCAATTTTGCCGGGCAAATAACGGATGGCTTTTTTGCCATCCGTTGTGGAGAACTCAATACGAGTCTGAAACTCGTATTTGTCCTCAACGTCAGACGAGGGCTTAACGCCCTCGTCTACCGCGATCCAGCGGCGGAGTTTGACTCCGCCGCTGACCGCGGCCTTTCTTAGATGCCAGCCGTACGAAACGGCTGACATTTTGATTTCATCAGTCATTTTTTATTCTCCTTTCTGATGTCATCATTATAATATATATATATCGTTTTGCGTTTGGCAATTTACTTAAGCAAGTACATCGCCAAAAGATCGGAGCGATCGCCGGTGAGGCGTTTGCCGATTCTGTCAGTGATATCGCCGCTCGCGTCGTCATCCACATGGAACCGTATTTTATCCAACGTCGAATCGAATACGCTGGCTGACCGCGGCAAATCGCATATATAAGACGCGGCAAGCTTCGCGACTCGGTCACGCATGCCCTCACCCATGTCGTCATATGTCATCAGCAGCCATTTCGCCGGATTCCGCTCACTGCCATAATTGTACCCGTAATAGCATTTGCACATCTTGAACGCATACCTCTTCAGCATCGCATTCTGCTCCATGTAAGATACCATCGCGGCCGCGGTCGGCGCCGAATATTCGTATGGCAACGCCGGAATGGTATCGGCCATCAGAATGACGCCAAGCGGCGCGGTGCCGCGGAGATGCTTCGAATAGTATTTGTCGATATCGTTGACCAGCTGCGGGCTGATGCGGCTTTTCGAATTGCCATTTCCGGCATGCCAGAATCTGCATGCCGCGATGATGCCTTTGGTGAACGCGCCGTCCTCGACACCGGCCATGCGCTCTTTGAGCTTGGCGTATTTGGCCTGGTCGGGAAGGTCTCTCATATATTTATCGAACACATCGAAATACATCAGCGCAAGCTCAATGTATGCCGGCGATGATTTGGATTCCGATATCAGATCTCGCACCGAGTCCAGCGGGAATATGCATGGGCCATTCCATTGCCTGTCGCAATCGGCGCCATAGTATTTGGCATATTCCTCATAGCCAGACTCGATTGCGGCGTTCATCAGCCTATTGAAGTTGCAGCGCACAACGCGTCTGGCATCGTCGATATAACCGGATTTTATGTAATAATCCGCGACGATGAAAACCAGCCAGTCGATCGAGCCGCCAGAATACGAGTCATCGCCGACGCCGTTCGGGCATCCTTCGAGATGGTCGCTGACCGACTGCCATGCCGCATCCACGCGGCTCTTCAGATCCGGGGCGTCCGCGTATTTGCCGATAAGCGCTTTCGACGGCGCATCGCTCGAATACGTCAGACGTTTCCAATCGCTCAACTCAGCGTTCACGAGCTTCGCCGCTTTGCCGCGGGTCAGCCCAAGATACGCCGAATCGAACAATGCGCGATGCTTGTCGAGATACGACAGAATCGAAACGCGTGAGCAGGTATCGCTGAGATACACTCTGCACGATAGCGTGTCTGAGCGACCAAGCGGCCGCAGCCTCTTGTATTTCGCGCAGTCATACTCTGTGCCATCCAACACGCTTTTCACGAAATCCCAAAGCAGCATGCTCGGCCGAGATGGCGTGAACGGAATTTGCGTGATATGATGAATCAGCGTTTTCGCCAAATCATCCGGCAGCCGCCACCATGATGGTGCCGGATGCTCTGAGAACAAGCGCTCGTTTATGTCATAATTGATAGACATGCTTCATCCTCCTGAAAAAAGCATCGACTCCGGAATAATCAAAGCTGCCTACTAGCTTATGCCATTCCGTCGCGGATGCCGTGCAAAAATGGAATACGTAATTTGTCATCGCATTCCTCCTTTCTTATATTGCGATAGGAATGCTCGGCTTCCTATCACATGAATAATATATTTTTAAAAACAAGATAGCCTTAGGCTATCTTGTTTGATTTCGCGATCTTATCGAGCAGAACCGCCCTTGGATCGTCGCGAAGCGGAGCCAGCGGGTCTTTTCCGGGGCCCGGCTTCGTTGAGTAATGGCCTCTGTGATGGAGGATTGTCTTCAGCTGATTTTTATTCATCGCCGCGAGCTCATCGTCGGTGTATGAATCTTTGTCGGCCCATGATTCATCGATTGATGACGCGTTCGCCTGCCGCTCAGCCGGTTCGGCCTTGATTTCGGTCACTTTCACCGAATCCTTAACCGTCACGGTTTCGGCCGTCGGCTCTGGCGTGACGTTGATTTTCTTCGCGGCACGCTTGCGCTTGTCGGCCTCGCTCGACAATTCGATTTGAAAGCCCATCTCGCGCATAAGCTGAAAAAGGCCTAAATCCATCGGATAATTGTAGCATGGCGTTCTGATTCCCATGAAGACGCCTTCGTTGTAAATATTCACTTTCACTAGCATATCTTTTCTCCTTTGGCGGCTCAGTCTTCGGACGACCCGCCGTTCTGCAATATATAAATGATTATAGGAAGCAGAATGTATGTTTTGATATCATTGGCATAATAATACTCGTTGAGCCGCGTGATCAGGTCATCTGATATCGTAAGCGTATTGTTGAAATACCTTTTGACGATGTTCAGCAGCAAATCGGCGTCGGCGTATTCGTCTTGGCCTTCCGCGGAGATGAACGATTTTATGTCGCATATATAAGGAACGGATTCGGCATCGCCGTCTGACGCGCCAGGAATCCTCCATATTTTCTTTATATTTGAGCCGACATTGACATCCGCCAACGCGGTTACCTGATAGTATTCCTGATTCGTCAGCATATCTTCGGCGGTCAATATCGTCCCGTCTTTCAGCTTCAGCGCGAAATCGGGGTTCGCCTCGCCATTCGCGTCGATGACCTTCAATGTGTCGGTGAGGTGTTCCTCGAAATCCCCGACGAAGAAGAACTCGTCCGGTATGCTCTGGAATGGCCTATCCTCGTCATCGAACATCCAATTGAACGCGCCGAGCCAGAATGCCGGATTGGTCGGGTTCTTCCCGACCGGGTGCTGCACATCCAGCAGCGTGTATTTGTCTCCCGATGAGAAAAACGGGAGATTCAATGGCCTGTTCAGGTCATATGGGCTGATTTCCATGAAGCTGGCGTCGTCTCCCATGACTTTGCAATCGGCCATCTCAACGGCGTAGTATATGGATTTCCTGTATCCGCGCTCACTATATACGCCTGGGAATTCCTGTTCATTGACATCTTGCACGAATATCTCGGTCAGGAAGTCTCTGTCGGTTTTCTCAAGAACGTCGTTCTTGTATATGAAGTGGCAGATATACGGCGACCAGAAATATTCGAATTCCTCGCCGTTCGAGTCAAGGGGTTTCTGATACGTGAACGTGTCCATGCCCTCGTTGTAGAATAGCTCCTCGAATTTGTCGATGAGCGAATCCGCCATGCTTGTGAGCTTCTCTTTGTCGGCGGCCGCCTCTTCGGTGATCAGAACCGAATCTCCGACGCCATTCGTGTTGCCGTTCCCGCTCGGATCATAGACATAATGCTTCATGATCTGGCTGTCGGGATGGTTTGACTCGTCGTAGCAATACCCAGGGTCAAGCTCATCCGTGTCTTTGTTGTAAAGCTTGAATTGGCATTGATAGAATTTCTGGCTGGTGGCTCGGTCGTACTGAACGTCGGTGATGACGAAAAGATGGGTCGACAGCTCCGGCGACGTCGAATCGACTATGGTGAAGAATTCGCCGATCTTCGGGTTGATCGTCAGGTCCGGGACCATGACGAACTCGCCGGTGATGGTGCTCTCGTATCCTGAGCCGCTCAGCGAATTGCTGATCGACAGAGTGTTTATGCCATAGACCGGGACGTTCTTGATCCTGTTGTATCTCAGAGATGAGTTCTGGCCGACCAGCTCGTGCGTATCGTACAGCGCGGAATCGGTTCTCGATGCCTCATTGTTTATCTGATAATAGATAATGGAGACCGGGGAAGTCCCATCGAAATAATCGCTGTATGCTTTGGTTGCTGATTTATAGCTTTCGATGCTGTTGGTCACGATGTCTTTCTGACGTCTTTGTTTTTCGCTCATAGCTCAGCCTCCGTATCGTTATTCGTATGATAATTGATTGTTCGGGCCTGGATATTCGGCCGAATAAATAAAAAAAGGCAGGTTCATTCGCCTGCCTTTCCATTCATAATGATGTCGATGCAATCATCGGGCGTCAGGCCATCCATGATCGAGTCATCGACCGGGCAGCCATTGGCATCGAGCCTCGCGTATTCGAGGCTGCAATCGTTGTTCATCATTCCGAAGCTGACTTCAAATGTTCTGCCATCATCTCTCGGATAGCAGTTGAACGACGATATCAGTGCGAAATTATGGCGGTTGCCATCGCCGTCATCGACCCCAACCGTAACATGATACACGAAACTTCTTTCGTGCATGTGGCCGGCGTATATCAGATAACGCCGCATATGCGACGTTATGACGGGACGGAATCCCGCGGATTGGCATTTCCCGATGAGGTCGCTTATCGTGGCATCCAATCGCCTTGCTTTGTCTCTGACCTGGTCGATGTCATCCTGATACAGCTCAGTGACGCCATTCGACAGGTCGGTGAACAAGATGCCCTCAACTTCGGTTGGGATCTTTGGCCCTATCGATGTCATCGATCAGCTCCTCCGTCGTTGGGAGATCGAAGAACAGATGCCCAATCGCGCCCCAGTCGGCGCTGATCAGCGCATCGGCGAGAATCGGGCAAAGGTCATCGGTCTCATGGTCATTCGCGCCGTCTATCGCTTCATCGACGTCATCCGCCGAATCATCATCATCTTCGGCGCTCTCGTCTTTGATGCTCAAGTCGAACATGCCATTGCAATCGTATTCCTCTTTCAGCCTCTTCTTGATCCCATCGTCGATGCAATAGAATTTGCCGACGATATTCGTGGAATCGAGATTCCATGTTCTGATGATGGATGGGTACAATGAGCTGAAATCCTCATCGCACACAAGCTCGAACATGTATTTCGAAGGCTTGTTCTTGAATATCTCGACGCCGACGTTGTCATTCAGAGTCGGGTCGGACACGAACGCCCCGTACTTGTCTTTTCTGTCAAACAGGTCAGTGTATCGCTGGTCATACTCGGCTCTCTCATTCGATGGGAGATACGCCGAATCGTATTCCGCGCTGAGTGGGCCATATCTCGAGTTTTTGTTCGTTCTCATGACCAGGCCTTTCTCATGCGCGTATTTGTTGACGTAATTCGTCAGCGCGATCGACTTCATGAAGACCTTGTCTTTTCTGGTCACGGTGATGTCGGACAGCTGCTGAACCATGTCGATGTCATGCGTCTTGTCTTCGATCTCCAGCAGAAGAAGAACGTCTCGGATGTTGTATTCGATGAATCTTCTCGTGTTTTTGTACAGCTGATTGCGGATTGTCTCGCCTGGCCCGAACGGCAGCTTCTCTTTTCCGAGCTCAACGTTGGCGATGTTGTCCAATTTATAGCTGTCCTGCTTTCCGGAGCCGGCATGGATGTTTGCGTATGCCAGCATTTGGTCAAGCCAGTTCACGCCATCCAAAACAGTGTATGAATCGATTCGCTTGCCGAGCTTGCCGGAGCCGATCGAATAATATGACCTGGCGTCAATCGCCATCTCCTTGCCAGCCAAATTCTTCTGGTGCATGTACTTCTCATCCGATGTCACATACGCCATCATGCTCTTCGCCGGCATTTCCTTGTCCTTGACCTGATTGTACAGACGGATGAGTCTGTATTGCATCGTCTGGATATCGTATTCGATGTTCCATCCGCTGCAGAAGTCGGGGTCGATGTCATGCACTTTCTTGAAGAAAGCCTTGATCATCTCAAGCTCGCTGTCATAATAATAAAGCTCGAAGCGCATGTCAAGGCCATCGCATTCAAGGATTTTGCCGTGCATGTAATCTTTGAACGCATCGGTGTTCTTCTCGAATTCGCATAGCTGCTCATTGAGCTTGTTCCTGAGGATGTATGTGTGTGAGGTCATCGACTTCTCATCGATCAGCGTGATGCATGCAACCGGGCACGGGGCCTCGGTTGGCTCAGGGAATCCGACGTAATGATATATGTCGGTTTCGATGTCGAAGTAGCATTTGTGAAGCTTATAACTCGGGTCGGGAGTGTGATTCTCATAGAACTTGCCGATGTAGACATCGGACACATCCATGTCGGCCTCATACAGCAATGGGCTCTTGAACAGGTTCTTCATGTCGAACGCGTTCGGCCCCTTGCTGAATCTGACCTTGTCATAAAACGACAAAGCTCCGGTTTTTGCGGCGATATCGCGCATCAGGCTATCTGAATACGTCGTATGCTTCTCGACTTTGTCGACATCGATATACAACGGCGGATGCGATGCCTCCGGCGAGTTTTTGTCTTTGATGATGTAATAATCGACCTCGGGCCTATCGTAGAACAGCGTTTTCTTCTCGCCGTTCTCATCGCGATAGAATAGGAGAAGGGTGTCGTAGTTGACGCCCGTCTCCGAAGTCCTTTGGCCTTTGAACGTCTTGATAAGAGTTCCTTTGGTTTTGCTTTCGGCTTCTCCCATTCGATTCTCCTTTCGGTCAGAACGACGATTTGCTCAATTTTCCGCCGGTGCCGTCATCCTCTGACAGGATGCCGACCATTTTTGTTTCGCCCGGCGCGATTTCTTCCCAAGCTTCGATGAGCCCTTCCATCTTGGCATCCAGATTGTCGGCATAATGGATGATGTACGCCTCCGGGATGACCGGGGCGAGAATCGCGCCATGCTTCTGCGCGCCATGATGCGACGCGATGATATGCTTGAGAAGCTTGATGTCGATGCCATCGGTGTCGATGCCATTCTTGACGCATACGTTCTCGATCATCGAGATGCCGATGGACATGTGCGACTCAAGATTCCCGGCGCCGCTGATTCTGCCATCAGCATCGTATTCTTTGAGCTTTCCAATGTCATGCAGAAGCGCTCCGGCGATGAGAAGATCCCAATCGATGGAAAGCGTTCTCTTGTTGTTGTATTTGTTGGCGATGTCGATCGCGTTCTGCGCGACGAAATAGCTATGGACTGCCAACCCGCCAACATACGCATGATGCATCTTATACGCGGCTTTCCATTTGAAGAAATCCGGATTATCGAGGATAAGCTCCTTGATTATTGTCTTATAGTGGGCATTCCCGATGTTCGTCTCGCAGTATGCGTCGATGCCGGCTTTGATGTCATCGATGTTCTCAACCGCCGACTTGGCCGCGATAAGCGGGGCTTTCGCCGGCTGAGCCGTCTGCTTTGCCGACGCGTTTCCCGATTCGGCGGCATCTCCGCTCTCAATGGGCGCGTCATATGATTTGCCCGTATCGATGACCGAGACCAGATTGTAATCCATTCTGTTCACGCCGGTGGAAGCGTCTGAGTACGCTTTAGAATACAAAACGATGCTGCAGATATTGTGCGATTCTATCGCGGTCATGATGGTCGTTGCCATCGCCTCGTCCCATGAGGTCAGAATATGCGACCCCTGGCACGCATTGCCGTCCTTGCCGATGATCTGCGCTTTGAATTTGCACATCTGATTCCCGTTCTTGGTCTGAACGGGGGACCAAGGCCTGTCGATGAAAACAACATCGAGAGAATACCTCGTTTTCTGATTGTCGTTCAGAACCTTCATATCGTATACTTTAACATATTTGCTCTGTGCCATATTATTTTTATCCTCCAATCACCAGCTTGAACAGTAGACCAACGACCAGTTATCCGCTTCTTCTTCAGACATGCCAACCATTGCCGCGATGATGTCGGTCAGCAATCCGGCGAGCGCCGCGACGTCATTGAAATACCACTCGTCGCAGTCGGTTGAGCCGAAGAAGAACCCGGACGCTGGCGGCAGCTTGGCCACGGCCGCTGTCAATCCTTCTGGGTCGGCGACGTTTTGCTGCGCCGCAAGAATGTCTTTGCATATGCCGAGAAGCTCAGCCGCGTGCTGGCGGTCGACCTTGATGTCCTGGCATTCGTCGACGCCATCGGCGCAGTTGTCAACTACCCATTTGTGCATCGCATTGAATTTCCTGAAATACCCGACGTCGTAGCTCGTCAGCGTGACGATGTGTCTGCTGCAGTCGCTGTTATCGGAAATTTTGCGGATGGCCTCTGGATATTTGGCAGCGATGTTATCTTCGTCGCCAAAGTCATATTCCGATTTCCTATGTCTCAATACCCAATAGCTGTCAAGTCCCATGTTATCTGACCTCCTTGATTATGTCGAATTTGTCTATTTCCGGATTGACCGCGCAGCCGCCCCATGTTCCATGGAGCTGGCATGCGTCATCAACCAAGGTCACGCGTCCGGCTCTGCCGCTGTAACTCGGCTCACCGTCCATGTAGATGATGATAATGTTTTTGTTCAAATACTTTTTTTCTAAAAAATTTTTGCTGAGCATGAATGCCTCCTTTCGCAAAAATATAAAAAAGAAGCCGGAATCACATCGATTCCAGCTTCTTTTGGATTTCATCATCGAGCTCGGCATCGCTTTTCTCAATGCGTTCCTCGATATGCTCGACTTTGCCGGCGGCTTCCTCTTTTCTGTTGTTGACGATAAGCTGAAGCTTTGCCAGAATGTCGGTTGCGTCGCTCATGTCCTCGCCTTTCATGTTCTTCAATGCGAGGGTGAGCGCGTTGTTCTTGATGTCGCGCTTGTCTTTCAGAATCGATTGCTTCTGATTCTGAATGGCGATGTTCGCGTTCAGATATTCGATGATGTAATGCTGGGTGCCGCGTCCCGCGGGCATCGACAGCATCGCTTGCATCTGTTTGTCGGAGATGGTTTCGAGCTCGGTCAGCTTCTTGATCAAAGAAGACAGCTCGGCATCGTTGTCCTTAAGATATTCGGCAAACAGGTCGGCGTCATTGAAAATCGCGTCTTTCTCTTTCTTATCCATCGGCAATCCTCCGAGTGTTCGGCTATAATGGATTGTTGGAAAGCGCAAGCGTCATGAGAGAATATCCAGCGCGGCGATGTCCGCCTTCGCGCCTTCCAGCTCATTCCGAAAATGCGCGATTTCGTCATCGCTGAGCTCTCCGGCCTCTTTGAGCGGCGGGAACACCAGATCCTCATATGCGTTTGCCATCGATTCGACAAGCGTCAGCGCCGGCTTCACGCCTTCTCGCTGATAGCAGTAGTGGTACAGACGAGGCGCGCTGCTGGACGTGTACGAAGTATGATGATGCGTCTTGTCCCAGTCGGATTTGACTGACGCACACGCATCCACGAAGGATACACGGTCGAACTCCTCGATGAACATCCGTTTCGCCACATGCGCCGACGCTTTGATTTCGGCAACGAACTCATTGAAATATTTGCTCGCGTTTTCGCTCCGCGTTTCCACTGCGCGGTATTCGCTGAGGTTGTATGTGCGGCACATCTCTGGAATAATGACCGGCGAGGTTTCATTATATTGCGCGTTGAACAGCCCGTATTTATCATTCAGGCGTTTGAATCGCATTGTCCAAAGAACGGTGGATAATCCCATCAGCCTGTCGTCAGTGACAAGCTCTCCGCAGAAATTTGGCCCATGCATGAAAAATCTCAGCGATTTGTTGACGACAATGGGCTCAAACCAATCGCGGACTCCTTTCCTGAGCTTTTCTTTTTCCTCGGCGCCGATATTGTCAAGCCATACATCCGAATCGATGCTGCGCTCAATGTAATCCAACGCGTCCAGCGCGACGCATGCATATGCCGTGAGCATTTCGCTTGAGCTATTCTTCAGGTGAGACCATGGGCTATGCAGAAATTGAGCAAGCGTTCTGTATGTATAGCTATGCGAATACTTAGAATAATCGCATGCGTGCATAACCGCGCGGTCGGCGGATGTGACACCGAATGACGAATATGCGTTGATGCGGCCAATGCTTGCCGCGAAATATTGCCGCTTAAAAAGCTGAGCGATGATGTATCCGACCGGGCTGATGATAGTTCGGTCTTCCCTGATGAACATGCCGATGATGAACTTCGATATTTCGCTCCAGTCCAAATCCGAAAGCTCCTCATACACAAAATCGCAAAAGTCGCACCATGAACCGAATAATGCGGTGTGCGATTCAAGCGATTCGGCAGTCATCTCGACGAAGCGTCGAAGCGCATGCTGCTCGCCCCTGACCAAAAGCGCTGTGAAGAAATAATGCTTAAGCCTGTTGGCTTTCGTTTCGGCGCCGCTCAGATACGACGGCGATTGGTATATATCGAATATGAGCATATTCGGATTATAGAAATACTCGGCTTTCCTGTCGGCCATCTTCGCGAAGCTTTCTGTGAGAGTCTGCATGTATATGCCGGCCGAATTGATGTACACTTTGCGTATGAAAGCCGCGACGACATCTTGCTTCGTCTCAGGAAACCTGGCGTCCTTGATGTTCGGGTTGCCGACGATTGCGAAATCGATTGCCTTCTCAACCATATCGCATATATCGTCTGCGCTCGGATGATCATTCGCCACTTTATCGACGATGGCTTTCGCCAAATCGTTCAGCGCGGCTTTGCTTTTGATTTTAGATATAAGCTCAGTCCGACGCTCGGCATCGATGCCCGTGCTGAAGATCGTGGTGCGGAATCTGCTTAGATCAATGCCTAAGAAATCCAGCGCACGCTGACTGTTTTTCGTCGCCGCGTCCGCGAATGCGGATATGTCATCAACCGGCAATTCATCGTACAGCCTGCGTATGCCGCAGCTGATGGACTCCCATGTCTCTCTGGCGGCATCATATTTCTTGTTATCATGCCTGAACAGAAGTTTGCTCTCATTCGGATATTCGGTGACCTGAAACAATGCGGGATGTTTGCTTTTCGGCGCAAGCTCACCGATCTCGATGTAATCGTTGATTTTGCCGGTCATCAGGTCATCGATATATCGCATTTTGTATTTCGACTCGCTTTTCGCGTTCGTCAGATACGATATGATGATATCCGAATAACCATACGACTCAGCATATGCGGCTGCGGCCGGGCGCGACGATTCGTCGAAACGCCTTATCGCGCAAACGAGCTTATCAAGCAGCAACGGCGAATACTCGCTTATTTTGTCGCTGCTGCAGAATATGCCTTGATATATCATCCTGACGACTCTGAGGTCAAACAGGAATCTTTGGCGGGATTTCTCATCGGGAAAAACATCCTCGAACCGCGGGCTGCCGTATTTGCCCGCGGGCTGCGGGTCGAGCGCGGAACGGCCATATTCGCCGCTCAATCCGAAGATGTTGACGGCGCTGTCGTAAATGTCATAGAAATCGTCGTCCAGAAAATCCCGCGGCTGCAATATCTGCAGCGGGCTGCCGCGGCAGGCCGAGCGCAAGACCGCATATTCGCGGCAGATGTCGTTTATTTTCTCATATTTGTCCTTGTCTTGTACCATAGTGTCCTTTCCGACGGCAAAAACGCGGAAGATCACTCTTCCGCGTTGAATATGACCGTCTTGTTTTTCATGAAATCGGCGTCGTCTTTATCCACCGAATGCCCGGGCAGCAATACCAGATTCATATCGCAGCTATCAAAAGCGTTGTTGTGCGATATGACGAATATCTGCTCAAGCCCAAGCTTGCTGATTTGCTTATTGATGATATTGATGAACGACTCCCTGTTCGATTTATCAAGAGGGCCATCGATCTCATCCAAATACATTATGTCGAATTTTCCCAATGACCTTTCGATCAATGCAAGCGAAATCGATATGGTCGTCATGGCGATTTCGCCCTGAGACGCGTATTTGATATCATCGATGACGTTGCCGCCGCTTCTCACCTGAATGAAGAAGTTGCCGGCATCGGCCACGAATTTTATTTCGAACTTGCCTCCATACGCGATGCGGAGAAGGTCGTTCGCAATGGACTCGGTGCCGTCCAGATAAGACTGGACGAACACGAGCGGGATGCCCGACTTCGGGTCGAGCGCCTTCTTGATGACCGACGTATCGGCGAATGTCGCCTTGAGCGCGGCCAAATCAGATTGAAGCTTGAGCAATGTCATTTCATCGGCTTTGAGCTTCGTGATGTCGTTCATCACAATCGTTCTGGCTTTCACCGCGTCGGCGAGAAGCTTTTCCTGCTCAGCTCTGCGGATGCCGAATGATGAGATCGCCTTCGCGTTCTTCTCATACTCGGCAAGCTCGGCCTCAAGCGCCGCTTTCTCTTTTCCCAAAGAGCCACGGTCTTCCAAACTCACCGCAAAATCCTCATAATCCTTTAGTTCTGCGGACTTTTTGCTAAGTCTGGACGATAGCTCAAGCGCTTTGGCATCGGCTTTCGCGGCCGCGGCCTCGGCTCGCGCCAAATCGGCGTTGGCGTTGGCTATTTCCTGCTCGAAATACATTCTCGATTTCTCAGCGGACACGGCTCTGTCATACTGCGCTTCGGCGACCGCCAGTTTGGTCGTCGCATCGTTGTATGAATCAATCGTTCCGATGGCCGTCTCGAATTCCGATTTCGCCAGCTTATATGCCGAGTCAAGCTCGGTCTTGGGCATGTTCGTGAATACCACGACGCCTTTATGCTTATGCTTGAAATAGGCGTATGCCAGGTTGTCCTTCGGCTGCATGCCGTTGAACGCATTGACCATCGTGGAATACAATGACTGCGTCTCAACGCATTTGTCCGCCAGCTCATCGTTGTCTTTCATTTTGGCTTTGGCTTTCGCAAGCTCGTCGTCGAGATTTTTGATCTTCTCCGGAAGGTCCGCGTATTTCAGCGCATCGGCGATGAATGGGCATGCATCGATACGACAATCTTTCGGACGTTTTCCGAGGATGTCCAATTTCTCTAGGTTGGCTGTCATGCCGGCAAGCTCAGCTGTCTTTGCGTCTGCGCTGTCTCGCGTTGCCTGAATGCTGTCTCGCAGGTCATTGGAATATTTCCCGAACACCGATTTGAAATCGGAGGCGAAGAACAGTTCGACGTTTCTTCTGTTTGGGTCAATCCAATGGTCATTCAATGCGGAATAATTATTCAGAATCTTCTTCATGAACGCGGAGAACGAATCGAGATTCGACTGAGCGCCGGAGTATTTGTCTTTGATGACCTTGGTCAGCTGATTTTTCGCGATGGCTTCCTCGCCGGCCGCTTTGATCTTTCTGAGGTCATCGATTGCTTTGGCGAGGTCGTCCGTGTCAACCACGGCTTTCCCATCGATGTGCGATTTGAATTTGACGATGTTGTTCTCGGCATCGACTTTCGCGGATGCCGCGTTCATCTTGGCCGATTCGGTCTTGGCCGATTCGGCTTTGATTTCCGCGATCTCATTGGTCACGGCCGCGATTCTGTCGGCGATGTTGTCTTTCGTAACATCGGCATATTGCGTTTTGAATTTGGCGGCGACCTCCGTGTTCTTCTCGATCTTGCGCTCGATATCCGCCAGCTTTGCCTTGTCTCCGATGAAATCGATCCCATCATTGGCTTCTTTTGCCGCGGAGATGGATGCATCGCACTTGCCGATTTCCGAGCTCGCGTCCGACGCTTGCCTATCATATTCGTCATATGCTTTGGCATTGGCTTCGATTTTGGAGCGCAGCGTATCCGCGTCGTCGATTTTCTTCAGCTCATTTCCGAGTCGCTGGATGCTGTCGTCATTCGCCTTCGCTTTCTTGTTGACGATCTCATACGCGTCCAGATATTTCTGAACGGCTTCGACGAAATTCGCGATGTATGTTTTTCTGAGCGTCGGCGTGAATTGGATGAAGTTCGTCGTGTTCGAGCCGATTTTTCCGATTTTGAAGTATTCTTTGTCAAGTCCGAACTCGGTCTTGACGATATCCTCGAACGTTCTGACGCCGCCGTTGGTATTCAGCTCAACCCCGTCTTTCTGAATGAAAGACGCAGGCGGTGTGGCATATACGTGCTGGATTTTGTAGGCGTGTCCATCGTGCTCGATCTCGATTTCCTTGACGCCTTCCTTTCCGGGAACGATGACTCCTTTGCGGTCATCGAACGAGTCTTTGAATGGCGTCAGCTGAGACATGATCGTCGATTTGCCGGAGCCGTTTCTGCCATTGAACATGACGATGTGATTCCCATTGTCGGGGAATGAGATGTCTATCTCGTCTTTGTCCATGCCATTCTTGATTCCGATGAAGTTCTTTAAGTACAATCTTGTGATTCGCATTGTTTCTCCTTTCTTTTTTTCAAGCGAATATACGCTGCTGTGAATAACGCGACGGGCAAACGCCGTTCGTTTTTTCGGCGCGTCGTTATGCCCTCTGACGGATTGACATTCGCGATGCGCGAATATGCCAGCGTAAAAAAATCAAAGATGACTTACGCGAGGCAAGTCATCATGTGAGAGATTTGATGGGAGGCCGGAGACGTCCAAACACAAACGTCGCCGTTCATCATAATGCATTGTTGCATGCGCTTTTGTTTTTGTGAAAGCGCTTATATTCAGGACGCTAAGACAAGCGATGTTCATGACATTGCTTGTCATAATGCGCTGCCGTCTCCGGATTAGGCTCTGGAGACGGTAAACCTGCTGCCATCATCGCAAACGATGTAGTTCACATGCTTTGCGCTGAATTCGCTGGTTTCGACCTGCAAGTCATTTTTGTCGACCATCTTATCGACGAAATGATTGGCGGCATCGCGTGATGCGAAGCCTTCTCTGAAGAATCCATTCCGGTCGTTGGAAAGGAATCCGCACACGGTGTACGTGTGATTGGCAGTTTTAGAGCAGCTGTCGCTTCTGTGTTTGCAAAACATCTTCAACCTCCTATGATGTTTTTTTCGATGGCATATGGCTCTCACCCCACAGGTCATCTAATCGATTGTTGCGTTCGTATTTTTAAAAATATGAACGCAAATGATGGAAAGCGATACTTAATCGCGCTCGCGCAATCGTTCTCGCCTTCCATCATCGTTATAATATATTTGTCAACGGCGTTTAGCCATTGGTCGCATCTGACTGCTTCCTGTCGAAATACCCGTCTCCATAAACCTCAAGGAATGGGGAGAATGTGAACGAGACGCCAGGGTCGCCAGGCGATGCCGCGACAAGCCCAATCCTCCCGACATACGATGGGTCGAGGTCGCGCTGATCGAACGACACCCCTTTTCCAAGCGCCTGCGGGCCCTTGAAAGTGCCTTTCAGATATGCGCTGAAAAGATTGAATTCGTTCGCGGAGTTGTATGTTCTCAGCAGCTGGCTGGTGATCAGCGCTTTGATGAGGAACATCGGAGTGAGTGAAGTGAATACTTTCTCAATGCTCTTGACGTCTCTCGTCGTTTGCTGATTGATGAGCCTGTTGATGTGCTGTGAGAAATACACTCGCAGCGGATATAGTATATACTCATACAATCTCACGCGCTTATTGTGCAAATCCTGGGGGTTTTGCGCGAATAATGCGTTGAAATTGAAAATCAGATATCTGAGAATCGTGAATATGTCCTGCTTATCGGCAGACGGGATCGGAAGCATCCTTCTCGTCTCATCGTCGATGATTCTCATGAGCGACAGATACACGCCCTGGGCTTTCTCGAGTCGCTTGAATGGGTCGGCTGACCTGCTGAAGCCAGACGCCTCAATCAATTGGTCAAGCCAGAACCATGGCGTGATGAACTGGTCTTTGGTGACGACCAGCCTATGCTTCTTGTCTTTTCCGCGGATCGCCAGCATCATGCCGACGACCGCTTTGCCCCTTTCGGTTTCGAGCTCTGAATCGGGCACGCTGAATGCCAGCCCAGTGCTCTTTTTCTCTTTGATGACGAACACCGTTCTGCCGTCTTCCGCAAGCTTCAGCGGGTCATCATCGATTCTGATGTCGACCCCGACGAATCTGCGGAATTCGTCTATTAGGCTGGGGTCTTGGTATGACTGGTATTTTTCCAGGTCCTCAAATGGGGACACGCCGGCGGCCTTCAGCGAGGCCAAGCTCCAGTTCATCATGAAATAGAAGATCGGGGAGACTTTCTTGCTGAAAAGCAGCACGGTGTGATCGGGAATCGCGCTGGCCAGGCCTTTGTTGAATTCCGGAACATAGTTAAATGGGTCATTCCGGATGATGGTGACCGGCATCAGCAGCGATTTCAGCGAGACGCCGTTGTTCGTCTTATACGAAAGATTGTCGACAACCTGCCAAATCGGGAAGAATCTCACTCCGTCATTGATGTAAAAACAGTTGTCGAGCATCTTCGGAAGAAACATATCCTTCTCGATTGAGTGGTCCAAACCATCGATCGACACGGAATAATGAATCTTCAAAAGCCTTGATTCCATGGGCGACTTGTAATAATGGCCCTGCTGCTTGATCGGGCCGTATTCCTCTTCGTGAGAGTTGACGGCCACGCTGTTGATGTGAATCTCATTGATGACTTCCAGCGATTTGAAGATGTTCGTCAGCTCGCTTTGGATGCCAGCGTCTGACCTTGACATTATGAAATTCTCATTGAAACGCTCCTTATTCGCTTCGGCAAATCCGGCGAGGAGCTTCTTCTGCATTGCGCTCAAATCATTCTGCCTCCAAACTCTTCATGACTTTGTCCGACGCGAGATTGTATTTTCTCACGACGTCTTTGTATTTGATGAGAAGTCGGTTGAGCTTTCCGCTGTCGTCGACCATTCTCATGAAGGCGATTCTTCCGGCAAGCTTGTCATGATTGTACTTGCTCGTGTCGCCTTTCTGCAGATGATGCAGCCCTTGCCTGATATCATTGTAGATGTATCTGTGGCAGGTCATGTCGCCATTGTGATTGATGACGACCCCGGTGACGCATCTCCTCTGCGTGGATGCGCCATGGCACTTATGCTCACTCAGCGTGAAATCCCCGTTCATGTCATAATGAATGAACGCTTTGTTGAAGATGTCGATGACGAATTCCTTCTTCAGCCTTCTCGGGCTTGAGAAAGTCATGTCATCGGCATAGACCGTGAATGTGATTCCGAATTTGTCGCAGATGTTCTTCATGTATCTCACGGGAGCGGCGATGATCGCGTTTGCCAGCGTCCCGCTGATGGGATTGCCGACATAAAGCGCGTCGTTCAGCAGAACCGTGTCGAGATACTCGTTTTTGACGAAGTCGGAATAAATCGTGTTCTTGAACAGGAAATCGACTTTCTTGTCCACGTATTTCCGCTTGCAGGATGGGAAGAAATCATGAAGGTCGATATAGAATTCATACTTGTTCCCAACATGCGGCGCGGCTCCGCTCTTGATGTTCTTGCCGTGCTTATACGCGACCTGGAAGTCGGCATTCGTTTTGTCATATGCCGACTGATAGATCGCGTTCTGCTCGCGAAGAGCCTCTTTCAGCTCATCGGCGGGCGCGGTGATGTCTCTCATCGAGCCATCGTGCTTCGGAATCTGGAAATGCCTGGTGAGAGGCGTCCCATCATGCTGAAGCTTTTTGGCCGTTAGGATGACGTTCATTACGGTGTCGTTCATGATGAACTGATATCCATTCAATCTGTCTGAGCAGATCAGAGTGTCATACGCATCGGAATAATCCTCCGCGACGCCGAAAACCTGTCTGAAGAATTCGGCGATCTCATCGCACTCGTATACGTAAATAAGAACGGGGGAGCCTTCTCTGCCGAAGCCATTCTCCTCCGAATTGAACACCGTCATCTCCGTTTTGCTGATAGCGACGACGAATCTGCGGTCTTTGGCGTTACGCCTGATCGACTTGGCGAAAGCAACCAATCCTTTGTAATCGGTTGCTTTGATTGTCTTTTCATTTTTCATAGTGATTCACTATATCCTTTCTTTTGTTTTTTATGCGGCCGCGTCAGATTCGACGCGAGCCGTTGCCGTATTTTTTGACGAAAATATTGTATGATGTATGATATCCTTCTTCCATTCGGACATGGTCCGTGTCGAATACCGACGTGCGCAATCCGTTTACGCAGTATCCGCCGGAGCAAGTGCAGAGCCAATTGATATCCCCACGCGAATCGGCGGAGATCTCGTATTCGCCGATGCAATGATATGTCACTTGCTCGCATGGAATCGCGCCGCGTTTCACGCGATGCTTCATGTCTGCGATATACCATTTTCCATGGTCGATGTTTCGTATCAGGCATACAAAATTTCCGGTAAGCCTCAAGTCACTTGGGTCGTTGTCGTCATAAGGAATCTCATATACCTCATAGCGGCATTGATTGACGAGAAAGTGTCTTCTTGGGTCGTGCGTCCCGGCAGAGCTACCATTTAGGTCATATCCTTTGCATTCATAAGCCGTTATTTTATTTAGCTTAAGATGCTGCAGTTCGTTTTTGTTCTGAGCTTTGCTGCCGAGAATCGAAGTTATGATTTTTTTCACACGCTTCAAATTGCTTTCACCGTACAGATATGCGAATTTCCCATTTTGTCTGCCATTAGCATGGCCGTTGCTGTGGTTATTTTTCATGCATAATCCTCCGATGATAAGTAGGCGGCGACCGAAAACGATCGCCGCCCATGATGTTATTTGCCGTCTTTTATGTGAATGATCGGGTCGGTCGTCACGCGTTCCGACGAGCTGTCCAGGAGCGACAGTTCAAGAACTCCCAGATACTTCTCGAGGATTTCCCTGTTGATCGATTTCCCTTCTTGGATCGTCACATCCGTGTCAAACGGATTCGGCGATTGAAGGAGGTTCTCAACCAATTCGGTTCTATCCTCTTTCGATGTTGAATAGGACTTCAGCAATCTTTCAACCGCCACGCCAGACTTGCTCAAAAGCAAGTTGTCGACTTCCATCTCACCGAGTCGAACCGGGGTGTTCTGGAACAAAGTCTTATGATTTTTCTTCATATTGGACTTCGACGGCTGATTCTTGTTGTTCGTCGTGTCATCCGACACATACGACGTTTTGTTCGACGCCTCGTGCTTGAGCCTGATGAAATAGATGTCGCCAATCACGATTGGCTTCTCTATCACTGAAGGCTTTCCGTTCGGGTCGTCCTCATCGTTGAAAGTGCACTTATACCTAGTGCACCATTCCGGATGCTCACGATAGATTCTTTTGAACGCCTCGAACTGGGTATTGTTGAAGAACGGAGGTTCGTGAACGAAGATGCCATGTTCCTCAATGTCGGCCATCAGCTCTTCTTTCTGCTCTCTGCTCATCATCATGATTTGCTCATCGAAATAATCATGTTGCTCCTTGTCGAGGTATTTCAGGTAATTCATATAAATATCGACTTTGTCGGCAATGTCATCCGCAGCTTTGATTTGCTTGATGACATGGTCCGACATGAAATTGATATGCTGCTCGATAAGCTGAGCCGGATTCATTCTGTTCAGAACGCCGAGAGAATTCAACACGATCTCGGCTCTGGTCCCGTCCTCAGTCATCGGCATTGCGTCGTCGTGCTCGATTTTCGCGACGACGCCTTTGTTTCCATCACTTGCGTAGACTATATCTTATGCGCATTCGCGCATGGCCCCGTTTCGATTTAACAGATTTACGCTGGTTAATATCGCCAGCAACTGACCGTGTATTCGGCTCTACTCTACTAGCTTCCAACCATTTTGGTCGTGCTTTCGATAGTCGTTGAGCGTTACTCCGTTCTGGAGTCTTCGTTGCGTTTGGTAGTCCGTATCCAATATATTTTACTGTACCGAGCCCGTTGCTGCTCGCCACATAACCATCCCTGGCTATGCTTAGTCTATTGGACATAGGAGTTCCCCGTCAATTAAAGGCCTTTTAGGAAAACATGGAAACTATTCAAAATATTCGGTGTAATCGAAGTCATTATAGAAGATAACGCCTTTGTCATATTGCGCGTTTGGCGTTGATGACAAAAAATCGTCCATAAAGCCGAATATTTTTTTGTTTGTAAGCTTATATTTTATGCGCAATAAATTAATAGAATGATCGCGGCAATACTCCGTTTTTATTTTATCATGTTCGCGCTGTTCTGCAAATTTAGCATATGATGTATGCTGAAATGTTGCATCATATTCAAAATGCTGTTTGCCATCATATTCGATGCACAGATTTTTCGAAGGAACATAAAAATCATATTTGAGCGAACGCTTATTCACAAGCCCGTCAAAAGTCTTCTGTTCTTCGAATGCGATGTCATGTGCCGTCAGAATCTGGCGTATCTGGCTTTCGCCTTTGCTTCGATTGAGCTGACGCCAGCATTGTGGGCAACGTGATCCGTGCAAAAAATTATGCAGCGTAACCGGGTATTCGTAACCGCATGCTTTATGCCGAATATGTATTTTTTTGTCAATGCCGGCATAATGATCATCGGCAAACTCATATTCGCTATTCTGCGCCGATATTAATTTTCGAACATCGTCCAATGAGTATTTATGACTGCCAAAACATTGTGGGCATCTGCGCCCGGCATCAATGAATGATGTCAGCGAGACACTATATTCGCATCCGCATTTATTGTGGCGCAATACAGATTTGTCGCGCATTTTACCGGCATAACTCACGATATCATATTCACCATCAGCTGCTCGATTAAATTTGAAAACAGCTTGCGCATATGACACGTTCTTTGATGTCGTTTCGCAGAATGGACAAACGCCAGTGCAATCATTGCGAATCATATAATGCACAGATGATGTAAAAATATTGCCGCAGCGAGTGCATTGAAACGTTGACAAATCATCATACTCATTCAATTCGATCGGTTTGTAATTGCCGGAATTTTGTATTATCGCATAAAAATCTTTTTTCATACACCAACCTCGATAATCGATTGTTATGAAAAAAGGAAATACCTGTTAACTTACAACCTTTTTTTATCTTCCTGTGATTTTTGACCCAACCTGAAGCGGGTTTTCTTTCAGAATCGTGAATTTGATCTTGAAGTTTTGGAAAGTTTTACCTTTCGTTCTCCATTGTATGCGATGGTCGTTGTACTCATGGACTTTCTTCCAGAATGCCCCGAACTCATCGGTGTATCGGATGCCTCTATCCGCGAGCGTCTTTCTCGGAACTGGCCTTGCCCAGTTATATCCGTATTCTTTGCGCTCTGCGTAATACGCGGCTTTCTCTTCAGGAGACATCGCCGCGATACTTTCGGCTTCAGTCGCCGGAGGAACTATTTTGTCAAGCTCTTCCGCGGCTTTCTTGTAATATGCCTCTTGCTCTTCCAACGCGCCGACGATTTCCTGAGTGAATTGGTTGTTCCTCTTCTTCAGGGCTTCGATGGGCATGTTGCAGTAGATATCCATATCCGCGACGATTCCGCCATTGGTGTATGTGATGTCGTCGCTTGGTAGGATTCTCTTCATCTTATCGTATTGGAAGTTGTAAAGCATCGTTTGGTTGTCCTCTCTGCGGGACGCGACCAGAACGTTGTCCAAGGTGTGCTCTCCGACATGCGGGAACGAATGATATGCCCCATATTCGCCGTTGTCATACAGATTCAGAAGGACATCATTCGTGTTCACGCTGACCATGGATTCCTCAACCTTATATGAGGTGAGTTTCTTGGCGGCGGATTTCGATATGACGACGGCGTCTTCATACGTCAATCCTTTCCAGCATAGGTACGCGGCTTTGAGATTCACGCCGTACCCGAAGTTCCCATGCTCGTCGTAATTCGGCGTTTTGAAGATGTAGTCGCCCTTGCGGACGACATCGCCTTCCTGTTTTCCGGCCAGGCAATCCTCTCTGCCATAGCCATATTCTTCGGTGATATGCTCCGCTCTGCGATAATGCAGGACGTCGTATTCGCCGGTGCCGTAGTATTTGATGATGAGATCGTAATTCAAGCTGTTTTTCTGCAGCTTCGCGATGATCTCGAAATCGCGCTCAGCCTTCTTATATGCTATCGAGTATTGCCCGAATTGATTCTCGAAGTTCGTGAAAACCTTCGGATATTCCGGACTCACGAGATGCACCGTCTGAGTCAGATGTGATGCGAACATTTGCTCGCGCTGAGCATCACTGTGATTCAGGTTCGGAACCAGGCATTCCTCGGCCAGCATATAGTGGCTGTTGCTTGGGTCGCTTGGCTGGTCGAACTTAAAAACGCCCGACCCCAAGTCCATCACTTTCGCCGATTTCTTTTTCTTCATCTCGGCGAGCTGGCGCTCCCATTCTTTTTTCCAATCCATTATTGACCGCCCTCCTTCTCTTTGACGGCATTGGCGACATATTCATCAAACGCATCTTGAACCGAGTGTTCATACGCGTGAATCGCGTTGAGCGCCTTATCGAAATGTCCATCTGAATCATCGATGATGTCATCCTGATATTTTGCGAAATACTTCGCCCTAAGCGGAAAAAGCAATTCTTCCAGCCTGAATATCAGACTATAGCATCCGACCAGATTAGTCACCGCCAATGCGCAAATTGACTCTTTAATATCGTTTGCCGCTTTCTTGATGTCCAACTCGTGCGTTCTGACATCGCGGTCCGGCAGCGCTGTTATCATCAAAACATACGCCGCGGCCTTCTGATATGCGGTGCCTTTTTCGGCTAGCTTCTCGCACTTATCGGCAAGGGCGTTTTTGTCGTCTTCGCCCAATCCCGAAAGAACGTCGCCGATTTCGCCGTTTTTGATGACATCGTCATCGATGCCTTTGACGGCCTCCTCCAAAATTGAATTCGCGTCGTCGAAGCCTTGTTTGTACATGGCTTGGATGGTCAGCGGCATGAGAACGTCCGCGACCTCTTTGTTGCCTTTCGATCTGACGAGGCATTCGCCAACGACGGCCGGCTCGGCTAAGAGCGCGGCGGCGTCGGCATTTTCTTCGAGTGAGAATTTTTGAAGGTCTGAGACGTTCCACTGTTCGACTTTCTTTCCAACAGCCGTCTCGAGCTTTTCTATTTTTTCCACTGATTTGCTCCTTTTTTTATTTTTGTTCGCCGAGAATCTCATTGCAGAAATCCCGGGCTTCCGTGATTCGCGCTTTGAGGACATCGACGATGCTGCCAAGCTTCAAAGGGATGAACCATTGAACGCCAGTCTCATCGTAGTATTCGAATGATTCCTCTCCCATTGAGTTTTTGCATGCTTGACCGGTGATGATTTGATATGGAATACTCGCGCGCCAATCGCCATCATCGAGGCCGCAGTCATCATAACGATGAAACTTCGGGTCAACCTCAACCACGATGTCCGCAACCTGATGGGTGTCCTCATCGCATCCGGCGGTGATGGCGAAATTGCCGAGGTTGGCCTCGACATATACGCCCTTTCCGCCTGGGGTGACCGAGTATGTGCCGGCCTTATCGTCATATTCAACGCGGTCGAACATTCCTTCGGCATCGTTTCCATACTTATCGGTTTTGCCGACTTTGAATTCGATGCCTTCGAACAATTCTTCGTATTTCATACGTTTCCTTTCTTGCTGTTTGGGATGCTTCCTTTTCCCCGCAACAAAAGAAAGCCGATTTGCTCGGCTTTCTTTATTATCTGTTTTACTTGTTTTCGACAGCTGGCGCTTCGGCGTTGCCGGAAGCGAGCTTTGAAAGATTGGAGAGGACGGTGTTCTCAGCGCGGCTGACCGCCTCTTCGATGATGAGCTGATGGTCGAGTTTGCGACCAAGATCAATGATGTCGCGAGCGACGCCAAGCTTGTCAAGAGACGGGGTGGTGTCTTTTTCGGCATCAAGAGGGAGACCCTCAAAATCGTATAAGCCATTCGCAAAGCGGGTGACCGTATACTTATAAACCGGAGTGGCCGCCAAACGCTTGGTTTTCTCCTCTTCGGTTTCCGCCGTTTCTTCGACGGCTTTTAATTCTTTTTCTTCTGCCATTTTCATTTTCTCCTTTTCTGTACAGAACGGCGCAAATCGATGGAAGCTATCGACTGCAGCCGGGTTTATAATATATAATGCCCGCACGTTTTGCGTGCTGGGCATCATATGTTATAATCAATTATTGCGCATGATATTTTATTCGATATTTTCGTTGAGGGCCATGCTTCCCTCAGGAACTTCGTTTGCCGGGAATGGCTCGGAAACCGGGGCATCGGCGTTGACCTTCTCGACATCCATCACCTCGCCGTTCGCTCTTGCCTCGGCGTTCGCTTCGGTCTGGAACTTGATTTTGCTGGACACTTTGATCGATGATTCGAGAAGGCCCTCAGCCAGACGATGGAATTCATCGTGGAAAGCCTGGTCGGTCGCGAGTTTCTCTTTGAGCGTCGACATTCTGAACTTAGTGGTTGGAAGATTCTCGAGGTACATCCCAACCCCAGCACCCTTGATGGCTTTGTTGGCGCTGAGGAATTCGAATTCAGATAGGTCCTCATCGAAGCCTTCGCGTTGATTGAACACGAGGTCGATTGATTTGCCGCCTTCGGAGTTTCTGGATTTGACGACCGTGATTTGGCCGACGAATCCTTTGATGCCATACTTGTCTTTCTCCTCAAGCTTTGTGCCGGGTTCGACTTTGAGCCAAAGATTGCAGAGATATTGAATGCCAGAGCCGCCTCCGACCGCTTCGTTTTGCTTGAGATAGCGGGTCGATGCCTTAGGCGGGGTGCCGGCCATGGACATATTCTGCGTGATATGGTTGATCGCGATGACGATGATGTTCGCTTCCATGCAAGGCTGCAGGAGACGATTGAAAAGGTCTTTGTTGGCAATCGCGTTTCTTCCGCCAAACGTAAGGCTGGACAGCTCATCACCCTCATTGGCCTCACGCGGCCTCATTGATGCGATTGAGTCGATGAATACGAAAGTTGGCGGAATGATTTTGACCGGCTTGCCGTTCTCATCGAGAACGCCCTCTTTATTTGGCGTGAGCAACTCTTTCTCATGCTGCTTTTTGAATGTGGCGATCTGGTTCACGAGCTTCAGGACGGTGTCGGTGTAGATTCCGACTTTCTTGATCTCGACGTGGGAATCGAGATACTCATCGCTCATCCCGGTGACGGCCTGAATGCGGGCTTTTGTGTGAGATTGCTCGAAGTCGAAGATGAACATCGTCGACTCATCGTATTTCTGCATCACGGACGCCGCGAGCTGAAGGCCAAGGGTTGTCTTGCCTGAGCCGGTTGGGCCGACGATCATGATGGATTTGCCGGCGTCGATGCCGGTGAGATAATCCTCTGATTCGGTTTTTGAGTTATACACGGCCTGACCGTTCATATAGTCGAACAGTTTGAAGCCGGTGTGGAACATGAACTGATCTTTGTTGTACCCAAAGTTCTTCTCATCGTTCCTGATGTTTGCTGTCAATTCGGACATTAGTCCCATGTTTGTTCCTCCTTTCTCCAGCTTTTTGATGGAGATAATGAATTATTAAGGCGCCTTTTTTAAAAAAAATGGAGACCGTCGTCAATCGACGACGATCTCCAGCACGGTTATATCCGTGCACGTCTCTATGGAGACATTTCTGTCTCCATAGGAGATCTCCCACGTTGGCGTGGGAGAGAGAGCATAATGCTCTCCGTTTTTGGCCGCCTCAACGTAGGCGGCCAAATCGGATGGAGAAATCACCATCCGAAAGGATACATTACAAATGTATCCCTTGTGGTCGGCCTTAGCCGACCACTTTTTCTGCAGGTCTTTCACCTGCTTAACCGCCTCCGCAGAGTCGGCGAGAGTGCCGGAGAGCACAATCTCGTGCATCTCCGGCAACAGGCGGTCATATCGCCGAATCGCAGATTCGGCGATAGTGACTTCGCCTGCCTGCCACCAAGAGATGGCTTCAACCCTCTCTTGGTGGTACGTCGACAGGGCATGGTAAGACCATACCCCGTCGACGACGGGATCTGAGTAATACATTGTCTCACTGTAGACAATGTCGGCAGTATAATACTGCCTATTATATTCAGGTCTCTCAACCCGCACACCGTCATTATAGACGGTGTACGAGGTGCCGAGAGGCTCGGCGATTTTACCGCCGAGCCGTACCTCGTAGCGGTCCGACGAGACCGCCTCCTTAATTAATTTATGTTCCGTCGTTGATTCGACGGAAGGCATCGGGGCGGCGACTTCTGCCGCCCCACAAGACGTAAGAGCCGCGACCGCGACTCCTATTGTCAACAAAGATTTTTTCATGATGTTCTCCTTTCTTTGTTTCATATTTATAATATATATATATGGCTGCAAAAACCGAAAAATTCGGTCATGCCGCGTCAGCGGAGAAATGCTGCGAAGATTGGTTCTTCCATATATTATACATCGGATGATGCTCAACGAACCGCTCGGAGAAAAACACGCCATCGAACGTCTCTTCGCGGCTCAGCGCGCATGTCGTGTAATCGTACGAGCTCGGATTATTGGTGTAGTACCGGTATGTGAAAATATCGTCAAAGCGCCATTGGCACACATGCTCGCTTGAGCATGCCGCGTCAAATTTGCTGAAATCTCCGTTGAATGTCAGCTTCCGGGTCGGCTGAACGAGCATATTCTGCCGCTCGCCGATGTCCGGGGTGATGTATGTTATCATGAACACCGGGACAATCAGCTTCGGGTGCGATAAATGCCATGACGAGCAAGAGCAATACAATTCGATGTACTGCGACGTCAGGAACTGAAGTTTGTCGTCATGCCATCTGTAACCGATATCGCACGAATAGTACTCAGATGTCGTGGATGTGCGCGCAATCGATATCGGCTCATCGAAAAGCGTCCATTCCTTGGAATCGTCGGTGACGATGAAAGTCGTCACTCCGTCGTTGCTATTCAATTCAGAAGCGTCGGGGTCGCCTTTGTACCCCTTTTCTCCGGCTTGGCCTTCGCTTGCGCAACCGGCTAGCATCAGCGGAATCATCGTTGTTACCAACAATTTTTTAAGTTTCATTTTTTGTTTATCCTTTCTCATTCCGGGTCTATTATCCCGGATAAAAGCAAATACGCCTCCTGTTCCGGACGGAAGCATGTCCTTCTGAAAAGCATGGTGCGCGTAATATGCGCGTTGCTATCCCCATGATCAATCGTCAGCGCGAATCGCCCTTTTCGGATCTCTCCGAATCGAACTTCATATAATATCGCGCCATCGCGATTGAATATGTATATAGTGGTATACGCGAAGTCCTGGCCGGGCTCCCCGTTTCTGCCATCCGTGTGGCTCGTGCCATGGAACATCATCGAATGATCATCATCGGCATCGGCCGTGACCAAGGATAGCAGGTCCAGCAAATCATCGACCATCGCGTCTGGCTCGGTCAAATCGTCGACCGGGGACGCCATCGATGCGTCCATAAGGTCGTTCAATAGCTGCCGCGTTTTCTCGACAATAGCGTTGTCGCTCATTTGATCAGCCCCCTTTCCTGCAAGAATGACAGTTGTCGCTCATCGAAGCATCCTGGAAAGCATACCATCCCCATCCCGGATACCTCGGTCCGGCCGGTTTTTTCGTCGGCATTGCGAGAATCGATGAACACGTTCGCTATCAGATTGTCCCATTTGGCGCTTCCGTTTATTTCTACGGTATATGCATAATCCACATCATACACCGTCACTTTAGCGCCGTCCGATGGGAAATCATGCAGCTCGCACAGCTCGATTATCGCATCAGCAGCCTGGTTTCTGCTTGATGCGACGACTATGTTCGCCATGCTGTAGTTGTTTTTGAAATCCTGCAGAAGCAGAGAGCATATGTAGCGATTGTAAATCGCGCCGATCGTATTGAACACGGCCGCGCGCAGAGTATCGTCCATATATCATTTCCTCCTTTTTTTAATTTTGAATTGCCGAGTCGGCTCATCAACAATTCATTATCATAATATATAAAACGCCGGGGGTTTGCCATGGAATCATATCAGATATCAGCGATATTGAAGCAAAAAGGGTATTCTATGGACGAATGGTCCGACTTCAATAGGTTCAACTGCGTCATGCTTGACCAAGACGTCCGCATATTCACCGATAGGAAAACGGTCAGAATGAGATTCAACTCATCCGACAAGACGCTCGACGTCATCGAAGGCCGCACGAAAAGCGGGTCGTTCGTCGCGAATGACGGAACCTCCGAGGATGACCTCGATTCCGCTGAGATAAACCATCGCATCGATTTCGCCGCGATATCCGGCCTCATCCAATCAAGCAAGATGATCGGCAGCGGCATAATGGCATATCAAGTATAAAAACAGAGTCTTTGACTCTGTTTTTTTTTAATCATCCCATCTGCTTTTATCGGTCCAACGATAATTCGGGTCGGGATTCGTGCCGAAAGTCAGCGTCCGATTTGCGAGCTTTCCCCACAAATCGGTCAATTCAGCGTATTCCGGCGTGCCGCGTCTGCTTTTCCGGCATTCTTCGGCGACATCATGAATCGCGGCGCGTATTTCGGCTTCGGACGCGGTTGCGATGAAGCAATCGTCGTACCTCTCAAATCTTTTGATCAGCATGCATGTTCTCCTTTGCATATCGCTCACATCAGTCTTTCGTCATCTGGTACAGAGCGAATGTCGCGTCAAGCGATATCTTCGTCAGACCACGGGAAAGTGAGCCTCCGGCATTGAACCAGTTGGATTTGCGCCATATCATGTTCTCGGCTTCGGCGTTGGCTTCTTTCGTGAATAGGCATCTGAAGAACAGGACGTCGCCATCATAGTCCGCGCCGAGCGATTTTATGTGGCCATTTCCGACGATGGTCGACCTTTGGAAATCATAATACGATGCTCCTTTCGGATTCGGATCCTTCGTCGTTATCCCAGATGCGGCCATCTTCTTTTTAATGTCATCCGGGATTTTCTCGATGCCATCATAGCTGATGTATGGGTAATGCTTGTATCTGAAGTTCACCGCGGAAGAGCTGTTCTGGTCGGCGATGCCGCCCATGTTCATCACCGTGACGTCGCGCGTGCGCAAAGTCGATTGGACGATGGCCTTCGCCGCGTAGATGTTTTGGTTGTTGGTGATTGGGTATCGCGTATTTAGGCAATATTTGTCTTTCGATATCGCGACCCCGGCCTGATAAAGCAGGTCGAGATAAACCATCGGGCGAGTCAGCGTCTTTCCGGAGGAGTTGTCATGCTCGGACATCGTTATGTAATAAAGGCGCTTTTTACCGTCGATTGTGACGTATTCGAATGTTATCGGCATCGCTGCGTCGGCCGTTGATTTGATGAATCGGGTGATCATCTTGTCTATCGCGGTGAGCGACCACTGCGTGCTATCCATCGATTTGATTGCCTTCGCGTTCTCCGTCTTGAGCTTTTCGGCCTGAGATGACAGAAACTCATGGCAATAGTTCAGAAAGAACGGCTTGGCCATCGCGATGAATGTCTGCAGCGGCAGCTGAACCGTTCCGAATTTGGCGAAATCATCAACCGTCTGGGCGGAAGACGTAATTGGCGATGTGATGACCGAAGATGCCGAGAAATCGAGCTGACGCCCGCTCAGGCTGCGGCGGACCATCGAGAATTTGGCATTCCCGGCCAGCTCGCCGTTGTTCTTGACATCCGGGGTTTTCCCGGTCACGGGGCACATCGAATAATCATACAATATCATCAGAAGGCTCTGGATCCTGTTTTTGGCGACGTCGCCGAAACTGGAGAATCCGAAGCCTGATGACAGCGCGCCGGATCTAGATATGACCTCATTGTACACTTTGTTGATATCGTCGCCAAGCGTTCCGTCCGCCGTGTTGAAATCCCTGTAATATGGCGGGATGACGAGCCATTTGTCGACGAACGCCTCATTCTTCTTCAGCAGTTTGAAGAAGGTGAACCGGTTTTTCTTGTCAATCGACAGCTCATCGTCATCGGATTTATGATCAAGCACGTTGTTGGATGACCAATTGATTTTCTCCCAATTGTCATAGAAGAAATCGACTCCGGTCTGAGCGCCTTCCACGCCCTCATCGACGACCTTTATCTTCTGCCCGGACATGACCGCGTACTTCTGGCCGAACGCTATTTTGCCGACCGAGCCCATGCGGTTCATGACTTTCAGACATTGCGGATGGAAGAACTTCGAATGAAGATCGATATACGCGAAGACGTTCTTGCGCTGTTCGGTCGTGTACCCGAATATGTCGTAGCTGAATATCCCGTCGGGATTGGGCATCCTCGCGGATGTCAGCGCTATCGGGCTGGTGACTTCCTTGAGTTTATTGACTTTGATGAATTCGTTTATGTCAAACAGATCTATTTTCATGGGAGACCTCCCGCCTTATGATAATCGATTGTTGAAACGGAAAAAAAGAGACGGAAACCCGTCTCTTATGCTATCATCGATTCATTCAGGCTCTTATCGTATATGAATTCGCCGACCGTGACCTCATCGTCGTTGTCGGCATCATGCCTGTAATGATATACATCATACAAGAATTTCTTCAGGGCATCCTCATCGCTGAACGGCCCATGCACGCCCTTCTCTTTGTCCCACGCATTCTCATAGTAATACCATTTCCCGTCGGAGCATATTCCCGGCACGGCATGGCCGAAGCGGCCTTTGCGCAGAGCGTATATGGTGCATTCGCAATCGGGGTGAAGTTTCGCGAGAAGATGTTTTATCGCCAATGACTGGTCGAAGCACAGCCCCATTTTTCGCTCAATCGTCTTCTCCGGGTCATATTCATATGAATAATATCTGCTGAGATTCGGGCATGAGTGAATCCATTCCCGGTCATCATATATCTTGCCGTCTTTGCCGATGAATCCATATGATATCCCATCCATGACGGACGCGACATCGGGGATCCTCTTGATGAACTCGACATCGTAATGCTGGTCGAACTCCGGTTTTTCTGTGATCCTCAAATCCTCGGTCAGGTACTCGGCGTCATCGAGATCGGTGTCGTACCACTCAAGCAGCCCGCCTGGCGCCTTGCTCTCGGTCTGCTTTCTCAGAAACTCGGCCATCGACATCCCGGACATTTTCTTGAACGCGAACCAGAATATGTATTTGTTGATGGAATTGGACGCATCGAGCGCCCATTTCTTCTTGAAATCCTTCTTCATCTCGCCCACGGATGAATATGGGCCATGGATTCCGGCGTATCTCGAGTATGTCGTCTCAATCCAATAGTATTTGTCGTCGCCATCCGACGTCGCGAAATACGCGAAGGCGTGATGCTTGCGGGCAAGCCGCAGATTGAACTTCTTTTTATTGGAGCTGTCGATTCCAAGCATGCACCCATGCTTGATCTTAGGCTCGATTTTCGACAGCAGATAATCTATCAGCATCGCCTGCTCGACGTCGTTGCCTTTGCGCTGGCCAGCGACCTCGGCCGGAGTCGATATCGTGCCGGAGAATGGATCATATCTGACGTTCGTTCTGACCCAATCATATATCTCTTTCGGGGTCTTGAGTTGCAAATCTTTCAAATCAGGCATGCCGGTATCCTCCATGATAATGAATTGTTAAATTCAAAAAAAAGAGCGGATTCGCAATCGCTCTTCTATCATTTCAGATCGCCGGAATTCTGAGTGATGACGAATTTGACGTCATACTTTTTGAAAATCCGCTTTATCAGACTCGACTGTTTCCTCGTATATGAATACACTTGGATCGGCTTGCGCTTCGACCAGCCCGATTCGATCTGAATGAAATCGACGCCATTGGCATGCAAGTCATTGACGAGCGCGTCGAAATCATCGGCAGCGACGGTTGCCTGGATAAGCCAGAGCTTGTCTTTTCTGACTTTGTCGATGATGACCATCGAAATCCAAACGCCGACGATGTTGGTGATCAGCGTAACGCCGATGGTGATGATGACGTTGCTGGCCTTCGCGACGAAAATCGTGATAACCGCGCTGAGCGTATAGCTTATCGTGTTCGCCGCGATGCTTTGGCATCGGCTGCCTTTGATGGTCACAATCGATTTGATCGTGCTGAGCACGACGTTCACGAATTGCGCCGCGAGATACACGCCGACCAGCAGCCAGTCGACGTTCTCGAATGAAAACATTGTTGCGTCCATTTTCATAATCTCCTTTCTGTACGCTTTATGATAATATATAGACAAAGAAAAGGCGAGGTTATCTGCCCTCGCCTTTCATTTCCTGTTTGATTGTGTATGGAAGCTTAAGCCCGCCGGTTATCAGGTCCGAGCGAATGCCTGCTGACAATAAGAACGTGTTCAGCGTGTTCAGCGTCGATTTCGAGTCGACGCTCGAAACGCCTTCCAAGCTGCTGAGCGTGACATATCCGTCCCTTGCGATGTCTTTGTACATCTGGTTTCTGGCCTTCTCGTCGCCAGAGCGCGCTCCATATAACTCGCGCATGACGGCATCGGCCCCCTGCGAAAGAAGCGCGACCGCCTCGTCCGAGGATATCGAGGCGACTTTGGAATCGCCGGATACCTGGTCTGTTCTGATGTTCCTCGAATCGTTGTCGAGGGAATATCTGTTTTTCTTGCTGAGCATCTGCTCCTGTCGCTTGATTGAGACATATCCGACCGGGATGCGATAACGGCTTCTGACCATCTTGCCGCTCCCATCGACGTCGAACCACACATATTCCTCAGCAGGAATGCCCAAATCGTCGAGGCCGGCGTATATGTTCTTCAGCGATGTCTCTTCAAATGGGAGATTCTGTATGTAAACGGTGTGGTCAAGCTGGTCCGGGTCATCCGGGTCGTTGCACCATTCGCAGAACTTGCCGAATTCATCGTCGCTCATCGCGTCGAACATCTCTTTGTATTTCTTCGCGTTGTAATGGTCTTTCGTGTCAAGGTATCCGATCGTCTTCAATATCTGGTCGGTTATGCGCTTTCTTTTATCCGTCATCTGAAGACCTCCATATTGCGTTCGATAATGAATTGTTCGCGGCATGGTTTTGCGAAAAAAGCCAAAAACGGCGAGCATAAACTCACCGTTTTTCAGAAAGGAGGTATGCAGTGGCACCGCTTCCAGCGGCGCGCATTGCTGTCGAGTGGGAGTATGCATATAACCCGCCCGATAATATATTGTTAGACCTTATTTTTTATTTCCGTAGTCGTGAATGCCGGCTGAGCTTGATTGGCTCTTCTCATATTCGTTGGCTTCGGTTTTCACTGAAGGGGAATATCTCTCCAAATCGCGCTGGGCTTTCTCGAGCTGGTCATCCGTCAGATGGAAATCATTCTGAACGCGTTTCAGCGCGGAAGTGTCCCCGGAAACGTATAATTTTCTCAGATCAGGCGAATTCATGAGCGCGGTCTGCTTGTCGCGCAGTTGCCATTTTCTCTGATATTCTTCGATTTTTTTGCGTCTTTCGATCTCTTTCGGGTCAAGCTTTTTGTCTTCGTCGAGAATATCGTCGATGACTTCGCCGGCGTCGTTCAGCGGATGTTCTTCGCCATCGATGATAGCTGTTTTCTTGCGGGTAAGGCTGGCGGCGTATTTCATGTTGCCATCAGTTCCGCGGACCGCTATCTTGTATTTGGTGGCGTCTTCTTTTTTCTTCGGCTCGTCATTCGCGGCATCGTGATTATCGATCTCCCTATCGGTCAATTTGCCTTCGGAGATGATCTCGCGCTCTTCTTCCGGAATGTAATTCCTGAATTTTCCGCTACGAATCAGCCTTGTGCTGTTGGACGCCTCAAAGACGTTCTCAAGAAACGCCTTTCCGATGCTGGTGTCGTCCATCTCCTTCAGCGATATTCTGCGTGCCCGCATTGCATCGTCGTTGGATTTCTTCAGCTCGCGCTTCAGGCGGGCGACAACATCCGTGAATTGGCGCTTCAGGTCTTTCAGTTTGGATTTGTACATCTGGTTGCGCGGCTTCGCGACCTCCTCGCGTATCTCGCGTAGGATGCGCTGGGCCTCGTCGTCCGAATCGACCATGTCGCAGATATCGTTTTCGAAATCGTCGCGATTTCGGTTATGGTTATTGGCAAGGCATGCTGCGATGATGGCTCCTACTGGGCCGCCGAGCAGCCATCCAAGCCCGGACCATCCGACGAATCCCGCGGCATCGACTTTGCCAGCCGCACGGTATATTTTGTGATTCATGTATTTTTCCATGCGCTCGGTTTCTCTGGCGCCTTCGTCAAGCGTTGCGTCCGCGCCGCCGGCAATCACGTATTCACCGGTTTCCAGCCCCTCACGCAATGTGCTGACGTTGCACTCGGAATCGTCGAATCCGGATTCTTTCAGCGCCTGCTTCAGCTCATCGTCGGTGTAGTCTTTCTCTTCCGGCTCCGCAGCAGCGTGCTCTTCTTCCGGGATGTATTTTCTGAGCTTATTGTCATCGCCGATCTTGCTGAACGGGATGCCGTATTCTTTCATTTTGGCGATGATTGCTCCGGCAAGGCGGGACTCGTCTTCGGCGTCGACGTAATTGAAAAACCGCATCGCAGACAGGACATGTTCCTTATCATACAGAGGGAATTTCTCTTTTTCGGGCAATCCGAATTCGGGGTCCTTCTTCTTGTCGACCGGCAGCCTGCTCTCTTTGAGCGTGGCGATTATCCGGTAATCCGGCGCGCCGAACTCAGTCGATTCGCTCAGCGTGTTGTCGAACTTGACGAAATCGTATATCGCGTCGAGCTTCGCCATATCTTCGGTTAGGCCTTTCCATGCCTCTTTGCCATCGCAGACGACCGACACGACTTTGCCGGGCTCGACTATTCCGCTGTTGGCATAATATTTGAAGTGTTCCATATCATTTCTCCTCAGCGGCCTCAAACATGCTGTATTTTCCGCTGCGTATCAGTTCAACGTTTCGGTTGCTCGCCTCATATCCGTTGTCGAGCAGTATCGCGCCGATCGTCGCATTATCCATGCTCTCAGCCTTCAGACTGATCTTCGGAGATTTAGGCGCGTTAGGCTCTTTAGTTGTTTTGCACCCCTCGATCGTTGCGTTCGCTCTAAGCATATTGACCTTTCTCGAGAAGCGTTTCTTCAGTTTTCTGAGCTTCGCCTTGTTCATCTCGCCTTTTGGCTTGTTGACCTCGTTTTTGATCTCAGAGAGTATACCCTGTGCTTCATCATCGGAATCGACGAGGGATTGCATTTCGATATCACCGTATTTCTTTTTGGCCAGAGATGATGCTATCAGCGAGCCGCCCAGGCCTCCGAACAACCATCCGATAGTGGACCAAGACGTGACTCTCGGATTTTCCGATGCTCTGTATATCTCGCGATTAACATAACGCTCGGTTTTGGATACGATGTCCTCATCGAGAGGGTCCGCGCCGCCGGCTATTACGAATTTTCCGGACGCTATACCGTCCCTGAGAATATCAACATTCGAGTCGCTGGATTCGAAGCCGGATTCTACAAGGATCTGCCGAAGCTCCCCGTCCGAATAGCTTTCTTTCAACTCATCGTCGCTGTATTCTTTCTCTTCCGGCTCCGCGGCATCGCGCTCAGAGCGGTCTTCGATATCATCGTCATTCGGCTTGGTCACATCGGCCGCGAATCTGCCTTCAAGCTCCTCAATCACTTTGCGGAGCTCGTTCTGCTTGGCGATCAGCCTTTCGCGATAGCCGTATTTGGCGAATGTTTTGTAAATCATCTCATTCACCTGATAATGCGGGTCATCGGGCATGTCGCCGATCTCAATCGATATAGAGAACGGCGCGTCGCGATGGTTCATTGTGGCGGCCCTGAGCGCGCGCATCATATCGAACAGCAATGATATCCCATCGAGGTCCACCGTGAGGTCATCCCTCTTATCGGTGATTGCCTTCTTGTACTTCTCATCGCTCAGCCGGCCGTCCTTATGCTTCTGCTCTATCGATTCGAGGTCGCGGATGTCCCTGTCGGCATCCCCGATTCCGATATCGATCGAGTTCAGATAGAATTCCGTGATTTTCCCGATGTACGCATCCGGGACATCGCTGATTTTCTGTTTGGAGACGAGCTTGACGAACTTCCTGTTCAGAAGGTCATACACGCTCTCATCGTGATCGAAATTCTCCTCGACGTTCTTCAGAGTGATCTCGATCGGGTGCTCGGTGTTCGGTATGTTGACCAATGCCGGGCGGGACTTCTTGATCTCCTTCAGCTCATCGTCGGTGCAGTCAAGCGTGACATGCACATCGATGTCGGTGTCGGAGCTGTACATATACCCGAACAGGCTGCCGACCATGTAAATCGATTTGACTTTCAGAGGCATTTTGATCGTGGATTCCCAGTCTTTGAAAGTATTGTAAATGTAATCAACAACATCCTTTCTTATGGTGTTGTCGTCGATGAAGAGGTCTCTGCATCTCTCATCATGAACCGGATCGAGTATTGACTCGTTGATGTTTTTCATATGATGCCTCCGATTGATTTCGTCGCTATAATGGATTGTTGAAGAAAATAGGGAACCATAGGTTCCCTATTGGATGCCTTTCAAAGGCGTTCCGAAGATGATCGCGTCTTTGGTCAAGACCAATCCTGCCTCGAATTGGTTCAGCGCGGACCGCTCATCGTCGGTAAGGCGGGTCTGCTTGGTGATCGACAGGTAATGCCCGATGTCAAACGAGTACAGAACCGATTCCGGCGCGTATGCCAGACGCGGCTTGTCGCCCTCGAATTTGATGATTCCCGGAGTCAGCGTGCCGCCGAACCTCGTCTCGGTCCTGAATTGGGTCGCGGCGATGCCGAACTCGTCGACCACCGCCTCTTTCTCGATCGGGAAGAATATCGCCGCCCCATTGCCGATCATGCAGATGTCGATCCTGTCGATCATCGGCACGGCGCTTCCGAATTGCTCTGCTTTCAGCTTCATGATTGTCTCCTTTTCTGATGCGTATAATGAATTATTGGCCCGCTTTTTTTGTTTTCAACAATCCATTATCATCACGGGAGGTCGGATATGGACGACGAATCACTTCAGAATTATCTCAATGAGATCAACAAATCGATAGACGCGATCAGAGACAACCAGGACAAGTTGGAAGTCGATAAGCCGACCGACTTCAAGCTGATGATGTTCGGCGCGAAGGACTCACGCATCCTCGACTTCATATTCAGCACGAAGATCGACGTCGTGATCGACAGGATGCTCCATAAAATCATGTCCGGGGATTATTCGGACATCGAGAGCATGTGCAACACCGTCGCAAAAGCGATGGAGGCGCTCGGCCTCGGCGAGGGCGCGTTCAAAGGCCCGGTGTCCCAGCATCTCATGACCAATATCATGAATTCGCTGAACTCCGGATGCTACAACACGACCAAGAACAACATCCGCAAAGCGATGATAATCGTCGCGAATCTGAAGAAGCAGGGTAAACAGATCGACGACAGGGAAACGAGGAAAAAATACTATCAGGCAATCAAATCGCTTAAGCTGACGATCAAACTCGCGGCCAAAGTGTATCGCAATCGCGCGAAGATCATGAAAGGTCTCCACTGCGCGATCAACGAGGGCGTCATGCTCGTCGAATCACTCGAGCCCGTGGCCGATGCGCCTGAGATTCTGTCCGAAGCCGCCGGGAAAACGGTCAAGGTCAATTTCATGGCTTTGCCAAGGGATAAGGGCGGGCGCCACACAGCGGTGTCTTTTTCGACGGCTAAGCCGAGATTCGCGGTACTAGATGGCTCCAATCGCCTGTGCGGCGGTTCGGTGTCTGACGTCATCATCGATGGCGAGGCATCCGATGGCACGATATGCCCAGGCGATTCCGGGACGATGATGATATCTTTGGCCGCGGCATCCGCGAAGCCAGGCGATGTGATCGCCGTCAGCTTCGATAGGCCAAAGCGCTGTGAATACACATGGGAAATGATGTATGCGCTGTATTTCGGCATCAAGGACGGCAAATGCGATTTCCCGAAGGAAGGAATCAGCACCCAATGCGGCGCGTTCCGCGATAAGGCGGAATTCATGGATTTCGTCGAAGGCGATATGGGGCACGACCAGGAAATCATAGCGACGGTGCGAAACGACATCAAGAATTTCACCTCCCCATCCATTCGCATCGGCGATACGACGTTCTCCGAAATGGACATCCGCAAGATGAACGGCGACATCATATGCGTCGTCGCCAAATGATTTTATCAAAAACAAAAAAAATCAGACAATAATCAATTAGAGAACAGCTTTAAACATAATAATGATATAGATATATGTGATCTACATATATACATCATATAC
>CAVIKO010000153.1:0-30785 GCA_963643035.1 bacterium
TAATGTTATTCATTTTTATAATATATAAACATGGCTCCCAAAACACCAAATATCATTCGCCGGAATCGATAATAAAAAAAACGATATCAACAATCGATTATATGGAGGAAACCACATATGAAGCATAAAATATTCGCACTGATGGCCGGCATATTGCTGGCAACGTCATGCGCGGCGACCGGCCCAGACCAGTCGTCATCAACCCAGCCACCGACCAGCGCGTCGGAAAGCCAATCCGGCGCGACCGGCGGCGATGATTGGAAAGACTCGGAATCGAAATCCGAATACGTCGACACGATCGAGCCGACCCCCGATGATGAGGACAAGCCGGTCGACCTTTCGAAATTCAGGCTCAAGAACGTGGGCGAATACTCATCGCTCGGATTCGCCTCGATGGAGGCCGAGCAGTCCCCATCGCGGAAATCTCGCGTCAAGCGCCTTCTCGCCGAAGAGGCCGATGGGTCCGGGGCGAGCACCCAGGACATCGCGTATTCCTTCAGCGAGCTTCTGCACAACAGATCCCTGAACACCGGCGCGACGGAATACTCGGATTACCCGTTCTATCTGGTCGGGGAGAAGGAATCCGGGGCGACCGAGGTCCTCGAGTTCAACGAGACGAAAGAATCCGCGGAGACCGAGGAAGCCGATGACGGCAGCAAGCTCGACATGGCCGCGTTCGCCGAAGGGGACGCCTCTTCTGACGACGCATCGTCCGAAACCCCGGAATCATCCGAGGATAGCTCATCGGAAGCCATCGAAGAATCATCCGAAGAGGCAAGCTCAGAAGAAGAATCATCCTCTGAAGAGACGGAAGAGGAGGGCGAATCCTCAGGCGCCATACAGGTCAGGGCAGTCATGGACCTCGGCGAGTTCATCGCGTTCAATCTGTACAAGAAGCCCAGCATGGACTGGGGGATGGACTACCTCCCCGATTATTCGATAGATACGGAATTCCCGTTGTTCATTGACGATTACCTCGCTGAGCATGGCGGGGATGGCAGCTTTGGCGCGACGTATATCCTGTCGAAGAAGACCGGCAACATATATCCCGCCGGGTCGCTTGAGAAGCTCGGCATCACAACCGACGAGGTGCTGGGCGAACGCTTCCCGAAGTCATATATGCGCATGGGCAAATATCAATACGACCTAGAGCTGAGCGGCTCAGATTCCATCGCGGTCGGGGCCGGCTCCAGAATCGTCGTCGGGCTCATCAGCAAGACGCTGATCTGCGAGGAAGTCGACGGCACGCTGCAGCTCAAGCTGATCGGCAGCAGAATCACCCCGAATTACGTCGACAAATACGGCAACATGCTTTTGAACGACGGGACGAGGATCTTCGGCGCCGATCTGAAGGCGCACAAGATAACGTCATATCTCGGCGGCGCGATCAACCGAGTGGAATACAACCACGGCCTGAAGCTGCTGTATGCCAAAGTCGATGGCAAGACATACGTCCTGAATGACCAATGCGAATTCGTCGAGTACGACGCCCCGCAGAGGTCGATACTCACGGAGTCCGCAGACAATCTCACGACATGGGAGTACGGCGGCGCCGATTCGTATTCCGCCGATGGCGTCACGATCGATTACTATGACGACATCCGGAAAGACGGCGACCCGCTCATCTTCCCGATCGATTGCACGAAGCCTTATTCATGGGCGCCCATCGCGCTGTACTGGCTGAGCATCAGGAACAGCTACTGGGGCGCGGCGTATGACGCGATCGCCGAGGAATTCGGCGTAGACAAAGACGCGCTGGCGGCCAAGCTCATCGAGGGCAAATGCACCGACGCGACGAGAGACGAGATCACGTACATCATGAGATTCGCCGGCCTGGCACAGACAAACGGCGGCGATAGCTATATGTGCAACTTGGTTTTTGCCGCGCTGTATATCGTCGGCGATTTCAACGAGGATGGCCTTTTCGAGTATGACGGCGGGCTGGAGTGGTCAAGCAAGCCTATAAACGCATTCAACTTCGTCTCACAAGCGAAGAAATTGTACGCGACGCCATCCGGGCTCGACGTGTACACGAATGGCGGAAGCGTGGCGATCGATGGCGATACTATGATCGCGCCAACTGCCTCATTATATTACCGTGTTCTTGGTTACCTCTCAACCGCATCATTGCGCGGCAGCGGATGGTATGAGCTCTCGACGGACAACCAGGTGATGTATCACGACATGGATAGATACACCGTCAGCGTGATCGACACCGGCGACATCGAGGTGCAGTCGATGTCCGTGGTCGATGGCAACATCCAGGTCACCGGCCAGGATGAGAACTTCGATTCGTACACGGGGTATCTGACGCCCGACAACACGCTGAGCCTCGAGAAAGTCGATCTGGGAGCCTTGCCCAGCTGCGTGCTGTATCCGGTTAATTAAAAAAAAAGAAAAAAAGAGGCGGGAAGGGGCTGATTAAATCAGCCCCTTCCTCTCTAAACGAGTAAGGATGTTTGACATCCTTATTCTGCCAGAAATTCGGGCACAAATGTGCCCGAGTTTCTGGCCGTGTTGGACGAGGTCTAGGACCTCGTTCAACGTCATCGATGGGACGCTTCCGCGTCCCATCGATGTTGAATGGATCTCACCGCTCGGGTGAGATCCATATCGGCATGGAGTGTCGCCATAGACGCTCCACGCCTCACCATCGGAGATGGCCCATGTATTATGGGCCACCTCCTTGGCTTTGCGACCGATGTCGGCCGCGCCAAGGCGCTTGCGCGCCTTAATTAAATGATTTCTCTGAATCATTTTCAATGTTTCGGATTGCTCCTTTTCCCGGACTGAAACTAAGCCCGTTCCGCCTATCAAGAGGCTAGCGTACAAAGCTCGCTCAGCTCGCGCATGATGTTATTATCATCATGCTTTTTCATATTTATAATATATATATCCCAATGAAAAATACAAAGAATGCAATATACGTTATCCGATGGCAAATCGACAAAAATAGATAAGCGTTGGCTTATCTATTTTTTTTTTCATCTTTCTATGATGTATTCGTCAAGGTTTATCTTGTCGAATTTCACGGTCGAGTCGTGCATCTTCTTCATGGATAGGTTAAGAAGATTCCCAGTTAGATTGGACGCGATGGCGCCGATCGTCGATATATTCATTCTCTTGTAAAGCGTTCCGGCACAATGCTCGCAGATCTGGTCGCTCTTGCAGAACATCGGCGATCTCATTTTGACTTCCTTGCCAACATATCTGTCGATGTTCTCCGGAGTGAGCTCGACCAATGAGCTGCCATCTATTATGAATCGATACAAGAACATGTTTTTTATGTCTTTCTCGATTTTGACGGTCAGATACAGCTTAGTTCCGCAGTCGATGTTCTTGCCGGTGATGTCGGTGGTCGTGTTCTGCAGAGCCGAGTTGTATTTCTTTGATTCGTAGCCATAATCTCTGGTCGCGACGCCGCGTGAATATCCGCCGATGACCGTGAGCGCCGCGAATCTGTCATACTCGTCTTTGGAAATGCCATTGATGTAATTCGATTTCAGAATATGGACCTTGCCATCGCTCGGGTCGATCATCGACCCGGCCATTACCTGATTCTTCTTGTAATTGACGCCGATGTCCCAAATGCCAGCGGTGTACCAGTCGAAGCTTGGGTCATCGAGCTCTTTGACTTTCGCGTTGACGTCGCTCATCAGCTCTTTCTCTATGGCTGCGGCGGCGTCGACGCTGTCATGCGCCAATTCCGTTTTGTATTTGTCGAACAGCTTGGCTTTCTTATCCATGACCTCATCGAACGGCAATGTCGAGTTCTTGTCGTGGGATGGGTTGATGTAATATGCCATGTTCATGCACATCCATTCGGTGTTATCCATCCATTCGGCGTATTCCTTGGTCGTCATCTCATCGTTCAATATCATCGTCGCGCAATTCGGCTCAAACTTCTTGCTGAGGAAACCCTCTGGCTGCGGCTCATTGATGTATCCGAATTTTTTGAGATACGGCACGGGGATGCAGAACATGTTCACGATGTATCTTCCGACGGTCGTCTTTATCGACGTTTTGTTGTATAGCTTGCCGGCAGGAAGAGTCATCCTGTCATTTGGCTGAAACTTCGCGCGGTCTTGCCCCATGAAAACGGCGAACAACTCTTTCAGCTTATCCGACGTGATGTCACTGCGGGTCAGCTTCAGCAGCTCACTTGTCTCATCCGCGGTTATGTCTCTGGGCGGGATTCTTTTTGACATGATTTCCCTCCTTAGAAATACAGAGTGTATTCCAGCGAATATGATGTTTCCGCGCCAAGGAACACCGGGTCGACGATTGCGCGGGAAAACAGATATGACGACTCGGAACCGGCCGCATATGTCAGGAATATCTCATTGAACCGGTTGATTTCTCCGCCGGAGTCTTGTGCTGTGAGCACCGCTTTGAATGTGGCGCAAACGCCTGTGGCATCCAAAGAATACTCAATGTCGGTATCGTCGATTTTCGTGATTTCGCCGCAGCTCGCGTAATCCATCGATTCTTCGGTGGTTTGCGGATTTTGCTCATATGCGAAGCCAAGCTTCATGCTGACCGAAGCCGAATCGTCGATTGCCGTGCCGTCATATGAGCCGACTTTGGTCGGAGGGGCAATGCCATTTTTATTAGCAGTCGCCGCAAGCTTGCCGATCAGCAGCTGCAGCAGCAATCGTTGCCCATCGAGAACCACCATGTTGTGCGTTTCGCCGATGACATTGCCGGCGCCGTCGCGGATCACGACGACGCCGATGGGAGACGCCCCATGCCTGGTGTTCAGATATTTTTCTTTTAGCTCATTCATGTTCTGTCTCCTCAGTATTCCAATTCATCGATCGTTATGTCGAAATCATAATAAGCATAATCGGCCAGCTCATTCTCAATGCGGTCGGATATGTTGGACGCGAACCTGATTCGTTCGCTCTCGGTGTCGTATTTGTGCGTCGCTTCGGCGCTGTAAAGATACGATGTGTATGATATGAAGTAATTGATTGCCGTTTTGACGAAGTCGAACTGCTTGCTCTCATCATCTGACGCGTTTATCGACAATGTCTGGTCCGAATATACGCATAGAATGTCATTGATATGATTCGCCAATATGCCGACTTTCGTAAGCAGCGATTCCCGCAGCTCATTCACATCGCTGAGCGTGACAACCGAACCATTGCGTTTTATGACGCCATCTTCAACCGCGTAGCCGATAAAGCCGTTATCATATACGCCATCGCCGAACAGCGCAGCGCAATCAGTGGTTTTATCGATGCCAATCACAAGCGTATCCGATTGCAGTTGCTTATCATCGGAAACATTTGCCGGCAGATATGATATGCCCATGTCGCATGCGTTTGGCGACGTGAAATAATTCTCATATACGGCGTCCAATATGCCTTTGACGTCTTTGTCATATCCAATGCCGGCATTGTCGGAATATTCGCCGGCGCAATACGCCATTGCGAAATTCATCACTTTGGAATAAAGATACTCATGATACGAAGCGGTTCCAAGGTCAGACGTGATGGAATAATCGTCCGTGCTCGAATAGCCGGATGATGCGGTTGCGAGATTGCCGTATTTATGGAAATAATACAGCGCCTTGATCATCGCTTCCTTCGATGGGGCGTCGCCACTATCATCATATTTCGCCAGCAGCGATATTATCGATGCCGCTTCCAATGCCGAATTGATCGCCGGCATCGCGCATGCGTATATCGCGGAGTTGTTGACATGCTGCGACAGGGATGTGTTGCCGACATGGTACTCAACGTGCAGATTATCGAATGACGTATACTTGGTCTGCGCATTGACGTTCCTTTGAATCGGCATGGCATATGCCAAATCATGATTGGACGGAAGCGCGGATGATGTATTGATATCGTTGGCGTCGACGCCTGGCAATATCTGATATCTCGTAGTCACATCATCCGGATGGCCATCGGACGATATCATATAAAACTCGGAATTCGAGTTATCTGGCATGGCCACGGCCTGCCAGACATTGTCATCGCTGTATTTGAACAAAACGAGATTTATGAGATCTTTTGAGGCATTCGCGAAAGCCGGCTTGCCGAACAGCTCCGATAGCGTAGGCGGAGTTGAGTTTATGCCGATGTATCGCTTTGCCAAAGCGCCTGTTTTCTCAACGCTCGGCGTCGAATCGCCCAATTCCGAAACGCATTCGCTGAGGCGCACGTAATATTTGTACAGTATTCGGAGCAGCGCCAGTTTCTGCGACACGCGCATATCCGTCCCGCCGAACTCATCCGGAAGAGCCGATGAGCCAACCGTGAAATCCAGCATGCTGCCGGTATTGTCGTCGTTGTCTGTCAGAGATGTGTGCTCATGCATGAAGCTGTTCAGCGACAGCGAGTATTGGGTCGTTATGTATTGGTCATATAAGCCGGTTGACATCGACACGCCGATGTATTTCGTCGGCTGCGGCGAATTCAATCTGCTGGATATTCTGGCGCCGGACAGATTCGTCGCGTTCCAATACGGATCGCTCCTGATGAATTCGGAATAATCCGTCGCGGACGCGAATGACGTGGCAATCGATTGCGCGGAGTTCTCTTCCGAGTAATCCATTTGGACGAATCTCATCTCGCCGGACGAATCCGATATGTCTTTCGCCAGCATGTATTTCGAGACATTGATTGTCTGAGAATCGGTGCTGAGCAGATTCGCGCATGTGTCGATTACGCTGCGCGAGCCCTTATTCGCCATCAGCTCATTGTAATGCGATATGATTGAGCGCGCGTATGTGGTGGCGTTTGAGAAATAATTGCTCTTGATTTGCGCCGACAGCTCGCCAAGGCCATATGATTCCATGAAGCGCTCGCAATCCGTCAGCGTGAATCGGCTTATGTCAGTCGTGTTGTCTATGCGTGAGGAAAGATACCCATCGATCGTCAGATATTTGATGAAGTATCTGACGAACATCCTGTATTTGTCCTCGCCTATGAACGATTTGTTGTACAGCACGCGATAGAAATAATCGCGGCGTTTTTTGTATATGCTGAGTATTTCCCGGATATCGTCTTTCTCGCTCTCGGTGGTGCCGAAATCGATTGACTCGCCGGAGTAGTATCCGACCAGATCGTCTGCCGCGGAATTCCTGACGATGTATGATGATGAGCGCAGCTCACCGTATGCCAAAGCGCTCGATGCGTCGATCAGCGCATTCATCACATCGTTTCCTTTGGCCATCGAGCTGATTTTGCTGTCATATACCGTCGACAGAGAATCGGTTATGCTGACGTTGTTGGCATAACCGTACCCGACCAGCAGGCTGTTGTAATGCTCGCCGGTGATGCTTGCGATCTCCGGATTGAACTCTTTGTACGTCATTGAGAAATTGAGCAGTTGATATGGCTGCCCGCCAACATCGAATTTCGACACGCCGAATTCGGCATCGCCATTCAATGCCTTAAGCGCGCGATACAGCTCGCTGTCACACGCGACTGGCATATTCTGCGTCGCGATATACAGCGGCTTTTCGTATTTCATCGCCAATTCACATTCGGTTGAATTCGCGCACATTTTCGCCATATCGGATAATTGCGTCAGCGTATAGCCGGCAGTCGAATTGGATGATGCGGATACTTGGCAATATATTTTCTTTGAGCACGTCATGACATCCAGCAGCGCTTTGAATCTGTTTTGGCATGCGTTGAACGGTTGGACATATGACTGCAGCGTTGTTTGCATGTTGCCTGAGCTGACCAGCTGGTACAGCTTCGAATCACTATCGCCGGCACTCATCATCTGATTGAATTCGACGATGCCCTTGTTGGACTGTGATGCGAAAGTATGTTTCACGCCGTCAGCGATCGCTTCGTCGTTTTCATTCATCAGCGATGTTGTCGTGCTGAAAATGACCCGCTGTGTGATATCTGGGTTATCCGCGATTATCTCGCTGATTGCGTTTCCATAGCATACAACATATCCGGCCTGCTTATTGCTGTTATTCGATATCGGCTGAATCACGGTGCCCGCGTCGGCTATTCCGAATGCCTTTTCTTTGGCTTCAGTGGCATCGCCGTATTCGATGACGACGCTTCCGCCATTCAGCGAATACGCACCGTAAAACTCATCGATGACGCTGGCATATGGCAGGAATATCCTTGGATATCCATTGCCGAACGGATTGTCCACCTCATATCCTATCTCATGCTTCGCCAGCTTCATATCGGCAGACGTGATTGAGTCTTTCTGCGGCCAGGGATATTTGTGGTTCGAGAATGGCTGCGTTTTGACATACCCGGCATCGGAAAGCTCATATGACGCAATCGCGAGCTTCGGATTCATAGATATGACATCGGATGAGCCATCGCTCATCAGCATACTCAGAATATACGCGGTTATCGCGGCAATCGCTTTCTCATCATACTCAGTGGCGGCATTCGCCTTATCTTCTGGGGATGATGACCCGCCGACGTATTTCTCACGGACTTCTTCCGCGACGCTGGCAGCGATCGAATCTTCTGAGATCTCAAGCGTTTCCGGGTCGATGCCGATGATGTCTCTGATGTATTTCGCGTCAAACGCATTCTCATACAGCCTATCGATCTCATCGTTGTAGTTTTTGACGAATCTGGCCAGCTCCATCACGTCTTGCTGGGTCAGCTGCGTGTTGTAATATCTGAGAAGCTTCTGGCCGAGCGCGGATGAGTATTCTGTCTCGGCGGCGTCGATTGCCTCGCTGTCTTTATAAGACGCGTTCAGCAAGAACGTCCCGACGTCATTGAAATCATCCGCGACTTCCGCGGGAAGCTGATATCTGTCGTTTATGGAATCGATGTCCGATATTGCGTTGAGCAATGACTGATTGACTTCGGTGCCATATCGCTTGGCCAAGTTATTCGCCGCGTTTATGAGCGCGCTGTTGTTTGTCGCCATATATGAGCCCCCTTCGGTGTCCTTTTCAAGATAATTAATTGTTCGCGTGCCCATTTTTCCGGAAAAACCAGCTTTTCAACAATAGATTATCGACATGGAGGCATGCTATGGAAACCAACAACGTAATAGGGAACATCGACTCAACGACGACCGATGACGGCAACATCATCGTCAAAAGCCAGAACAGCATATTCTCCGACTCGTTTTTCTTTCAGGATTATTACGATGAGGCGCTGATGAGGAAATTCATCAAGTCGACCGAAGCGATAATCAGGCAGTCCAAGGAATACACCGATTATCTGGCGCTGATAAAGACGAATTACAACATACTCAACTATGACAACATCATGTCGCATATCGGCTCCGGCGACGCGAGCATCGAGATACACCACTACCCGTTCACGCTGTATGAGATAGTCGAGATCGTCATGAGCCATCATATCGCGAATCATGAGGACTTCACGTCATTCGACCTGGCCAAGGAGATCATGAATCTCCATTTCCGCCATGAGGTCGGCTTCGTGCCGCTGACGACAACCAACCATGAGCTTGCTCACGACGGCGCGATTTTCCTGTCGACGAAGCAGATATTCGGAAACTGGCGGAAATTCGCCGAGGATTATGATGATGGGCTGAATGAGGCCGAGCGCGAGAAAGTCAAGAAGATAGTCGAGTTGTCGGAGGCGAATTGCGCAACCGATTTCAATCATATATTCTCAGGTGACAGATAATGGCTTACTCATCGCACATATACAAATTCACCGTTGAGTTCTCGACCATAGACAACGCCACCGGCGATATGACGACATATGACAGCGCCGTGCTGAACGTGGCGATAAAGAAGAATTTCATGTCGCAGTCATACCCGTTGTACGTGCTGAATCTGAGCCTGACCGAGGCCGAGCGGCGCAATCTCGTCCAAAACGATTTTCACATATCATTGAGGATATGCAGATGCGCCGAATCGGATGACGACGCTCAGAATGATGATGAGAGCGCGTCATCGCCAATCACGGACAAAGTCGTCACAGACATCCTGCTGAAGCCGTTCGACAAGCTGAAAACGCTGCCGACAGTGAAAGCCGCCGATGATGATGGCGACGAATCATCGGACAGCGCCGACGCCCAGAAGCTGGCATACTGCCTGAACTGCATCCCGATGGAGCAGCTGGAGATCAACGATTCGATAATAAACGACTGCTTCTCGAACGCCAACCTGAATGAGATCATGCTGCATGAGCTGTCATCCGAATATTCCGGGGACATATACTTTCAGGAATCGACGAACACGACCAGATACGAATCATTGATAATCCCGCCGATGAGCCTGATACCCGCGCTGAAGTACCTGCAGAACAACTATATGGCATATGAGGAGAATATGAACATATTCTTCGAGGATTCGAAGCTTTACGTGTATGATATCCACAGCGATTTCAGCGAAAGGGCCGCCGGGAACAGAATCACAATCGAGGTGCATGCGGATCCGTATGAGAGCAATCAGACCACATACAAAGACCCGATGTCAGATGATGATGGCAACATGATGATACGCCTCGACACTAACCCGATAATGATGATGAATGAGGATTCTTATCGAAATTCAACGGGCGGCCAGATGGTGTTCTCATCGTATGACGATAACTACAATCTGGTCAGCCGAACATATAATACATCCGATATCACCGGCAAAACGCGATATTATTGGAATGCCGATGCCGGGTCCGCGTATGAGATGGCTGAGCTGTCGGCTATTCGCAAATTCACGACGATAACGCTGAGGAACATGGACCCGACATATATTGAGCCGGATACGGAGGCAACGATCACCGGAAGCTCGATCGATGACATCAACGGCGAATACGCAGCGGTCGCGGCCAGCCTGTTCTACACCACAACGGATCATAAGGTTTTCACGAATGCGATATGCGCCACATTCGGCAAGCTGAACGATGAATAAATAATAAAAAAAGCTGAAGATCACTTCAGCTCTTTTGTATGTTTCTTTCTCGAGGCTTATTAACTCAGAAATTGAAACCAAAATCATCTGCGCCAACGGCGGCGGGCTCTCTGTCCGCTGCGATTGGCTGGGCCTTCGGCTCTTCAATCGCGGTTGGAACGAATTCCACCGATTGCTCGAATTCCGAGGGTTTTGATTTGACGTCCTGGATGATTGCCTTGTTTTCGGATTTCATCTCAGACTCCGCGCGCTTGGATGCGTCTTCGGCATCGGCCGCGTTTTTGTTGTTGTATGTTATGAACTTCGACATCGAGCTGACGCTCTGCAGCTGCTTGGCTGGGTCGATGAATGCCTTCAGCTGGCCTATCTTCGATTTGATGTCGTTTCTGCTGTTGTACATGCTGTAGAATGCGCTTCTAAGCGAAAGTATGATCATCACGACGCCCAGCGCTTTGAATATGACCGAGTTCGTGTTTTTGTTTCCGATGAACGATGAGAATGATTGGATTCCCTGATTGAGCAGATTGACGATGTCAACCGCCTCATAAATCGTCGAAAGCTGGCTGACGCCGTATTCGACGTAGAATTCGCGCAGCATGGAGACATCCCCGATTGCCGCGTCGAAGGTTCCGGTCTCAACGCTTCTGTTGAAATCGAACAATGATTTCAGCGGAAGTATCTCCTCTATCTCGATATGGTCTTTCAGCTTCATGTGCGTGGGATCCTTGAAATCCACGGCGATGGACACCAGGTATGATATCGAGCAGATCACCGACAGAACAAGCGATTGATACTTGAGCATCAGAACGGTTTTCTTTGAGCGATACGCCTCTTTGAATACGGGAGCGTATTTGTTCAGATTGAAAATCGTCCGGATGATTTCTTTGACGGCCGACGCCAGCTCCGGGTTCACGGAGTCGGCGGACGCAAGCATGTTTGACAGCTTGGTCAGGCTGTTCTGTATCACGGAGAGGTCCGCGTAATTGCGGATCTCCCCGCGCGTTCTGTTGATGTCCGTCAGGTCGAGGCTTCCGATCTTCTTCCCTATGCTTCCAAGCACTTTGCTCGCGGAGGCGACTATTGTGTCCGATTTGGTCGATTCGGACAGATTGCCGAATTCATCGGTTGTCATTTCATTTTCCTCGACGAGGAAATTGTAGAGCAGCCTGTCTGTTTTCGTCATAGCGGACACCTCCTTGCATTAAAGCATCGTGCGTTTCATCTGAGTCAGCACATTGAACATCGAATCCGAATTGGATTTGCCGAGATACGCTGAATACGGCGCCTCATCCCAGCTGATCGCATCCTGGTCCCCGAATGTGGAGAGGATCTGCAGAGCATCATCCGCGACGATGATCTTGAACGCGGAATATCTGCGCATGAGCTGTGCCGTGAGTTTGGCGTCTTTCAGATAATCGACGCCGATTTCGTTCTTGGCCTCGTTGATCTCTTTTCTGGAGAACACGAGGTGTGCGTTTGACACATTGCCGTTGTTGCTGCCGGCGAGTTTGTTCGCGACGGCGAGCGATGTGATTTTCTCGAGATTCGACCATATTTTCCCGGATGTGGGAAGCTTGTCGGCGTACTTCGTTCCCATGAATGAAGACAGCACGTTGCCGATGAGGTCTTTGGCCGAGTTGGATTGGTCACCGGCGAATGCGCCGGCGATTGATTTGCCTTCGGCGTTCGCCTCAAGGATGGTCTTCATTTCCGATGATGGGACTCTGTTGATGACGCCGAGAATGCCGATTACCGCGGTCAATTCGCTGTCGGATGTCCTGCCGTCGTCATATCTTTCCTTGAATTTCACGGTAAGTATGAGCGGCTCATTGAATTTTCTGTCTTTGAGCTCTCTCTTGTCATATTCAACTGAGCCATATGCCATGGTGCCTTTCGTGCCGTATAGCGGAATGGCGCTTGATATGTCTTTCGCGTTTATCTTGACGGGTTTGATCTTGATATCCGCCGGGCGTCTGGTGTTGATTGTGTATTTAGCGGCCTCGTTGAGCGCAGTCAATTCTCTGACATATTCATCATCTTCGCGGATATATGCTTCGAGCATATTGGCGGTCTCATCCAACCGCTCGATATACGCGCTGGACACGCGTGGAATATACCCGCGGATGTCGGTGATTTCTTCATTGACTTTGACCGTTTTGAGAGTGTTCGCCATATTCGCATAGAATACGCGGTATTGCTGCTCGTCTTCGCGTTTGAAATCCGCGACTTTGTCGTTTTCGGTTTTGCCGGATGCTTTGACCGCAAGCGCATGCTTCACGGCATCCGCGCCGTTGTAATCCATCTCATCGATGAGCTGTTCGACGCGCTCCCATCCTTCGATTCGAGTCGCCATCGTTTTTTTCTTTTTCAGCGTAGTGAAAATCTTGTATATGGCGACGCCTAAACCACCGACTGCTGCTCCAGCCAAAACGCCTAAGCCAATCGGCGTCATCAGCGACATTGCCCCAAGCGCGGCACCGGATACTCCAAGCGCGCTCGTCGCTATTCCACCGGCAACCGCTCCAGCGCCTGCGCCGATGCCCGCGCCAGCTGCGCTGGCACCCAATATATGCTTAACGTCGCAAGCGGTCAATTTAGGAACGATGTTTGTTAAAATATTCCTTTGGTTTGTCAGAATATTGTTGCGCATCGCATCGACCATTGCGGTCGTTGCGCCGCTGCCATACATCTGTGTCCCCTTGAACACGACTTTGGACTCAGTGTATTTGGATAATATATCGATTTGATTTGCCTGCGACACTGGAATGCCAAGACGGTCAACTAAGTAAGATATATACTCGGCTCCGGATATTCTGTTTGATGCGAGGAGATATGATGCTTTGGTGAAGCGCTCGCGGATGATTCCGGCGATTTCGCGGGATTTCTGATCATTCGCGTGCTCCCCGGATAAGAATGCCGCAACAGAATCGTCGAGGCATGCCTGAACATCTTCGGCATCAACCATCGCATTTGGCGACAGAAGCGTGCCATACGACGCGGAGTATCCTTTGCCGCTGGTAATATCATTTGAGACTCGATTCGGATTCCTGACGATCGTAGGTCTGCCATTGCGGGCGGACATCTTTGAGCTCGATTGGTATTCCGAGTTTATCGTGTCTGCCAAGTCTTCGATTCCTATGCGCTTGGGCGGCTTTCCGTTCGGCTGCCCTATCGGCTGCCATTTGCCGTTTTTTCTCTCATATATTCTTCCGGTTACGCGGTTGCCGATTTGGTCGCCGTCCGCAAATGCCGCGGTAGGCGTTATATGCGCGTTGTTCATCGCCGCCATTATGTCGGCATCGTTCAATTCCCGGTCAACTGACACTATGTCTATCGCGGTGTACGCATGTGCCTCATTGAGCACGACGTTGCCGTCATTCGCCGCGATCATGCTTTCCATCAGCATGCCTTCGACGCTTGGGGCGTATTTGGCCGGAACGATTATGGCGTTTTCCAGAAGCTCATCCAAAATCGGGTTGCCGGATTTGTACTCCAAATCCTCATTGGACCTGATGAACTGCCATCCGGGATTGTTCTTCATCATATCGTCGATGGTGAGGCTTCCGGTGGCGGCTTGCCTTGCGATGCGGCCTTTCCCGAAATCGGTGCCGCTGATTTTGTCGAGAGCCTGGATGGCGATGTTGCCGTTTTGGCTGTCGGGCTCATATTCGGATATGTCGATGATCTGATTGGAGACGAGAAGGTCTATGTATGATGCATATTCCTCTTCCATCGCCGTTTTGATCATGACCAGCGTTTCGGGGGTGACGTCATCTGATACGATTATCGGGAAGCTCTTCGTCGCTCTGTTGGCCATGGATTTGATGTTATTCGCGCCCATAGCCATGCCGAGCGCGCCGGTCAGACGCCTCTGAACCTCTTTGGCGTCGGATACGACGACGCCATCCGTGGCATTGCCGTTGATGAGCGTCTTTATGTCGGACGTCTTTTTGACTGGCTCGTAATTGCCAAGCTTAGCCGCGTTTTTCTCGCTGAAGCCCTTCTTCTTTTTGAAGAACAGCTCATTTAATATTTCATCGTTATCTGCCATAGAGACTTACCTCCGGTTTCGTGGTTAATGATAATATATTGTTCGCAAGGCGATGGCATGGCGAAAAACGAAAAAAAGAGCGCCGGTCAGGCGCTCTTATGATCAATGTTTTTTGAAATTCCAGGACCGCCAAAGGCTTTCGAATGCATCTTCGGTAAGGTCATAGAAGCCTTGGGTTTCGAAGTATGCGCGAAGAGACTCTTCGGTGAATACCTTGCCTTTCATGTTCGGCTGGGAATTCGTCCATTTGCCGTGGAGGTCTTCGTTGACCTCGCGATTCTCAGGGATGTCGGCCATGCTGCCGAAAGAATCGGGATGGTCTTTCTTCCAGTCGGCGAAGGGTTTGAAAACCCGGCTGTCGACGCTGGTGTACTCATAACCCGCGGGGAATGCGGATTTGACGATATCGCTGATTTCCGATTTGATCTTGACGTCTTTTTCGCTGTCGGCCGGGAGCTTCCCAAGTTCGGTTGGCTTGTCGCCGAATCCGAAACCGGGCTGAACCGCCGGGGTTTCGACCGTCGCGACAGGTTTGTCGACGATGTTTGACCCAGGAAGGTCGATACGGCTCTTCGGGCTCATGTCAACGCCTGATTTGGCCAGGATTCTGTTATATCCTTCTTTGCCGATCTCAACGACGCCGGACGCATCGAGCGTCTCGAGAATCGTGATGTAGCGAATAGCGTTCGCAAGCGCGTGCTCCGAATTGTATTGAATGCCGTTTGACATCATCTTCGCGGCCTCATTGATCGCCAGCGTTTCGACGATGCCTTGCTTCTTCTGGGTCTTGACGAAACGGAATGCTTCCTGAACCGGCTGCTCTGCGGCGCATTCGTTCGGAAGGGGCTCCTCAATTGGGGCCTGCTGCTGAACGGGAGCCTGCACATTGACTGTGCCATCTGGGCTGATTTGCACGGTTGCCGTCGGGCCAGCCAGATTCTGCGGAACCGCGCCGACGTTCTCGGCCGGGGCGGCCTGCTGCATCTCGGGGTCCGCGAGCGGGGCGTCTTCTGGCGCCATATTCGGGTCGATTCCTTGAGGGGCTTCGCCTTCCATCCCATCTTGAGGGATGCTCTCGGGCATGGGCTGCTCAACAGCGGCGCCCTCATCGGCGAGCTTGGCTTGCTCATTCTCAACGATTCTGGCGACTCTTGAGCTGACATCGCCCTGCATCGCGTTGAGCTTGCTGTCTATGTTTTTGTTGCTGAGGATTCTGTCATTGATGATAGCATTCTCATCCGCCTCGGTCAAATGCAGATCCGCCGGCGGAACGTTCTTGACGATTTCCTCATAGAGCGCGGCAATGGCCGGGCTGACTGAGTCTGCCGAAATATCGGCGTTCTCCACGAATCCGCGGATGGTTGCCTTGATCTTTTCCTTGTATTCGGGCTCGTATGCTGAGTAGAGGTCCTCATCGAGCAGCAGTGCTTTCTCGGCGACTCTGCTCAGCGCTTCGGTGAGCGCGAGAGCGGCGAAATGATCGGTATATTGAAGCGCTCTCTGAGCTTCTTGCTGCCTGACTCTGGAATTATGTATTCCAGTGCCGATTGACAGCGCGGCGGACTCCATCAGCTGTTCGCGCTTATCCGCGTCTTTCTTGGCGTCCTCGTCTTTCAGCGCCTTCGCGCGCTTGGCCATATACTCGCCGGACTGGAACGTCATTCTGGCGTTTTTCTTGTCTATGTTGCTTCTCATGTGGATTCCTCCGATGACTCATTATGATAATATATTGTTCGCGAATCAGACGTATTCGAAGGCGATGTCTTTTTCGATATTCGATTCGTTGTTCGTTTTCGTCTCATCGAGGCTGAACCATTCAAGGGGGGATGCCACAGAGGTATCGTCGTTTTTCTTGATGTACTGCGTGAACGTCCCGTTTATGCCATTGAAGTCTATGTGATTGATGTATTGGTAATACGCCGCCTGAGTGGCCATTATTATCTTCGACACGACAAGCTCTCCGGAATCATTGGCGCTATCGACCTGAACGCGGATGAAATCCCTGATCTCGTTTTGGATGGAATCCTTCGCATCGGCGTCCGTCGTGGACACGATTGACCCGGCGTTGTTCACTATGGCGTCCTCATTCAGATAGACCGTCAGCATCATCCTGAGCTGCGTCGACACGGAAGAGCATCTCTTGGAAATACCGTATGTGTTGCGGAACTTCAGATTGAAAAACGTCGATGTCTCGAGCTTATCCGCATTTTCCTGAAGCAGCGTCATATATGTCGTCAGCTGTTTGATCATCCATGTCTTGTTCATTTTGTCGTCTATCCAATAGCTGGCTATGACCGGAACCGCCTTGATGACATACTGCGTGACCGTAGTCGATATTTCGCCGGCCGTGGCATCGAACGCAACTACATTGTCATAATTGTTGCCGCCGATGGTCAGCTTTTTGGCGGAAGGGTCGAACGATATCGCGTATGTTGTTGTCCCATCCGAATATTCGTTGTTGGCAATGTACGCGGACGACCCATCCACGAATGCGAGGCCTTTGACGTTTTTCGTATTTGCGTCATAATATATTTTGCATATTCCAGCCGGCAACGCGGTGCCGATTTCAACATCAGAGCTCATGACGTCGTCGAGAGATCTGAATAATTGGATTGAATCCGTCCCGGACAGCGTGCCATCGAATTTGATGGCTGAATCCGACTTCAGAATCAGCTGCAATTTGACATTGACGCTGGCATTCGCGTCTATGCTTGTCGTAGAGTACTGCTCCTTCAGATTGACCTTCGGCACTGCCGCATCGGTCACCAGATCTCCATTAAGCGCAATGGTCAGCATGTATTCGGATATGGATTCATCGTCGGAATCATCGGATTCGACTTTGGTGAAACTGAGGGTGTCGTTCGTCAACGGCAGATGCGCCGAGTCGATGGTGATCGATGCGCCATCGATATTCATTTTCGTCAAATCGTTTTCCGATGCGACGGAAAATCTGAATTCGTATTTGCCATTTGATGTGTTCGTTCGCACGACCTCGACTGCGTTCGGCGTCAGCGAGAAATCATCGGCGATGCTGTTGATGCTTGCCGTCAGCGATGACGTAGAATCCGTCTCCAGATAGAAATACGACACCGACCCATATTTTTTGTTGACGACGATGTTGAATGGGGTTTGGTACGAGTATTTTGAAGTACTGCCGTTAACACCGTATTTGTACACGCCCAGCGCCGAGTCATATTCGATGTAAACATTCGGCGTCAGCTTTATTGTGTCGCCGGAATCGTCATTTGCATTGAGCTGATATACGACATCGATGGTATTCGTCGGAACGACGCTTGATATATATGATGAATCGACTTCGACTGTTCCTGTGGTTTTGCCCAGATATTCGCTCAGCGCGACGCCGTCGCGCAAAACGACCTCAGCCGAATACGTTCTCTTCATGAAATCATCGACTTCTTTTCGGAACGTGATGTTCGAATGGCTCAGCCCAGCGAGAATATCCGACTGCGCGGCGAACCATGTGTTCATATCGCTTTCGGTGACGATTGTGTTTCTCGACGACAATTGCCTGATTATGCGCGTCTTTATTTGCTGAAGCGATGATTGGTCGGTCCCTCCGGTAAGATAATCCTGGTCAAGAACGACCCCGACGGCTATTGTCTTGAAGTCGTCTTGCGCCAAAGTCATGATCGCGGTGCCGGAATACATAGTGTTTCCGGCGGCGCCTTTCGTCAGGAACATCTCCAGATCCAGTCTGCCGCCAGGCTGAGGCAGCCCGGCGCTGATGTTCGTCGCGAAATCGATGTTTATCGTGTTGTCATCGCCAAGCGAATACGTCGCGATTTTCTCGGTTGAGTCGGAGCTCGCTGATGTCATATTGGAGAAATTCAATGTGACGTTCTCGGTCGTCGAGCCTTTCGTGTATGACAGCTTCATGCCGCACAGCTGGTCTTCGGGGTACGTGAATGAATGCGTTTTGACGTCCATGAACGTCGACCCGGATATCACGCTGTAAGAATGAACTGTCTTGTATTGATATACCTTAACGGTGAAATGCAGCGCATCCCCGGACACATACGATGATATCGGATATGCCGAGTAATCGCCGAATGATGTTGTCTCATCCTGCTCGCCGACGCAGTATCTCACCGTGTATTTGCCATTGGAGCCTTTGTGGATCTCAATGGAATGCTCCAGCGAATAGTATGTGTTTCCGGCGATGATTGGGTTCGACTTGTCGATGATTATGAAATTCGATGAGTCGCTGATGCCGTATTTCGTCTGATATGCCGCGGCGTTGGCCTTTGACTGCGAAATGCCATTCGCGATGTCGTCGGTGCTGATTGAGATGATCGCGTATCTCGATGCCGGGGTTGCGTCCACGACTTCGATGTTGAACATCTTCGCGTAATTGTAAACGCTTGATGGGATGATCGCGGTGTTCAGAAAGCTTTCCCGATACACCATCGTCTTGTGGAATGCCGAATCCCTGATCGACATCGCGGTGGCCTCGGTGACGTATCCGAACAGGCCGGCTTTCAGAAAGTCGACTTTCTCGAAATTGTCTTGCGGCGTGGCGTATTCCCCGGCCGCGAGGAGGTCGAGCAGCTTCGTGTATATATCGTATTTCGAGCTGCTTATTATATTCAGATTGTCAGTGTCTGCCATTTGTCAGTCCTCGCTTGCCTATTTGAGAAGGCCATCGTAATCGAACAGATGCTCCGCGCCGTTCGTCTCATACAGCCCGGAGTAGAATGCGTTGTATATTGTGTCTGAGCCGAACATCAGCTCATAGTGGCCCGGAATCGTTCCGGGAGCGACGCCGCCTGACGTCTCTTTGTCCGGCCTGAACAGCACGAGCGGGTCCCGCTTCGAGCTCAGCACGGCCGCTTTGCGCGAGCCTGTCGTCAGGCTGTCGTAATTCAGCAGGTCATCCGTCGTATAAGATATATACCCGTTTGAATTCATCGTCGCGATATTCTGCGCAAATTCCGAATATCCGCCGTCCGTGAACACGGGCGTGACCATTTTTAGGCTGAGCATGTTGAACTCCTGCAGCGTTTCCGGATTCATGTCCTCTTTGAATGCGTATTGGAAAGTTATGTCATATGACACGGTGTCCCATGCATCCTTCTGGAATCCGGACGCTCCATATGGGATCGACAGCGGGTAGCAGCCGGTGTATTTGCTCCAATATTTCAATGTCTGGCCGTCTGGGGACAGAACCATATAATATATCGAGCTCATGTAGTCTATCATGTTCCCGCCGATCATCGCGGGGTTGGCGTTCAGCGTGCCATCCGACACGTCGGCGATGTAATTCACCCATATGCCAAGCATCTTCATGAAGTCGAAATTCGCGGTCTCGCTGACGGTGATGCTGACCTGCCCAGCCGCTTCGCTCGCGATTTTGTTGGTGGGAAGCATCACGCTGTATCCGCTTTTCGTCTGGTATCCCTGAACCGTGTCAAGCGTGACGTCAGACGTCGCGAAGCCTTTGCACATGTTCGTGAATATGGGCAGGAACAGCGACGGCGCATCGCTGAACTCATCGAAGCTCAGCTGATGGATTATCAGCTTGTCGCGAGGATTGGTGTTCTCTCCGGTCAGATACATCGTCAGTTTGGGGTCTATGCACATGTTGTCATATGCGAGCTGCCTTCTCGTAGATGCGTCCGAGCCATCGGCGCTGGGCTTGTCCGGCTCCAAAAACAGCGCCGGCTTCGTCACGAACACGAATGCCCATCCCGACATGGCCGGGTCGATGTATGGATTCTGGTTATACCCAAGGAACTCCGTCAGATTCGCCGATCCGGAGACATCTTCGTTGTTGTTTGTATAGCTGTTTGATCTTCCGATTGTTGACATGCTTTTGCCTCCGTTACGATAATGAATTGTTCGCGTGCCGCATTTTGGCCGGAAAAAAGAAAAAGCAAGCGATGGCTTGCTTATTTCGCGATGTAATCCGCGGATGAGGATTCCGATTCGGCATCGGCCGTCGTGTATGACGGGGGATTCGATTTGCTGTCTCTGATGTCTTCTTTGTATCGGGTGTATATCGAATTGATGTCCCTGATGTTCTTCGCGTCGAGGACTTTGATCTTCGGTTTGTCGAAATCGAAAAGCGTCGTGATGTTCGCGAAGTACAGCACGAGGTAATCAAGCCCCGGGTCGCCGTAATAATCCTCGGCGAACATGGATGGGCAATAATAATACTTCGGGTCGACATCGACCTCAACCAGATATTGCGACAGATAATTCTGGTATTTGTCCAGAAGCATCGTGTATTGGACGACCGACGCGTCCTCATACGCGCATCTGTACAATCCGCGCTCAATCGACCATACGTCCGATGGCATCTTATCATACATCTCTTTCACCGTCGTGCAGCTCTCTGAAGCGTTTTTAACCATATGATGCCGCCTCCTTGATAGATAATGGATTGTTGACGGCATTCGGATCGCAAAAAAAAGGCAAGATCGCTCTTGCCTCTTCTTTTTTTCAGCGCTTCATTTTGCGATTGAGATCCGCCTTCATTTTGCGGCGGAGCTTTTTCGGAAGAAATGACTCGCGCAATCTGCATTCGCTCAAGATCCCCGCGGACTTGACCTGCCTTTTGAATCTGGCAAGCAGCTCGTCTGCGGTCTCGCCTTCGTGCGCTGTGACTTTGATCATTTCCATTCACCTCCTTTTATTTTGCCTTGGCCCTGGATCTCACCGATTTCGGGAACTTCTTCATGTGGTTGAGGCTGTCGATCACGGTCGGGGTCTCGTCCGTCTCTTTGACGTACACATTGACCCTGCCGCCATCATCATACGCGGCGCAGCCATCGATGCATATCAGTCTATGCCCGTTAAGCGTGTATTCGAATGTGCTGCAGTCAACGTAATCCGAATCGAATTTCCATCTGCGCTCTCCGCACATCCTGGCGATTCGCCAAGCGTGCCAGTGGCCGACCAGCATCGGCTTGTCGGGGAACGCGTTGCATGCGATGCAATCCTCGGTGTTGGACCACGTCGCCCAATACCAGACTTTCTCTTTCTGCTCGCGCCAATTCGGGATGAGCTTCGCGAAAGTCCGGTCGTTGCCCGTGTTCGGAAGCCAGCCGTGCGTGACAATCAGATCCGAGAACTCCAAAGCGTATTTGCATTGGGAGAAATACTCGGATAGCTTGTCGGTGTTTTCGCTGAACTCGCTTTCGGGAATGCCAAGCTTGTTCAGCTTGAGTATCCCCTCATATGTGTCGTTCGTCCCGCTGAGCTGATTGATTGTGTCGATTGTGCCATTGCTGATGTCATATCGATTCCAATCGCCGCTGGTCAGAATTTTGCGCAGCTGCAGCTCATGGTTTCCCCATAGGATTATTTTGTTTTTCAGCCCGAGAATGTAATCCAGGCATTTCTGGGCGTCTTCGCCGCGGTCGAAAAGGTCGCCGACGCTGACTAAAGTGTCTTCGTCGGCATTGAATCCGGCCGCGGTTAGTGCGTCGATCATCTTATCGTAATAAGAATGAACGTCGCTGATGAAGTAGTATTTCATTTCGGCGCCTCCGATTATAATGTATTATTGCGGCCGAAATGAACGCGCTCTTTAAGGTCGAACACCAATGTCAGCGCGACATATGCCATCATGAAGACATCGATCGCGCACCATGTCAAAGCGCATTTGGCGATTTCCGCGACCGTCATTTGACATAGCCTCCGCCGACGATGGCGCGGGCGTATTCGCTGACCAAGCCATATTCGGCGAGATTCTCGAATCCGCCGATTTGGTCAATGAACTCCTTTGCTGTCTTGACGATCGTTGCGTATGGGACCGGCTCGCCATCGATGAGGACCGAGTCGTCCCCAATCGAGCAATACCCATGGACCGGATGGCTCGTTTTCTGCGCCTGAATCCAGCAATAGATGGTCGCTGAGACATCGGCTTTGGACAAATCCTTCGCCTGAATGCCGCCGCCGGTGATGCTGCCGGCGAGGTCAGAGCCGAGTTTGCGGTTGGTGCATCCGCAATCGACTCCGGTTCCGCCAGACCACTTGCCAAGCGGGTTGACTGTCGAATGATAATCGTTATATGCGAATCCGCCGAGGAAATCATCGATTTCCTCATAGGATGCGTTGCTCTGGCAAATCGTCAGCGCCTTTCGGCTGTAATCGACCAGATATTTGCCATCGCTGCCAAACTCATGGTCCATCCTATAAGCGAATCTCGACAGCATCCATTCCTCGCCGGTGGTTGGAACGCCGAGGAATATCCCATTATCGCCGCACTTGATGCCGTGCTTTTGGTTTTTCGCCAACTCGGCATCCTGCGGTACCTCAACGTAATCGACGGTGATTCTCGGCCCGGCGATTCTGCCGACGATGCCTTCGACGATGACGTCGTCCAAGTGGACGGACGTCTCATTGATGATATGGCATACGCCATGGCCAATCAATACCTCGATGGCGACTTTGGGGTCTTTTTGCTTCTTGTAAGCCAAATCGACCAAGGCTCCGCCGATGCGATCGGCGATTTTATCGGGGTGGTATTTTGAAACTTTTTCGAACATTGTCATTTATCCTTTCCGGGCATCTTCCATCGATGCCCAATCATGCGCCAGATATTCGAAGTCTGGCGTCACTCATATGCGCCGTCTGCATTTTCATCAACGGCGCTCTCAACGGCTTTCACCGCAAAATCGACGCATTCTTTGAATTCCGCGCCGAATTCCGGATATGAGAGCCACTCATTCGCGACGCGATCCAGCAGGACGTCGTATTTCGGTTCGTCCCTGCCAGCGTCCCAATGCACGAAAGCCACGACCTGATATATATCCTGGCCTTCATGCCGGCCGCATTTCGCCTCGATGCCAAGCCCATATGAAATAGGCATGTCAACGAAAGCCTTATCCGTGATTCTCGGCATTCCCGGGTCGAGGCCGGCGATGTCTATTTTTGAAATAGTATGAACTCTGAAATGCTTTCGCTGCAATAATGTCTGTTGCATATCATTCCTTTCCGCCCGACTCACCATCGGGCCTCTCATCACGCTCAAAATCGAGGATCGCCTCCATCTGCGCCTTGGCTGTCTCGGTTAGCTTGCCGATGCTTGGCCGCTGGGATTTGCGAAGCACGTCGCCATAACTGATGAGGATGCCATCATGGCCCATGTAATCCATGCGCCACACGCCATATCGCTGATAAAGCCTGGCGCTTGGCGTATGCGGCCTGATTGCCGGAACATGGAACGCCTTGTCCAGATCGTCGTCGACCACGGCGATGATCTCGCCAACATAATCGATGTTGTACGCGCCGCAGCCGTATTCGCGGCCTCTGTACTTGAAATAGTACGACTGGCCATAGTCGTCGACATACACGCGTATTCTCTTGCCGCGATATCTTAGCGTGTCAACTTTATTGCCCATCGTCATCTCCTTTCAATCCCCATGCTTTCGCGATGTCGATGCCGTATTTCTCAAGCGCCGTGCGCTCGGTCTCGACGCCGTTTGCATATGAATAATAATGCGGGAGGTCATAGGCGGTCAGCCGTTCGGCTCGTTTGTTATATTCTCCGCCGTTGTCATGGCAGTCGTCGCATATATAGCTGACATATCCGCAGGTGACGTATCTTGCCGGTTTTCCGCAATCGATGCAGAAGCAATATGACATGCATTCGTACCGGTCAAGCACATGTTGCACCCGCTCGGTCGTCGCGGCGTATAGGCGAAGCGTTCCCCACTTCTCTTTTATCTGTTCCCAACGCAGATTTTTCCGCCAATCTTTTTTTCTGATGCCATCGGCTTTGAGCGCCGCGGCGATATCCGCGGTGAGCTGCTTGCCGAATGCTTTCTGCCAGCCTTTCGGTATGTTATCGTATTCGGTGACTTCATATCCTATGAATCTGCCGGTCCAAGCGTTCCTCGACGCCCAGAACGGGTACTTCTTGACGAAGATGAAATTCCGCGGGTGCAGGATCGCCGATATGACATGGCGATAGAATCCGGTGTCTTTGAGCCTAATCATCGCTCTTCTCATATGACTGCCTCCTTGCGACATATCGAATGCCGACCGCGCCATTGGCGAGGTCGTCTTTCAGGTATTGCTCGACATCCTTCTTATCGATAAGAATCGGATGGAGATTTGCGGCGAATTTTTCGCTGTCGAGAATCTTCGGGGATGTCCAGTGCGAGTGTGTCTTGCCATCGGTCCAAACGAACTCCAATTCATGGTTGATGTCAGGCTCATGCGTCAGAAACGCGACATATCCATTCGGGTATTCGGGGTATTCCGTCTGGTCGCAAAGATTGCCGGCCAGCCAGTCGACACGCGTCCTGCCGGCGACCCCATCACAAAGGACATCGCACACCTCGATGTAATGCTTCTGAAGCTCGCGCTTGTAACGCATCTGAAAATCGATTCGGCCTTCGCTGAGCCATCCGCTTTCAAGCGCATCGCGAATCTCCCTGTCGGGCTGCGATTGCTGAGCGATGATGCACATTTCCTTGTCGTTGGACCAATAACGCGCGGCGACGACATATGGATAATATGGAATCAGGTCCATGACGGTGCTGAATGGAATCTCAACCTTGATATACACACCATGTTTATTGAGCTCTCTGAGATTCGGATATATCGTACCCCAATACATATATCTGGTTTCGATGACCTCTTTAGTATTGCCTTTTTTATCCGTTTTCATGACCGCGGTGTTCGAGTAGCTTAACTCGTGATTCATTCTGCATACGGCATCTTGGTTGTCTTTGCTGACAATGACTTTTCTTTCCTGATACAGCTTCCCGCCGGTTTTCTTCTTGAACGCATCGAAGGCATTGAAATAATCATCCCAATCGAACGCGCCGCCGAAGACGTGGTCATAAAGATCGCATTTTCCGCTGAAATGGCTCATTTGCTGTCCTCACTGGCATCATCGCCATTATTTGCTTTTGGCGCGTTGTGTTTTTGCTCGGCGAGTTTCTGATTGTATTCGTTTTCGTCTAGGAAATATGCGTATGAGCCATCCGGGAGCTGCCTCTCAAGCACGAGCGTATGCTCCCAGTCGACGAACTCGAATCCTTTGTCATCATCGCCATCCCAGCACAGCTGCGCCCATTCGACGTTATATGCGCCGCAGTCAGCTGGCTTGATGTGGACATCATTGTAATATCGGCCTTTGCCATAATCAATGGAACGCAGGGATTTGAGGAACTCATCCAGCTCCCCAGCTTTCACCTGCTCCTCGCTGAAATACTGGCGGTTCATGTCATTGAGCCTCCATGATGTCGCCGAGGAAATAGCGTGACACGCCATCCAATAGCTTATGATGCTGCGCCTGCCATTCATCAATCAGTTTTATTGCGCATTCGTAATCGCCCTCATACGCCCACGTGCTATGCCCATCGCCATCATCATAAAGAGCGTCTTGCGCGTCTTTCGAGATGACGATGAATCTTGGCGCTTTTCTTGCGACGAAATCATCCATGCAATACTTTGAATTGAGGACGCCGTTATGTGGCTCAATGATGATTGAGTCAAACGGGAATGGGACGTCGAGCGTCTTTTTGATGAATTCATCATACACGCGCCCGGCGTTGCTTTCATATGGAACATCGTCCCAATCGTCGCCTCCATATGTGTCGCTTGGCTTAAGCCAAGCCGGAGTCTTTCCGGTGGAATCGACGTAATCCGGGTTTGTCCAACCCCAGTCATCGGTTTTCGAACCGAGATAGAAACGGACGACATTGCCTTTGCGGGCAATGTCGATCAATCGTAATTTGCTCATATAATCTCCTTTAATCTTTTGGATTCTTAATGGGCTTTTGGCCCTACTGAGTGAGCGTCATCGAATCATTCGCCGTCCCAGCAGAGATAGAAAATCCCGCTGAAGATGTTGACGAATAGCAGCATGCACACGCCAAGCCATACCGTCTTGTGCGTGCTCGATACTCCGGCTAGGCCGAATGCCGCGGATAGAACGGCCAAAATCCAGAATATCCAGCAGATCTGCGGCTGAGCCATGGTATAGCTGAACGCCAAAATCACGTTCGCCACGGCGCCGATGCAGCTGAAAACATTGCTTGCGATTTTCATATTATCTCACCTCCTTTCCATTATCGTCTTCGGTGTAATAATCATCGATGATTCTGTCATGCGAATATCGCAGAATGATCGGCCGATTATCGCCCCCATATGGGAGCGCGCGAATGGTGTTGTACTCAATCCACTCAATCGCGTCGATCTCATCGCAACCCTCATCTTGCATGTATTCGAGAATCATCTTGTCGTAGTCGTACACGACGCGGCCATCCTCGGTGATGCCGACGATTGAGCCATCATAATAATGGCCGTCGAAAAGCACCGGAGATAGCTCCAACTCATCCGCGAGCGCATTGATCGCGGAACGCAATTTATCATCTTTCATTTTATCACTCCTTCACTTCATCGCCGAGATAGTAATACTCGATGTGCAGTTTTTGATTATTGGCCGTCTCCCATATGGAAACGATTGTCATTGCTTCGTTGAAGTCAGTGAGAAACTGCCATTCATCATATCCCGCATCGGCTAACTTTTGCACAGCGTCCGGAAAAATGGCGATGAATCTGGGCGTGTGCGTGGTCATGATCGATTCCATGCTGTGGCCGCTGTTAAGCTTCCCATCGCATGGCTCCAGGATCACAGCATCGTATGGGAACAGTATGTCTTTTGTCCCTTTGACGAACCATGGATAGACCGGGCCGGCGTTATGCTCATATGGCACGTCGTCCCAATCGTCGCCATAGAATATGTCGTATGGCGGCAAAACGTTGCCGCTGTTATAATCGGCATTGGTCCATCCGTATTCCTCGGTTTTCTCCCCGAGGTAAAGCCGGACGGCATTGCCTTTGAATCCAACATCGATAAGACGCATAACGGCTCCTTTCTTACTTTATGAGATTCATTTGCGCGATGATCTGAACGACCGCGTAAAAAATCAAATACGCCTCAACAAGCGCCAAAACAACGCCGATGGGAATAGTAGAATACCATCCGCTGAAAAATAAGTCCATTTCAATTCTCCTTTCTTGGGTCATGACATGGATGACTTCAGTCCATGCCATTGAAATAATATATACGACGAGCATGTTTTGTCACGCGTCGAATATATCCTTCATTAAAAAAAATGCGTCGTTCGCACCGACGCATGCTAAACATGGTGCCGACTGGGGGGTTCGAACCCTCAACCTATCGCTTACGAAGCGATTGCTCTGCCAATTGAGCTAAGTCGGCATACTAGACCTCGTATCCTATTTCCTGATTATCGTTGCGGTTGAGGTCTAAATAGGGGGTGGTCTCCTCGAGCCGATTCGAACGGCTGACAAACGGCTTAGAAGGCCGTTGCTCTATCCAGCTGAGCTACGAGGAGATGGCTGGGGCGGCTGGGATCGGACCAGCGCATGCGGGTTTCAGAGACCCGTGCCTTACCGCTTGGCTACGCCCCAATATTGATTGCGAACATGATTATAAACAACTGGATGACATCGTAACCCGGGATTCACCCCGGGTGGATGATGTCATCAAGGAGTATTGTTTCTTCTAACACATCATATCCGATGCATATGCGCGCTGCGCGCATTGACTTCGCAATCTCAATATATTATTTAATCCAAAAAACAGATAACATGATTGCGCAGGCGAGCTCAGGATGGAATAGCCTCCTGAGCTCCTGCTTGCGCATTGAGCGCGCGGCCTTCGCTTTCACGCCGCGTGCCATTTCCCATTATTCCAATGGATACCGCAGTTGCTGCGGGTGGCTTTTTTGGAGTATTATTCGGCTATTCTGACCGGCACATAACGCTCGCCGTCCAAAACTTTGAGCATCAGCGCCTCAGCCGATTCGGACATTCCAGCGATGAGCTGGCCGAATGATGAAGCCGACGAGCCAGAAATATATCTGGCGTATTTGTTCGCGGCCTTGGAATGATATGTGTCATTCCTGGCGCTGACATTCCACCATACGATGATTGGCATCTCATAGCCCGCGGCGGCGAAACGCCTGGACATGTCTGTCGTGAAATCCAGTTCATCGCCATCGCTGCATGTGGCCTCATTGATCTCCATATCGGTGATCGCGACGATCGCCTTCGGGAGGTCTTCGGCCGGAACCTTATTGGTGACACATGTGTTGAGAAGAAGCTCGAATGCTTTCTCAATGTTAGTGTCATATCCAACCGGGCTCTTCAGCGCCGCGGTCAGATCATCGTGCAATGATTGCCCGGTGATCCTGACCCATTTCGGGTCAGTGGTGAATGTCATGAACCGGTTCTTGAACTCACCTACGTTGCGCTGGGCGAAATAAATCGCCAAGCCCAAAGCCGAGTATAGTGGGCGCCCGGACATCGAGCCGCTGACATCCGCCATGACGACAAAGTTTCCCGGCTTGTCAATGTAGCTCGGAAGAGCTTTCCATTGGGCCTCGACTATCTCGTCCTGGTCGGCGATTCCGGTTTTGGTGAGGTATCCGCAGTTGAGATACTTCTCAACGAGGTCATATGGATACAGCGTTGAGCTGTTGATTTTGGCCTCGCCATTTTGCAACTTAGATTGGTACTCTCTGAATCCCTTAGGATTGTGCGCCTCGAAGGCATTGCGATAATTCGACATCGCCTTCGAAGGGACCGTCGCATAATCGATGCCCCACTCATTGGCGGACATATGCCTCTCGACAACGTCAATCCGCTTTCTGAGCAGCGACAGCGATTTGCGGTAGTCCTTCTCGGACAGTCCGAAATGCTTCGCGGTGAGCCTGCCAAGCTTCCTCGATTCATCCGAGGTCGTGTTGCAGGACTTGAGCCATTTGCCGAGCAGAGATATCTGCTTTCCGGCTTTGGCATTTGCGATATCCGTCTCGAACTGGTCCTTCATGAAAGCGAAGGCCTTATCCTCGAGGGTCGTGCCGACGAACTCATAGAAATCATCCCAGCGCCCATATACGGCGATGACCGGGAAATTGATTTCCGCATCGGCGGGGTGAAGTTTGGCGAGCCATCTCAATGCGATGCGGAACGTGCGCCTTTCGCCCAATCCGCCGCGGATGTCTCGCGCGTAGAAGATCGACTTCAGCGTGCGAAGCCTGTCTTCGGCATACGCCGCCGCGATGACCGACTGTATGTCAGCCTCGTCGCGGGTGCGCATCGCGCCAATGACGCCGAACAAATCCAACAACGGATTTCCGGTTGTGTCATAAGCGTATTGACCGTTCTCGGTCTCTTTGACGGACCCTTCAAAGTCCATCGCGTCGATAAATTCGTTTGACATCATCTACCTCCTATCAAACATGAAATGCATATCGTTTTGGCGATATGCATATATACAAATTGGCGGATCATACGAGATTCGAACTCGTGGTCTTCTCCGTGACAGGGAGACATGTTGGGCCGCTACACCAATGATCCAAATGGCGGAGAGTCAGGGATTCGAACCCTGGATGCCATTAAATGACATTCCGGTTTTCAAGACCGGTGCACTCAACCTCTATGCGAACTCTCCAAATGGTTGCAGGAGCCGGAATCGAACCGGCATGCCCGAGGTTATGAGCCTCGTCAGTCGCCATTACTGTATCCTGCGATATGGTCCTCCATCCTGGGTATGATCCGGGAACCTTGCGATTATAAGTCGCACGCTCTAACCGATTGAGCTAATGGAGGATTGTGGCGGAAGAGCTGTTTAAGGTCGTGCTCTTTCCTTCCGACTGCGTCTGCGGGCGGGTATCTCCACAGAACTGCCGACCCCATTTATGTTCGGCTAGCCGGTTGTCCCGGATTTAGCGTGCGCCTATGCCATATCGCGCGCGATGGACCCTTTTATAGCAAGTTTGCTATGCTGGCCGGCCCTCTCTGCCCCGATTCTCATTTGGTGCCGCCTGCCGGAATCGAACCAGCAACCTACTGATTACAAATCAGTTGCTCTGCCAATTGAGC
>CAVIKO010000154.1:0-27155 GCA_963643035.1 bacterium
ACATTAGGAGGAATAATAAATGTCTAATGTTTTTTTAGCCTATTGCGGCAAATATGCCGTGATGGGCGGGTCTTCCAACGAGAGACTCGTTGGAGAGACTGTCGAGTTGTATCTCGACAAAAATACATATAGGGATAGCGGCAACGCCGACTATCCCGCTTTCATCTGGGAGCTTGGGCTTCCAGATGGAAGATACAGACGCACGAGACATCGTGCGTGCCTAGTCGTACCGGATCCATCGAAGGAAGGAGATGACATTCAGCCGCTTAGCGACTGGGTCGTCTTCCTTCCGGACCCGGATCCGGAGGACGACTGCCTTGCCGGCTACTGGCTAAAGCCAGTGGACGACACGGCGCAGCTTATGCTCGAAAAGGGGCATAAGCTGCTAAAAAAATACAGCAAAATCCCAGCGTAAGCTGGGACGATGCCGTATTTTTTTCTTTTCTTATTTTGTTCATTTCGTTTTGATTCGCCGATTTATCAGGTCAAATATGCCGTCAATAATATATTATAAAGACGATATGAAGGAGGTGATTATATGAGTTCAGAAATGAGCGATGGGCCCGGATACACGCTGGCCCAATTCATATCATGGATTGAGGCCGACGCGGATGGCGGCGCGGCATTGGCCAAAATCAAATCAATCGTCCTCGACACCGACCAATCAGCCATCAGACATGCGGCATTGAACTCCGATAAGCCGGTTGACATCATCAGAATGCAGCCGAACCTATTGAGCGATGACGCGTTTCTGACGAAGAACGAGGACGGCGAGTATTCGATCGACACCAATAAAATCGTCGACAGATATAAGAACTTTTATGTTACATTATGCTGCCCGCTGGTCGAGGAAGAGGACGCGGATGAGGCCATGGCGCTCCAAGAATTGGCGGCGGTCACGGGCAACTCCGAGGAGTACATAAAGGAAATCGCGAAATTGGCGACTCAGTGCGACATCATCATCTCGGACAAAAAGCCGAAGCCGGAGTTCGTGAAATCGGCGCCGGCGGTCTATGTGCCGAGATTCAAATCGACGATCAACTGCTGGATGATGTTCGACTTCAGGTATCTTGATGAGGACGCTCTCATGGAAGACGACGATTCGCAATACGTCGACAGCCATATCTTCCCCATCGGGTGCGTTGAGACGATTCAGGCCGCGCAAGACGTCATCAAAAAAAGAAAATCGCAGTACACAGCGGTCTGCCAAGTCGTCAACGGCAGAGTGAAGACCAAATCGTATTCGGTTTATTTCACCGACTATGATGGGACGATACAATTGATTTCCACAGAATGAGATAAATGAAAGGAGAATATTCTGATGAAAGAAACTAAAGTTGTGGTTTGCCATTTGGCGAACTATGGGCCGGCTTCGGTCACCGATTACGAAAGGAAAATCCAGAAGGCAATCGACGCGATGCAGTCCGTCGGCTGGGAGCTGATTGACCAAACGGTCAAATCTGATGCTCTTCAGACCGTGAGCGGCCGCGTCGGTTTCGTGGTGTTCCTTTTCTTTCAAAGGGAGGCCGGCAAATATGTCGAGCAAGAGCGAAACGCCGTTGAGGCTGAGTGAGTATCTCGCCGGATTCGGGATCTCGATGAGCGCCGAAAGCGAGCCATCGTACATGGCCGCCGTGACGCATCCATCGAGAACCGATGACACCGGTGAGCCGAATTACCAGCGATTGGAATTCATTGGAGATGCGGTGCTGGAATTTGTTTCAACATCGCTGATCGATAAAGCCAATCCAGACCTTCCGGAGGGATACCTTACCAAGATCAGAGCGTCGATAGTCCAGTCATCCTCTCTTGCGGAATACGCGAGGGGTGCCGGAATCGATAGCCTGGTGTTGGTTGGGGCGTCCTTGGCGAATGACGACATATCCAAATCCGACCACGTTCTTGAGGACGTTTTCGAGGCGCTGATCGGCGCCGTATACAAAAACGAAGGCATTGCGAAAGCGACCGAATATGTGTCGTCGTTCATATCGAAAGACGTCAGATTCGATGAGCCGGAAGATGCCGAAGACGCGAAGTCGAAGCTGCAGGCATACGCCCAAAAGCATTTGGGCGCCGTTTGCGGCAGCGGCATCGAGTATGAGACGTTCCAATCCGCGGATCTCGGCAATGGCCGGGTTGAGTTCACGAGCATAGTTCGGATATGCGGAAACGAATTCGGCCGCGGGGTCGGAAGCTCAAAAAAGAAAGCCGAGAAATCGGCTGCGAAAATCGCGATGAGCGAAATAGAAAGGAATCGAGCATAATGAAATTGAACAGCAAACAGAAGGTTTTGATGGCCGCGATATACCCGCCGATGTTTATCGCATTTGCGGGGTTTGCCGTATTCGCCGGCATATTCTACATATTATATGCGTTGTTTGGCATGCCATATCAAGTGGCCAGAGCCACCGCCGAGAGTTTTTTCGAAGACGATTGCGCGGATGACATCGCAGACGCCGGGCCATCATGCATCGGCGATTATGATTTGGATGACACGCACTCTGCGTGATCGAAAGGAAAACCATGGACAAAAATAGAATCAGGCGCGAATATAGAGAGCGCTGCTCAGAGCTCAGGAAAAGCTTTGCCGGCAACGACAAAGCCAATTACGATTTCGGGTTTCTGCTAGACATCATATATAAGAAGCTTCGATGCATGCAGACGTACTTCAAAAGCTCCGATTGCATGTCCGCCGATAAGTCGTTCGTCGATTCAATCGATGAGGCGCTCGACTGCTTCGACAGATATTATGCCGACGAGTATTTCGATGACGCGATGGAGTTTGAGAGCAGCCACATCGCCAGAACGTATTTCGACCCGGATGGCGTTCATCCGGAGACCAGGACGACCACGAGCGAAGAGGAGCGCGACGGCGAAACCCAGGAAACGCTGGATTTCATCGATGCGCATAATCTGCGCGCGTTCCGAACAGTATGGGATGACGACTCGAATGAGAGAAAATGGGCGCAGATGATGTGCGATGCCGAAGCGGCAAAGCACGCCGACATCAAGAAGGCATTCGAGATCATCGGAGACAACATAGAAAGCTGGTGGGATTAACCATCGCAAGGAGAATTATGCTGAAAGTAGACAAAAACAGGATACCCGATTTGCCGAAATACGGTTTCGCAAAAGTCGGGAAATCATATGAGCGAGACATAACCAGCGCCGACAATGCCAGCGCCGGATATAAGATAACGCTCGGCGTGACCGCTTTCGATGGCGGCGCGTACATCAACGTCGCGAATGCGGCTGCGGACATCGGCCATGTGCTGTTCTATCCGCATGCCATTGACGCGCTCATGAACAGCGGCTGCATTGACATCGGCGATGACCTGAGAACGGTCATTACCGACAAAGGCATCGCCAAGTATTTGGGCGATTGCGCGGTATACGACCCGATCATTCTGGAGTACAGAAACGGCAAGATCGAACAATCGCAGGAACAGCATACACAGCTGGCCAAGATATTGGCAAAGCATCATTCGGCATCATGGCGCACGGTGTCAGCCATACCGGTTGACACGAAGATATCGTGCCTATCGCCGAAGCATCGCAAATCGGACGAGCTGAGCATGGCATTCGTCATGGAACGCGATTTCAATGACGACAGGGAACACCTGCGATTGGAGATATACGGAAAGTGCTTTCTGACGGACATCGACATCGATGCTGTCGTGGCGCCGCTGTATGGCACCGGCCTCATAAAATGCAAGAAGAAGGTGAGGCGATGAGATTCGAGAAGGTTTCAAAAGCGGAATACGCTAAGCACGCGGCTGGCGGATACGCCGAATACGATGAGCTGAGACTGCCGAAAAGGCAAACCGCCCAAGCGGCTGGATATGACTTCTATTTCCCCGGCAAGCAGAGCATCTCGCTGCAGCCGGGCGAGGATGCGCTGATCCCGACTTTCGTCAAAGCGAGCATCGACCCGAATTGGGCGCTGCTGCTATTGCCGAGGTCAAGCCTTGGCTTCAAGTTCTATGCCAGGCTGGCCAACACTACCGGGCTGATCGATGCCGACTACTATGGCAACCCCAGCAATGAGGGCCATATCTTCGTCAAGATCAGAAACGAAGGCAGCGCGCCTTTGACATTGAAACCCGGAGACAGATTCTGCCAGGGGGTGTTCATCCCGTTCGGAACCACTGTCGATGACGACGCTTCCGAGAAGCGCGTAGGAGGTTTCGGAAGCACAGATGAAAGCAGACGAAAGGCCGACGGCGAATGCGAATGACCGCAAAACGGAAATCCGGCATCTATGCGCGGATTGCACCGATTGGGAATACATAGCATTGAGCGAATATCTAAGATCCGAAGAGGATACGCCGGGGATAACGGGAGATTATTTCCGGCTGATCGAAGAAGGGGAGGAATCATGACATGCGATTCATGGTATCGTACTTCTATCAGGTTCGGTTCTTCACCCCAGACATGATTCCGTTCAGCACGGCGCTATGGGACCCGAAATGGTTTCATGACGCGAAAGGGAACGGATATTCGTTCGTCGACAAAAACGGCGTGATAAACGGGCTCAGGGCAGAATTCCTGAGCCCCGTAAACGTCCAGCAAAGCCATATGTGCCCATGCGATGAAAGGCATCCCGATGAATGCATGTTCTTACGGGATTACATGGATTCGCTTAGACGATACGATTTCAACGACATGCTCAGATATTTCGACGATTATGCGAAGTATCTGGGAATAGACGACCCCACGGTCGTCCTGCTGGTGTATGAGACGCCAGACAACCCATGCTCGGAGCGCAGAATGCTTCAGGCATGGTTCGAAGAAAACGGCGCATCGCTGCCGGAATTCAACAGAAAGGAAAATTTATAATGCCAAATTGGGTTCAAAACAGAATCAAATTCGCCGGGCCATTCGACATGGCCGAATTCAGGGAGAGATACGGAACCGACGACACGACGTTCGATTTCAATAAAATCATCCCCATGCCGGAAGACATCTATGATGCCGACACCGATTTTTATATAGTCGGCCTTCGAGCGCTTGCCGCGGCGCGCAACCCGAGCCTTGAGTACACGCTCAATGGCATCGAAAAAATGTCGGAAGACGAATACGCCGCGTTCGTCGCGAAGTTACAGCACCACCCGTTCTCGGTCGATGGGCTGCCGACCACTCAGGCCGATGTGGAGCGCATGCTGGAACAATACGGCGAGTATATCGGCCAAGCCGTTCCGAACGCGATCGCATATATGCGCAACGTCGACAAATACGGCTATGGTGATTGGTATGACTGGTCATGCGCGAAATGGGGTACCAAATGGAATGCGCATGACGTGTTTTACGCTGGAGGAGACGCCGCGGATACGCTGTTGTTCACCACCGCATGGTCGATGCCATATCCAGTGCTGCAGGAACTGTCGGCGCAGATGCCGGGGGTGACGCTGTACTGTGAGTATGCCGATGAGGATTATCTCAGCGGAAACTGCGGATTGGTCGTATTCAAAGACGGCAAATGCGCGGCCGATTGGTCGCCTGCCGACAAGCCGAGCAAGCTGAGCGCGTTCTCCGAGCATGTTTGGGACGACGACGATATGAGTGATTTCCCATATGGGAACATCATCGAAGTCAATTGAAAGGAAAATCATATGAAATTGCAAACGGAATACACCGTCAGGAAAGAAATCGGAAGCAAGACTTTCGAAGACATCCTTGACATCGCGCTGGAAGGCGGAATCGGATATTGGGCCCGCCTATGCAACGACGGCCAAGATTGGGAAGACGCGAAAAAGCGCATCGAAGAGCGCGGAGAGGATTTGACATACGGCCATATCATCGCCGATGTTCTCGAGCACGATAAGCCGGTCAGATTCGAGGACGCCGAAGATGACTCCGACAATCCGGAGACCTGGGAGCTCACCGATGTCAAGCTCATGACCGGCGCGCTCGAGTTCCAAGCCGAAAAGCTGGAGCACGACTCATCATATGACATCGCGAAAGCCGTCGATGACGGAGATTTCGATGCCGATGATGCGGATTCGGTTATCCAGCTTGCGCTGTTCGGAGACATCATTTACGGATAAGGAGGATAAGATGGCAGAGGAAACGCTGTTTCCAACCGAAGGGGAGAAATACTTCGCGGTTGTGTATCTGAAAAACAGAAACATCGATTTGAGGATGGCCGATAGCCGAGACGATGCTTTGAGCATCCTGCGCGAGCTTTTGGAGCGCCCGGGGGTCAAAGACAAAGTCGCCGCCACGACGGTCATCAAAAGGGATATGTCGAAAAGCACCGATGGCTACATCTTCGGGCATCCGACATCGCTGAATCTGGCTAAAGCCGAAAAGCAATAGCCGCATATTCTATATATTATAACAACGGACTCGCACGGAATCATTCAATGGCAAGCCAGCTTCAGGCAATATATGAAGATAAGCCAAACGATTCCGCGAGCCCGCTCATCTGCATCGATAAGGAGGATTGCAAAATGAAGCTTGTGAGAAAGCCTTCTTTGCTGTCGTTCGATCCGAACTGCATCATCACTAACCCGGATATTCTGGGAAAGCGAGTGAAGACATTCGACGACGAAGAAGGATACATCGATGAGAAAGAGTTCGCCGACGACGGGCTCTTCAGCAAAAGAATCTTCGGAGACTGCGAGAATACCGAGTACGATTATTCGTGCAAATGCGGGAATCTCAAAGGAAAATTCTACGAAGGCGTCACGTGCGAGAAGTGCGGCACGGAAGTAAAGCTGGTGGAGGCGAACATCAGCAAGCTCGGATGGATTGACCTGACCGGCTCCAAATACAATGAGGACGGCACGATCTCCGAGAAAGGAAATGACCACAAGGTCATCAAGTATATCTCGTATCTCTTCCTCGAGAAAATCATCGGGAAAGAGAACCTGAAGCAGATAATCCACATGCCCGACACAATCACCGTCGTCGGGGATCTCGACACCGACGCGATTCAGGCCGAGCGGGACAGCGACCCCGATAAGAAGTATTGGCACGTCGGCATCCTTGGATTCTACGAGAAATATCAGGAAATCCTCGACTATTATTATCAGCTGCACAAGATTGAGGATAAGCAGCTGTATGATTTCGTCAGCAGCCAATATGACACGTTCACCGATAAAATACCCGTGGTCGCAGCGGTCTTGAGGATGTGCATGAGGACGGCCGATGGATTGAAGCTGGATGAGATAAACAACATCTACATCCGAATCCTGAAATGCGCCAAGATCCTCAACAGCCCGACCACGACGCTCGACATCATCAAGAACTCAATGCTTGAGATGATTCAAGGCGAATATTTCAACCTGAACGAATACGTCATGGATCTGATTCGCGGAAAAGACGGGCTGATCCGCAACAACATATGCGGCGCTCGAGTGAACTACTCGGCCCGAAGCATCATCAGCCCGGCATTCGCAGGACGAAAGCTCGATGAGATCGTCGTCCCATACAGGACGTTCCTTGAACTATATAAGTTCGAGCTCATCAACATGATCGCCAAGATCAAAAACATCGGATATAAGGAGGCGGAGGAAATACATTTCAACGCCGGGCTCAAATTCGATGAGGAAGTGTACCTTCTGATGAAAAAGGCGATCGCCGAGAATGACATCGAGGTTCTGTTAAACCGAAATCCGACAATCAACATTGGCTCGATCATATGCCTGCGAGTCGTTGACGTCAAGCATGACTTCAACGATCTGACACTGTCATTGTCAAACACAGTGTTGACGCTGCTCGCTGGAGACTATGATGGAGACGTGTTGAATCTATTCTCAATCAAAGACTCGGCGACGCGTGAGCTATTCAAGCTCATATTCAGCCCGGTCAATCTATTGATTGACCCGAGAAACGGCAAGTTCAACAACGACCTGAACCTGGAGCGCGACCAGGTTCTCGGATTGAACGCGCTGCTTTTCTAAACGCATGAAGGCATCCTTGGATGCCTTCTTCATTCATCCGAAGCCCATCGAAGAATCTTCGATTTGTTTCTTCGCGTTATAGAGGAAACTCGTTTACCGTCGATGCTGCTTGCCCAAGCTCCGCTTGAGAGGGCAGCTTCGACGGTAGACAATTGTTATTCATTCAAGTTCGGATATATTCAACAACAGGCGCCCATGAAGCGTGGGTATCGGCTGTGCGGCAAACAGCCGAATGCGCTTAGCATCCGGACCCATATGACATTCGCTATCGCGAATGCTTGGGTCCGGATGTCTTGGCAATATAATACGTTACCCGCTCCAGCTCCGCGGCGCGGGTGCCGTATTTGAATTCAACGAGTGTTGTAAAAAAAAACAAAATAATCGAAAAGCATGACGGCGAATCGCCGTTTTCATTCCGCGCATCGGAATATTGTACGCTTAATGTAACCAGGATCTGCCAGGGCAGATCCTGGTGACGCCGCGTTATTCATTATGTTTTCGATTGATCATACTCAGCAGCATCCCCTTGCAACAAGGGTTTGTTTCGCAAGAAACGATGACGATTGAGTCTTGACCGACGCGTCGCATGCCCGAGCGAATCCTGGAACGACGCCGAAACGCCGCTCGAAGCTCGCGTTGCGGTCGGCGTCGTTCACCAGATTCGGCCGGGCAGGCTCGCTGCTCAAGCATACTCAAAGTGCTGAGACCTGAAATCATGGTAGTCATTCGGAGAACCTCCGATATGCATTATGACGATTCGATATGCGAATCGCCACGCATCCCACCGCGTTGGTGCCCCATCCTCGGTAGGCGGCGAGGCTGGCGTTTCGGCAACCCAGCTTAGAGCCGGGGCCGAAACCGAAGAAGAGTCATGCTGACAAGCAGCATGGCCATCTTCGGCGGCCCCCGCTTTGGGAATCGTGGCTTATTTATTTATCAAAGTACCATGCAATAAAAATAAAAAAAAGAAAGGAAACAACATATGGCATATATCACAGCGTATAAATTATTGCGCTTATATGGCGAGCATGCGCCCGATAATACATGTGAGCGCATCCTGCGCCGAGAAAAAGAGCTATGCGCCAAAAACAACAAAACCAATTGGCCGAAGCATATGTCTCTCAGCGTGAGCGGCGCGGAATACGCGGTCGTCGCGTGCGAAGACAAGTATGACGTCTCGACATTCATCGATACGCTCGACTTCATCGACAAGCTGGTTGCGGCCAAGCGCGTCACAATCAATACCGTCGACGCAAGCCGAGTCATCGATGCCGATGAAAGCGATCGCCTGCGATTTTACGCCGACGTATTCGCCGCCGCGGAATCCGAGCTTATGGAATTCCCAACGGTATTCAAGCAAACCGCGATCATTGAAAGACGCGGATTCGATGATGGAGCCATCGATGTGATCGATATGGCGCTGGATAGCTTGCAGCGCATGATGGACGGCGCCAACGACTCCATCGGAATGACCGATCTGACGCACGATATGCTGATGAACCCGGCCAATCTTGCGAACATGTCGATTAGGATGTCGGATGTCGTATTCGATCATTGGGTCAACGGTACCCGCGACGTGTGCTACGACCAGTTCACCGGGGAAGTGAACATCAGAATGACTCAGAAAACCACCGATAACTTCGCCACGGACGCATATGACACCCTGTTTTTTATTTGGTGCGTGAACGCGTACAGACAGATAAGAGGGGCCGCTCCAATCAAAGCGAACATTATCGGGTTTAACCCAAGGCTGCGCCAGCTGAATGTCGAATCCGCTCTGAGCGCGCCGATCGCGAGATCGTTCAACTCCAGAAACTATTTCAACGAGTATCACTTCTCGCTGATGACCGTGGACCAGCAGGTCGAATATGCGAAAGCGATGATCGACTCGCTTCATGAGAATGGGCTCACGCTTGATTTGTCGGATTATTATGACAGAGCGCCATATGCCATCAGAGCAATGTGCCAACGCTGCGAAAAGCGCAAGGAGATAATGCATTACGCGTATGACAAGCTCGTTGACCCATCCACGACCAGCTACGCCGGATTCTCCTGCGCATGCTATATCGCCGATGACAACAAAACCGATCTGGCGCCTTCGACGATTGTCGAGGAGATGACCGCCGAAGACCTGGCCGATGCCGATATCCAGAGCAGGCTGATAGCGAGCGTCTCAAATCACTCCAGCGGGCGCGGCAGCATGCTGCTGCCGAAGTTCGATGAGCTGGTCGCCGCTTTGGACATAGCATCCGAAAATCCGGATTTGCCGGAAAGCATCAAGAAGCTTCTGGCGTATTATTGCATCGCCAACTTCCCATATGACTCATACCGCGAAACGCGCATCGCGTCATATGCGGCGAGGCTATTCAAGCGGCCGAAGAAAGACGATTCGTTTCATTCGGCATCCGGCAAGCAATTGCGCCTTTTCGCGATACTGTCGCAGCTTGAATCGAAAAAAGCAAAGCGATTGATGATGTGCATGACCGCGCTGTTCGTGTATGCCGACACGTTTGGCGTCTGCAAGGACAGCGATGCCATCAATGGATATATGCCCGGCAAAACCGGCAGAGGGGCATCGATATCGGCGACGCGCAGCGTTTACATCGGCACGATGTCGGATCTGTTCGCTGAGCTGTCGGACATCATCTGCAAATCAAGCTCATCATATGCGACGAAGATCGCGCAGTGCGTGAGAGACATCTTGATGATGAGCCGCTCGCAGCGTCTTGTGAACGCCCATATCATCTCGGCAGAATACGCGACGGCCGCCAGAATCATGTCCAAATCGACGATGGACGATGACATCATCGAAAGCATTCTCGGGCTGCCGAGCATGCTTCCCGGCGCCAAAACGCCTTTCGGAGTCATCATCGCGGACATCGACGACACGACTGGCTTCAGGCCGAAGCTCGTCGACAACATCGCTCTGAGATCGCTCGAATCATGCTGAACAAGAAAGGCCTACGCGCCTTTCTTTTTTTTTGCTTTCGGGCTTTTTATAAGAAAAACGCGGCATTCGCCATATTATCGCGTTCTCAACAATTAATTATCATCCATATCGTTTCGGAGGTATCAATCATGCTGCAATTATCACAATCAGAAGCCTTTCAGATGCTGTCGCCAAAGACAAAGAACGCCATTCTCGGAGCGACGAGGCAGAAGCTTGGCATGAACATCGGGGTCATCGTCCCCCAGCATATCGAAAGCGAATTGCTCGACCTTGAGAAATACGCGAAAACGAAGGCAATGGCATCCCCCGTTCTGATGGACGCCATAAGCCTATACAAGAATTTCGGCGGGCGAATCCAGCTGTTTGACCTCACTGTCGGCGTTTCCGGCGCATCGGACATCGCGCCATACATACCGTTCATCCCCGGCAACTCCAGATTCTCATTGGGTTCCGAGATGAATCGGCCAATCCCCTGCATTTTCGTCAACATGTACAGAATCGGCAATTGGACCGCTGATGACAAATCATACTCAGGGTTCATGCCCATAACCGATCTTCAGACCGCTTTGGAATCCGGGTACATCGGATATAAGATGATCATCGAGAACAAAGCCGACGACGTTCTTTCCAACGCGGCGGTCATGGAGAATCTCGGCAAGATCTACGTGAAGCTGTTCTACGATGCGCTGATCGGTGTGGATGGAAACGTGCCGCTGATGGACTTCCAGCAAGACGCCGGCAAATTCATCATCGCCAAGTTCTTCTACACGCATATCCTCGGCAAAGACCCCAACGACCAATCGACCAACGCGTATGCGAGGCTCGCCGCCGGATGCGGAAGCTCAATCGGGGCGCTTGTGTCATACTCCGACAATCTGGGCATAAACTATGAGAAGCTGTCAACGTTCCTATCGTCGTTCGGCATGACGTTCTTCAATGGCCGCCCGACGACGCTGCTCGACTTCGAAAGCAAATGGCTTAAGATGTATGGCGAAGGGCTCGCGATGGCGGTCGAATACGTTCCGTATCTGCTGCACTTCCTATTCGCGGCTTACCATGCTTCGCGCCTTGGAGGGTCGTCCAGGCTTGACAGGCGCCTTCCCGATCTGCAGAAGCTCGGGCTCGCGAAACTGTACAACGCCGTCATAACGACGATACAGAAATAACATGGATTATCGCAGAATAATACTGACATCCGACCCCGATGACGCATATGGCACATTCATCAGATGCGACGATTCCAATCCAGGTTCGCTGCCGCGCGCCATCAGGTTTTTCACAGGCACGCTGAACAGCGACCAAGCCACTGTCAGAGCATCGGCATTGAACAAGCGATCGAGAATCACGTGGCATAGCGCCAACGGGATAATCGGGGACGACGCGCTAGAATTCGGAATCGATTTCGATGAGAACATCAAATTCGAAGCGGACTCCGCCGACCGGATGACCGCTCCGCGCGTCATATCCCTGTACAATCTGATAAACGACGATGCGTATTCGGTGGTCTCGCGAAATTGGCTATTCGCCAATTTCTGGGTATATGAGGTAGATGACGCGTCATGTCAAGCGATGTCTCCGCTCAATTACGATTTCTATCCGAAGGTGTTCGTCGAAAACGGCGAAACGACGTGTAAAATCATAAACAAGCAAGTGTGCGTTCTCAAATCGTTCACCATGAAAAAAGCATGGGTCATGATCGATAAGACATGCATTGGCATGCAATCGAATACGATTCCATCGAGTATCATACTCGATTATGGTATAATATTGACCGATGCCGAAGCCAGCGACGGAACCACATTGAGATTCGAAAGCATCGGCAGATATGATAACCTCATCGGCATGCTGGCGAATCCGGCGACATACACGCCGCTGTTCGACTATGCGACGGACAGTCAAGCCACAACGAAAAAATACGTCATCAACCAGCAGCATGGCTATTTCGGAGGCAGAAACGCCGCAGGCAATGAACAGCATAAGTTCAGCATACGCTCGCTGAATGGTACTGCGAACGAATCGGCATCATCGCTCTTCACGGCCTACGAAGGCAAAAACCACGATTATCCGAAGTACAGCGATATTCTGAAAACGCGATATACCGACGCATATGCCGTTGACAAAACAACGGGGCTATGCTCACGCATCATCGGCACGATGGAAAATGCAAATGCGCAGACTTCCGGATCATATGAAAAATTCTCTTTTCTGCCGATATACGCTCGATATGTTTTCGGTTATGCCGACGATATAACCGCCAGGCAAATACGCCAAAAGCTGACAGATGAGCATCTGCTGATGATGAACTACGATTTGTCGGACGGCGAGATCTTCAAATTCAAGATCGATGGCGCGAATTATGCCGAAGCGCTGATCCCATTATACGAAGATGGGACGAAACATGACGCAACCGGCGTCAGCGGCGTATCCACTGAAAACATCGATTTAGTAGAATTTGCCGACGACCCGTCGCAAATGGGCATTTCCATCGGCTCGGCTTACGCCGGTGCGGCCGATGACCATATCCTGCCATATGTATATTCCCAAAACGAATATGCGAAAGATTATTTCGGGAATGGCGCGGCGCGCATCGTCAGCGATGAGCTGACGAGGGCGGAATTGCGCGAATACAATCATTACGATGAGATATTCGACGTGGTGCAGGCAGATTCGCTGGCAAACTCGCAAGCGGCCCATATAGATGCCGACGCCATAATAGTCGAGCTCACAAACGCCGGATATGGCAAAGACATACAAACGTCAATACCGCTGTTTTGCAAAGATGCCGCCAATATCGACAGCTTCGACAGCGCAGTCGCCGAATTATTTGGCGATGGTCTCAAACAGTGTGAATCCAACGAGGAACTCGCGGGATATTCATTCGCGATATACGAAGGCACGGCCGAGATCGAGTGCACTATGGCATATGAGGACAACGGTGGCGGCGAATCGACTTTGGTCGAAAAGCTGCAGCCGGAGCAAGGCAAACGCCTGATAATCCCGACGAGCGTCGATGGATTGAAATCAATCAAGATAAACGCAGAGGTGACGGCGGTATATTGATTGAATAAGGAGGTTGAATATGGCAGATGACAACATACAGAAATACAGCTCGAAAGCCAAAACGCTGGAAAGCTTATTCAAATCGGCCAATGCCGAATACTCCAGATTGCTTACAACGCTGAAAGGCATTGACTCGTCGTCGATAGCCACGCTCAGCGACACGTCAAGCCATATCAATATCAGCAAAAACGGCGGTGAATGATATGAGTGAACCAAATGCCAAATTCCCGTCGCTGATAAACACCGCATACACCGAAACGGTTGACCCGGCCAAATGCACGTTCGACAGTTTATATTCATCACGCGTATCCGAAGATGATATATGCGAGAACATCAATCTCGCGTGCAATGACGAACAGGCATTGACGCTGACATCGATGGGCATCACCGCGCTGTATGGCGATGACGCTTCAATCGGCTACCAGCTGATGAACTATTATGACAATAACGGCGATGTCGTGCCGGCGAATATCGATTGCATCATAAACAACGCCGCGTTAGGCAAAATCGCCGAAGCGATGTTCAAACAAGCCGAGGATGCCGCAACCAATGCGGACAGGTTTGATTCTAAAAACAAATCATGGCCGATATACCGCATGCTGGCGTACATGAATCTGGTCGCAAAACATCCTGAGGCGATATCCGGCAAATACGCCAAATATTCGAAGCTGTTCGACAATGAATACAACACCGGGATGTCGCGTTCGGCGCCTACGACCGGGACTGCTGAAATCAGCGTGAGCGGCAAAAAACTTGTATATTCGAGTAACGGCAAATACGCCAAGCCGATGGTGTTCAGCATCATAAGCGAAAATAATGCGATTGCCGATGGCACATATTCTTACGGCAGTTTCAGAATGGTCATCAGAGGTCGTCGAATACCGATGAGAGCATTCCGCATGTCGGCGCACCGGTATGTCATAATCGCCCCCGAATATCTGTTCGGCAACATAAACCAGTATCGCGCGATTTCGTATATCGAATATGAGAACGACGCGTTATCGAACGGTCATCGGATACGCTATTCATACGCATATCCCAACGATGCTTCCGAAGATGCGAACAACATGATGTATTACCATGATGATATCGACTATGCCGAATCCAAAGCATCCAATCTGAACACGATGCTGGCCGAAGCGAGCGATGAGCCGGCCCAGGCCAAAGAATAAGCGCTTTATATATTATCACAATGAGCAAACCGGAAACGCGATTTCCGGTTTTTATATTTTTTTGAACAAATTTCAGGCAGCGCATTTGGAAAGAAAAATATAGCTCAATAATAGATTACGAAGGAGGAATATATGAAAGAGAAACCAAATGACAGAGAGTGGGTTGCCGACGCCATCAAAACGGCAATCGACTACCTATCGACGCCAGGCATCACCTCGGATTGGTTCGTCGATAAAGACAGCCCGGCCAAAGACAGGCTGTTCCGCGTGGAAGGGACATCGTTTCAATCGCCGGCATTGGTGATCCGCTTCTCTCAGAGGCACGCATCGGCCGTGTACACCGACTCATTTGCAGTCGTCGGCGATGATTATGACGTCGAGATAATCGCGCATTCGATCGTCCGCGGAAAATCCAAGCTTCTGTACAAAACCGGCCCGATTGGCAGACGGGTTGGACACAAACTCGTCGGGCGCGACCTAGGCGAACTGTTTGTGCTGATCAGACAAGAATGCGGGGATGAGCTATGGGGTTCTTTCATGGCGCTGTTCCTGCTTAAGACCGGATTCGCCCCATATAATTAGAAAGGAGAAAATGAAATGGGAATCAAAATCGCAGTGATAGGCGACCTCCACTTCGGGATCGCCGCAACGGACAGAGAGGTTCAAGAGCTAAGAATGTTCTTGGATTTCATCAGAACGCATGACCTGGACATCATCCAGTTCAATGGCGACTACTATGACCACAAGCTCAGCCTTGGGGAGCCGGCGGCAATCGCCGGCATGAAGTTCTTCAACGACGTTCTAAGCATCGCCGCCGAGAAGAAAATCAAGATCCGAATGATCGAGGGAACCCAGTCGCATGACAGATTCCAGCCGAGGATCTTCGATGAGTTCATACCGAAGGACAAAGACGGCAAGCCCGAAATCGATTACAGATTCTTCGAGACCGTCGGGACCGAGGAAATCGATGGGCTGAGCGTATTGTATGTGCCAGAAGAGTATCCGATGAACATCGACGAGTATTATGCCCCATACAAATCAGGCAAATATGACCTGATGTTCGTGCATGGGACATGGGACTTCATCAACTTCGGAAAATCGATCGACAACAACAGAAACGACATGCACACCGCGCCGGTATTCAAATACGATGAATGGAAGAGCGCGCTTGAGCATGGCTTCTGCGTGTCTGGACATATCCATGGCAGGCATGGATTCAAAGACAAGGGCGGCACGAAAATCGTGTATCCGGGGTCATTCACGGCATGGAGCTTCGACCAGATTTCAGAGCGAGGGTTCATATACATCGATTTCGACCCAGAGACGAAGCGATTCGAATATGAGTTCGTCAACAACGACGCATCGCCGAAATACGCGAATCTCGAAGTCGCTGACCTTGGGCTCGACCTGAATTCCGCATCGATTGAAGACATCAAATCCAAAATCGAAGAGCAATCGAGGAAAGTGGATTTCGTCAAAGTCAATCTTGAGGGGCTCAGCGACGACAAGCTGATGCTCGTCAAGGAATTATACAAAGGCAATCAGTCAATCAAAGTCGAGGTTCCGCAAAAGGACATATCGATGCTGACGGAAAGCGCCGATAAGCGATTCCTGAGATACGACTATCTTCTGAACGACACGCTGCCGGTCGATCAAGCCGTTAGGAAATTCATCAAAGACGAATATGGAAAAGACCTAACGCTTGATGTGATCGACGCGAATCTCGATATTCAGATTCCATTGAAGAAGGAGGAGGACGCAAATGGAGAAACCGCAAATTGAGCAGACGAAAGCGCTGACCGCTGAGGAAATCACCGAGGCGCTTAGAAAGAAGACGTTTGAGTTCTTTGAGAAATATCGCATCGAGCTGCCGGTTCAGGTCAAGAACGGCATCTCCGACGTATTCGATGAGAACGATTTCACATCGGACGAGGAAGATGTGATAAACATTTACTTCCGCGAAGACCTTGAGGATTTTGAGATGGACACCGCGCTGTCGGTCGACTTGAACGTCCAGGCAACCGGGGGAAACTCGTCCGGGGATATTTTCAATAAATTCACATATTATGAGCCGAATTCCCTGGAAACGAAGAACGCCGTGTCGCAGCATATCCATATCTATGATGGGGAAGAGATGCTCGACAGCATTCTGAACATCGACGCGACGGCGTCGAATCATCTTGAGAATCCCAATGATTGGGGGATATTCCTGATCGAGGAGCAGCGATTCGAGATGGGCAATTATGAGAAAACGCAAAGGCTGTACATTTATTCGCCGGTGAGCGGAAAAGGAGTTGAATGATGGCAGAAGACAGAAACGCAAGAACATTGAGAATGACGTTCTCGATGTATGAGCTGAAGAAAATCATAGTGGCGATATTGACGAACGTCGCAAATAAGAAATTCCTGGTGAACATCCGAGAGCTATTCAAGCTGTTCACCAAAGAATCATATCAGAACGATGCTGACAAATCGGCTATGGTTTATGTGATCGGCAAACTGGTCGACCATGCCATCAGCAACGGCATCGAGAGCAAAGAAACGCTTCTGAACACCATCAGCTTCGACGGCAAATACGCCGACGCCGCGACAGAAGCGCTGAATGAGGTGTATGCTGAGGAGATGTTCCCGAAAGAGGTCGAGATGATCGACAAGAAAGTCTCAATGTATCTGAAACTATCGGTCATCAGCAACACATCCGATAGGCTGGTCGGCATCGTCAACAGCATCAATTCGGTAGATTACACCGACCTCGGGGCGCAAATCGCTCAAGTCGAGGATTGCGTCAACGAAATCGATCATGGCTTGAAGGCATATCGTGAGACAATCGAGGAAGCGAACAATACGCTTTCATTCGGCGACGGGAATTTCATCGCGCAACTGACGAGATTCATCAATGAGCAGAAAGACCCGACCGCATCAGTCAAGACCGGGGTCAAGATGCTTAATCATATTCTCGGCGGCGGGTTCCAGCCTGGCAGGGTTTATTGCTGCTTGGCTCCGATGAAGAACTGGAAGTCCGGTTTCTTGCTGAATTGCGCATTGTGGGCGAAGGATTCGGAATACAATTGCCTGAAGCCGAAAGACCCGAATAAGCGTCCGGTCATTCTATACATCACTCTTGAGAACACATTGCGCGAAACAACCGAGCGCATTTTCTCGCACTGCATGGGCAACAACTTCAAAATGTGGGAGCATACTCCGCAGGAAAACGTGATGATACTGAAGAATTGCAGGCTTTTCAACAGCGATGACAAATCGGAGCCTCGCCTTGACATCATGTACAAACCCAATAAATCCATAACCGTTGCGGACATCGACAACATCATGGATGCGTATGAGAAGAACGGCGAGGAAGTCGTGTTCCTGTCGGTAGACTACATCAAGAGAATCCGCCCGGCGGTCATCTCGAAAGACCTGAGAATCGATTTGGGCGGAATCGCCGATGATTTTCACGTATTGGCGGTCAAACGCGACATTCCCATCGTCACCGCGATGCAGATCAACAGAAGCGCTATCTCGACCATTGAGCAAGCGACATCGATCGAAGGGAAGCTTGATGCGTTCACGAGAATCGGTGTATCGAATGTTGGCGAATCAATCGACATACCGCAGAACGTGGATTATTGCTTCACGATGATGAGGACGACCGACACCAAAGTCAGCGAGACCGGAGAAGTTGAGACAAACGATAGATACCTTAGTTTCAAAGTCGTCGCGTCCCGATATAATTTCGGCAACATCGATGCCTTCACACACAGATTCGTCGAAGGCAATGACATGAAGCTGATTGAGGACGCGAATTCGGCGGTCAGCACCTCGATTCTGAGCAACAACGAGTTCATTCAGAAGAAAGTCGCGGCAAGCAATATCAGGACGGTCGGCGCCAGGCATCCATGATGCTTGGCCGAAAGGAGGCACTATGTTTTATCAAATCAGAGCCGGGGCGTTTGAGACGAACTCATCCTCGGCGCATTCGATAGTAATCAACGCATCCAAAGACAATCTTCCGCCAATCACGAAAGAAGAGGCTTTGGAAGAGCTCAAGTGCATTGTCAAAGGCGAGCCGGTCCATGATGGGATCCTCGATTTGACGCACGTTTACCCCGAAGAACTGCGATTCGGATGGGGGTATGACGCATTCGGCGATTTCGGGCATAAGATGTTCTATGCTTTGGCATCATGCCGCTATTCCGGCGATGACTTCGCGGACATGGAGGATTTCCTGAAAGAATTCTTCGATGTCAAGAAAATCAAATACGCCCACGATGAATTCGCGCCTGGCAAACGCAAATTGCTGATCGGGGAAATCGATCATCAATCCCAAAACATCCTTTATAGATTGAGCCAAGGAGGCGTGCCGATCGTTGATTTCCTTCTCAACCGGAAGTATTTCATCATCATCGACAACGATAATGGATGATGCGATTATTCATTGAGGAATTGCCGAATCTGGAAAACGATTGGGTTCATCAGCTTCGTGCTCACTACGCCACGCAATACAATCTCGCCGATGGGATAGCGACGATGGACGATGTCGATGCCGAGCGCATGCAATATATGCTGAATTCATTGGAAAACGCAATCGGCCTGACATATGACTACCGCAAATCGGACAAATACTTCGACGCGATATGGCTGCCGATGGATGAGTTCAATGTCGATGACCCGCCGGAAGACCAGAAAATCGATATTGGACTCGACCCGAATTTCGACATGAGCGGCATATTCGTGTCGCTGTACTGCTCGAGCTATCCGAAGCCGACGGCGCATCAGCCTGACCGGGAATACATCGATAAGCTCGGGATCGTCATAGACCGCAATAACAGATATGCCAAAACGCTCAACGCCGAGCGTGAAACTTTCGACGATGCGAATTATCTGGAACTGGATGAGGCCGCGAATGGCATGCTTGACTATTTGCGCATCGAGTCCGGGGCGGCGATTTCGCGCGTTGCGATGCATCGTCTCAGCCCAGCGCATTCAAGCGCGGTATCGACCATCATGATGATCATGCTATCGGGGAGATACCGCGATGAGCTGATTGACAGATTCACCAAAAAGAATGTGGCTCATCTGAGATTTGCGTCGATTTTGAAAAACAGCCATATCACGCAGCTGATTGAGGATTATCTGTCTTGCTCCGGCGATTATGCGGTCGATGACGGCAAAGCCGCGATTGTGTCGGAAGCAAGAAAAGAAAAGCTGGTCAATGGCATGCTGAGCATAGGCAGATACGAGAGGACTGTATGAAACTTATCGGAAAATACATGAATGGCAACTATCAGGTCAGCATATATGAGGATGGGACGAAGCTCCGATTCTGCGATGATGCTGAACTAATCCCGGCATTCGCTGAGAACATAGACGTCAAAATCACGAACAAATGCGATTTCGGTTGCCCGTTCTGCCATGAGGGGTCTACGGTGAACGGGCTTCATGGCGATATAATGCACGCCGAATGGGTGAATACGCTGCACCCATATCAGGAGCTGGCGATTGGCGGGGGAAACGCTCTTGAGCATCCCGACCTGATTCCGTTCCTGGAGAAGATGAAGTCGATGCGGGTAGTATCGAACATCACGCTCAGAGACAAGCATTTCTTGAAAAACATGGACCTGGTCGACGGCCTCGTCGCCAAAGGCCTGGTTCATGGCGTCGGCGTGTCCGTAAGCCATCCGACGGAAGAGGAGCTGAGGATATACGCCGAGCGCCCATATGTCATTCTGCATGTCATATGCGGCATATTCGATGACGAAGACCTCCGCGCGGTCAAAGCGGTTCCCGGGCAGAACATTCTGATTCTCGGGTACAAGACATTGCGCAGAGGCGAGTTTTTCCTAAGATCCGAAGAAGCCGAGATCGAGCGGCGCCAAAAGTTCTTGAGAGATAATCTCGACGATATGTTGGCCGGAGGATATTTCAAAGCAATCTGCTTCGACAATCTGGCGATTGAGCAAACCGGTCTTCGCGAGCATCTCACATATGGCGAATGGGCGACGCAATACATGGGAGATGAAGGCACATCGACTTTCTACATCGATTGCGTCTCCGGGACATTCGCAAAAAGCTCAACATCGCCGGCTGCCGAAAGAATTCCTCTGATGGCATCCGTTGATGATATGTTCAACGCGATAAGACAGAAATAAAATAAACGCCCTAACAATACATTAGGACGTGGATACATTTCCTTTCTTATCTGCGTTATCGAACAAGCCGTCGCCACATCCTCCTGGCGCCCATAACGGCTTGTTCTTTTTTTTTATTTTTCCATTTGCGCGAAAACGCGTATATATTATAAAGGTGTAGTAAGAAAGAGCATAGCGATTTAAACGCATCGTTATACTCTGCCGAGACAGTAATCGGGAGGTTACATAATGCGGCTCCGCTAGAGGGAGCGGTTTACTACACACTCGGCAATGGGAGTATAACCACATTGTTAGGCTGAATCATGACCTAGGTTCCGCGGACCGAAAAAGGCTAGCCAATCAGCGGGAGCTGATTGTAAGCGCCGATGATGAAAATCTTTCAATGCATGGAAACATGCATTGAAAGTGCTTTTTTTTGTTTTTGCGCGGCGTCTCAGGCTTCAACAATTCATTATCGAAGGCGCGACATCGCGCGGAGGATGCCCCATGAAAATGAGAAATAGAATACTCGCTGCGATATGCGGCTTTTTTTTGTTCGCCGGAATGACCGCATGCGGCGGCTCATCGAATCGCGATGTGACCGTCAGCGTCAAACCGACCGAAACATCGCTCGTCAGGAAAGCGGCGAATTCCGAATCGCAATACGCCGTGACGAAATCGATGGTGTACGACAACATCAGAATTCAGGCCAGCGACAGCTCAACGGCATACAGATACTCCGATCTGAAGCAAAGCAAAGATGAAGGCAGCCAGAAAATCATCGATGTCCCAAGATCGGGAACGCTGACGGTATGGCTGACGAATGAGGTCGCGATGACGAAAGACGACGGCACTGAACTGAAATATTCCGATATATACACATTGGATTTCGATGTTCCGCAATATTTCAGCACGGACATGAAATACACATACAAGAAATCGATCAGATGCACTATATCGACGTCATCCGACCAGGATGGGCTTACCGGCACGGTGTCTCTCGATATCGGATTCAATTCATCGCATATCGACGACATTGTCGACCAAGACGGAAATTTCATGGCGGAGTCCATCATCGAGACCCCCACCATAAGCTATAACATAAAGGCATTGTCATTCGGCGAGAAGCTGATCAACAGCCGCATCGTCCAGTGGACGATCCCGCTTGCAGTCATCGGCCTTATTCTGCTCGCGGTCATGAAATCCGCGGTCAAGATATACAGGCTCGGCCTCGAAAGCAGAACCGATTATATGACCAAAGAGGACGGCGAGAAATTCAAAGCCGAGACCAGACAGGAGATGAAAGAAGCGAAGAAAGATCTCTCGACGGATATCCTTGAGATATGCATCAGAGACATCCACAAAGAGATGAAGCCGCTGAAAGAAGTCCAATCGATGGCCGAGACAATCAAGACCGATCGTCAGGTCATGGACGTCAAGCTCAACGCGATCGAGGAGAAATACGAGGAAATCAGGAAGCTCAGCGATGAGGTCAAGCTTCTGAACACCCGCGTCAATAATCTGCAGTATGGCCAGAACGAGACCGCTGAAGGAACCCGCAGATCAGGCAAATGACATGAAGGCATGGCTCACCCATGCCTTCGCTTTTCGAACAATAGATTATATTCTAAAACGCATGGAGGACGGCATATATGAAATTAGTGAAACTGATCCTTAACACCATACTTTTCGCCGTGACGTTCTGCGTCGTGAGCGCCGCAACGTTCCTGACATACAACGCCGTTGCCATTCAGACGGATGACACATCCGCGAGAATCAGCATCGCAAACGGGTATTCCGAGAACCAGAACGTCATATCATATTTCGACGATCCAACCAAGGGCAACGACATATACGAAACCGAATGGTATACCGCCGAGAACAAAAAATCGGTTTGGATATTCGACAATTACACATACTGGGTGACCGACATCAAAGCGAATGTCTGGATACATGACAGCAACAACGATGGCTCAACCGATATCCCGAGCCCAAACACCAAACTCAGGGTGTCCAATTGGTTCAGCTGGGGTTGGTGGAAGAATTTCGCCAAATACGTCGACGTCGGCGTGAATGCCATCGTCGCGGTCGCCAAGCCCATCATCATGCCAGGCGTGTGCGCCGATGAGCTTAAGACATACTACGCGAAAGACATATCCGATTTCAAAACCGAACTCGGCTATGACCTCGGCACCGATGCGGCGAAGGAGAAGGTCAGCCGCTTCTCGGTCATGTCGCATAAATATTTCGGCGTCGACTATGTGTCCGACGATTCCGCGACGGTCGAGCTGAATCATGCCACCGCCAAAAAGTACGACCTTTCGAGAATCATATCGGCCGATGCCGACGGCAACGGCAAATGCGATATATTCGACGTCGCCGACGACTACAACGAATTCTATCAACTGCTTTTCAAATTGTATAAATACAACATGAAAGACGATTCCGGGATTCCCGTGTATCATCAGTATTTCGTCAAGTTCGTCACGGTCGATGCGAATGGGAACAGAACGCTGAAGGCTTCGGTGTATGGCCTGTTCTTCCTGCAGTACATCAACATAATATTGTCAATAGCATTCTGCTGGCTCAACCCGATAGACGTTGAGCGCGACGAGACGACCGGCTCGGTGCAAGCCAAGAACTCGATATTCCGCAGAGTTCGTTGGAAGCATAAGCGCAGGCATGACAAAAAGCATGGGCGCGATGAGGAGGAATGACCATGAAAAAATTCAGAATCTATAAAAGGCTGACCATTCTATTCACAATCCTGACGCTGATATCAGCGGCGTTGGGCGCAGTCGCGTGGTCGATTCCGTCCGAGGTTTCGGGAGTCGTGAACGGCGCGATCGGCATATTCGGAGTCGATTCAGGGTTCGACCTGACCGCGAGGGACACTCGTGAGCTGACATTGTTGATTCTCATCGGCGTTTTCGCCCTATCATTGCTTCTGCAGCTGATCTTCATGATCAAAGCTTTCTCCAGAGCTGGGGACTTGCTTGCGATCGCCGGGACCAAGCGCCAGGCATCAATGGGCGTCGCAAAAGTGTCGACTGAGAAATCAAAAACAAGCAAGGAGGCGAAGGACGTGAAAACAATCAAAGAGCGCAAAGCCGAAATCGCCGCGAAGAAAGCCGCCAAATCCGCTGAGAAAGCAGCGGCAAAAGCGGAGAAGGTTGCCAAGAAGGCCGCCAAGGCTGTCGAAGAGACAAGCGAGGCCGTCAAGGAAACCATCGCGGAGACCAAAAAAGAAAACTCCAAATTCGACGACATCCTCAAAGGGATCTGATGAAAAACAAGCGAATATCCTCGGATATTCGCTTTTTCGATGGCAGGCGTGCCGCGAACAATTCATTATCATATAGCGGAGGCATCATCATGGCATCTAAAGACAGCAATACTAAGCTGACGGGTTTATCCGCGCTGGCGTTCCAGTTATCGGTCCGTCTGAGGCTGATATGGATCTGGTTCATCAAGAACATCTGGGTCTGGGTCAAAATACTCACAATCGTCGCGGTCATCATGGTGGCCTGCGGACTGATAAACGGCGAGCTGGACGGCGTCGGAGAATACGAGGCACTCGGCAAGACGATAGACTGGCTTGTCGGCATCGGTGGCTCAATAGCATATACGATCTGCGCGATAGTCAAGAAGACAAAACGCATTCTGCTTACCGACATAAAATCCAGAAACCTCAAGATCGCGATGATCAAAGCGAATTTGTATTTTGACGAGAATGGCAAAATATGCAAGAAGATCGAAGCCAAGACGAACCTCGACATCGATGGCGATGGCGCGGTTGGCGATTCGATACCGGAAGACATCCACGGCGAGAATCTCATTGAGGGCATCACGCGGTCGGCATCCGAGCTTCATACGATATTGACGACTCCAATCGACCCGAACGCGACGGATGAGGATATCGTCGAAACCGCCGAATTGACTCAATCCGAACAGGCCGAAGAGCCGAACGAGGAAATCACGGCAAACATAGAAACCGATACGACCGATGCGAATGATGTTGAAGACGATCCCGAAAGCTCCGACGTTGAGAGCATCACGGAAGACGACATAAAAGAAAGCAAGGCCGCGGCCAAAGCCGCGAAGAAGCTGGCCAAAGCCGAAAAGAAAAAGGAAAAAGCCAGCAAGCCGAAAACAGGCATTGCGAAAATCTGGAGCGCCGCGACCGGAAAGGTTGGCGCGAAGATAACCGAAACGAAGAAAGTGATGTCAAAATCAAAGGACATCTTATTCGAAAAGAAAGAGAAGACGGTCAAATCCAATGCGAACAAAAGCGTCGCTATCAATGACGCTGCGGCGGCAACGCTTTCCGCGGCCGACGCATCCGGAATCGAGGTCGTCAACACCGGAAGCGACTTCGGCGCGGTGGCTGCAGCAAAAGACGCGACAACGGCCAGCTCAGACGCTGCGACAGCCGTAAAAGCCGCACCGGTCGGCGTAAAGCCGCAAACAAAGCAAACCGCGAAAGACAAAGAAATCAGCGATTTGCTGAATAGCATATGACAAGGAGATGAATTAAAATGAGCACAAGCAATATAAGATCATCGCTGTATCAATGCTTAGAGAACAAACTCGGCAGCGGGCAGTATTTCAGGCTATTCTCAGCAGGACAAGACAGCGCGCCGTATTCGATAACGGTATATGTCAGTTTTGGAAACAACTCTTTTTTCGAAGCAAACGTCACGGTGCCATCCGATGGTGATGATGCGAATATCCATATCATAAACGCCAGTCTAAACGAAAATGATGAGGTTACGCTCACATACGACAAAAGCGCATCGAATCAAACGCTGTATATGACGTTGAAAAATGCGAGTGAATCGACTATTCGAAAAGAAATAAAATTCGGCACATTCGCGAATCTATTGTCATCAAAAGTTGATGAATCCGCCATCGCTGGCGACAATGCTACGCAAATAACATTAACACAATATACGTCCTCCCAAACAGATACTGTATGGGAAGTAACCAGCGATAAAAACAGCATTCAGTCAAAACAGGATGTTGAGACCAACGGCGAAGTGGGCTATTTTTCATTCAAAGATAAAAATGCGAATGCCGTTAATTATAAAAAAGATCTTGTGAATGACGACGGCAAAGTGCAATATGGTGCGATAGGGGCCTATTCGACATCTTTCGGCGGCAAATCATCCGCTCAGGGAAAAAGGTCTTTTGCATGTGGGACAACCACAATATCAACAGGTGATTACTCATTCGCCGGAGGCAACTCATCGGTTGCTTTGGGCGGCAATTCATTCGCTGTGGGCTTGCAGACGACAGCGGTTGGCAATAACTCGTTTTCCGCCGGAAACAACACCGTCGCGGAAGGTGAGAACGCCATCGCGCTTGGCTGGGAGAGCAAAGCCATAGGCGTTGCATCCACCACGATGGGGAGATACGGCGAAAGCAACGGCCAAGCATCTTTGACAGAGGGTGTGTCGACGAAGACGCTGAATGAGATTCCCAGCTCAGACCGTCCAGGCTCAGGGACGTCTGGCTCAGGCGGAGGGGGAGCGTCATTCGATTTGGATGCCAACCTAGGCATGGCCGCCCATGCTGAGGGAGATTCGGGATGGGCGGTAGGTTATGGCTCTCACGTCGAAGGATACGCTGGAACCGCGATAGGGCACTATTCCCACGTCGAAGGCGTCCGATGCAAAGTCGACAAAACCACCTCGTTGGCCTCGCATGCCGGCGGTTACAATACAGTCGTTACCGGAACCGCTTCGCAAGCGCACGGCAGCGACAACTCCGTCACAGGGGACAACTCCACTGTCTTCGGCGTATCAAATACCGCGACGGGGGACAGTCTGTTCGTGACCGGCTCCAACAATGTCGTGAAAGGAACCGCTAGCGCGTCATTCGGCTCGTTGAACAAAATAACCGCAGGAACGACGAATTTCGTTTTGGGAACCGACCT
>CAVIKO010000155.1:0-26201 GCA_963643035.1 bacterium
GGGCTTTGCAGCCCCCTCGCCGACTTCCCGGCGCAAAACTTCATTTTTCCAGATATAATTTTGCGAAAAACTATTGACAGGACCTTGACAGGACACGATCCTTGGCACGGACGCTTTTCGTTTGCAACCAACACGGCGCCTCCGGGAATATTCCCGGAGGCGCCGTGTTGGTTTTTCATCGGATTTCCGATGATTCAGGCTTCCTCTTTCGCGTTTGCTTCCGCAATCACGGTCGCAACGCCGTCGGTCACCTTAACCGTGTAGGTATAGTCGTTGGTTGCCTTGAGGATGTAAACACCGGTTTCGGCATCATACGTGCACTCCGCAATCAGAATGGAGTTGTATGCCGGCTTGCCGTCCACATCCTTGGAGGCTCTCTGTGCCATCAGGAGAACCTTGTTCCCGGGGAGAATATCCACATAGTAACCGGCATCCGCCGTATAAACCGTGGTTGCCTCGGTCTTTGTGATCGTTGCGCTCTCGTATACGGGAAGCGGCTGATTCTCTTTCTTGTCTTCTCCGCCGATGATCTCGGAACTCTTTTCCCTCAGATCCAGCTGATAGTATGCGGTGGACGTAACCTTTCCGTTCTCATCCTTCTCCCGAACAACATAGTACAGCTTGCCGTCATTGAGCATGACGTTGTCGGCAGTCAAAGCCTCCCCGTCCTTGGAAAGTCCGAAGGAGAAGTACGCACCGGAGGAAATGTTCATATCCGACGCGACGACCCGGTTAACCGTTACCTGATAGCCGTCGTTTGCCTCCACCGTCTCCTCACGGAGCAGAGCATAAACGCTGTAGCCGTATGTCTGGAAGACAGAGAATGCACGGCGGGTAAGGATGACGGAATACGTGTAGTTGTCCTTTCCCTTGAAGGTTGCGTGGTAATAGTTGTTGCCGAGCGAAACCAGTTCTGCATGATCCACCTCGGTTATCATCGTTCCGTCGCTCTCCAGATACTTGGAGTTTGCCCCGAAGGTTGCGTTGAGATAGCTGGAAGTTGCCTTTCCGTCCTCACCGTACTCGGTGCAGAGCGTGACGGTTCCGTAGGTGTTGGGGAACTGACTTGCGGCACTGGAGCCCATCATCTGGTAGATGTAGTAGAGGTAGTACAGGTAGTTGTACGAAGGCATGGTCATCACATAGGACAGACCCGTGACCGCATAGGTGCTCTCCGAGCTGCTTCCAATGCCTGTTCCCTGGTAGCTGATGGTAATGTCAAAGCGGAAATAACCGATGGTCAAGTAGGTTTCCGTTTTTCCGTCCGTTACCTTTCTGACAACAGTGCAGGAGTAGTTCTTTCCGTTGATGACAACGGTTCCCGAAACGGAGAATTCGTCACTGCCGGAAGGAGCGAAGGTCAGCTTTTCGATCGGTGCGTAAAGCTCGGTTTTGGAATCCACCAGTACAGGGTACAGCCCCTTGGTTTCTTCCTCGCGGACAAAGCTGATGGCAAATCCATCGTTCTTGTAGTAGGTTTTGTCGTTGTACTCCTTGATGTCCGAGAGCTTTCCGAAGTTCTCCTCGATGTAACCGTACCGGTTCTTGTCCGCAGCGGTTTCGTCCAGATGGAAGAGCGTTACGTTGTCATCATCATCTATTGTATAGTAGTATCTGACGCTGTTGTTGAAAATCGCAAATCCGTACTTGGAGAACAGGAGAGATTCCAACTCCTTTGTGTAATACGCGATGGACGTATAGGAGCGCGGGGTTGCGGTTCCCTTTTCCGCATCGTAGACATAGATGAATGCATCTGTTGCGGCATCGTTGACGTAGTAGAGCAGCGACTCGGTGATCAGCGAATAGGTTCCGGTCTCCTTCTGTCCGTCCATGAGGTACTTGGTGGCGGTTCCGTCGCTGTTCAGCAGGAGTACCGACCAGTCATCCTCATTGACATAGGTGTGAACGACCTCCTCGTGAAGCACGTGGAATGCATTGTAGGAATTGCTTCCGATCTTCATGGAACCGACCTTGCAGTTGAGTGTATACTCGGTGGAACCGTCCTTGTAGGTCAGAAGGATGTAGCCGTCCTTCAGCGTGTAGGTTGCGTTTTCATCAATGTTGATGGTTTTGGGATCGGTTCCGGTTTCGCCCGATTCCATCCGGAATATGGTCGCACCGCCAAGACCGTCCAGCGTTGCATAAATGCCCTCGAACACCTGGTTGTCCGCAATCAGATAGGTCTTTCCGTACTCTTCGCTCCGCAGACAGCAGGTGCCGTACTTCACGAGGAAGTTATAGGTTCCTTCCGACGTGGAAATCTGCACGTTGTCGCCGTTCTTCTGATACAAACCGACAATCTCTCTGCCGTCATCGTCGGTATAGGTTGCGGCAAAGCCAAATCCGTCCAGCTTCAGAATTCCGTTCTTGGTGTTTGCAGAAGCGAAGTTCCCCTCGTATGCCTCGTCATAGAGAAACAGATAATTCTTACCGGACATGGTACGCGCCAATGCCTCAAAGCGGACTGCCGGCTCATCCGTGTATTCCTTCTCCTCTTCGGAAACGAAGACGTAAATTGGGAAACCGGTAAGAGAGGTTTTGCCGGTTTCGGCAAAGGAGCCCTCGTAGGTCTTGACCGTCCGCGTCTCGCCATCGACCGTGACAACGTTGTACGTAGCGCCGGTCTTCGGGTTCACAACCAGATACAGCTGGCGGTTGATCGTGCCGTCCTTTTCCACCACATAATAAACCGTTGTGGTCGTTTTGTACACAACGAAGGACTTAATCACATCGTTCAAATCAAAATACAGCGTCCGGTCTGCGAAGGCAACGGTCGCAAGCCCGTCCTCCACTGAGCAGGTGCCAAGGGATTTCTTTCCGTCAGCCTCATACAGTGCAAGTCCGGCAACAATCGTCAGCTTTTCACCGTCTTTCCCGGTGTAGGTCATCGTGTTGTCAACCGTTTCAACCTCATCCGTATACGTCAGCCAGAAATGGATGCTGTAGGAGGTCGCGGTCGAATCCAGCATCAGGATGCAGGATTTCAGCTTGGAGAAATCAATCGGTGTGTTGAATACCTCCACACCCTCCGGCAGCTTGATGTGATCGGTCAGGGTAAAGGTGTAGGTGTCGGTTGCGCTGTCGTAGGTCATGGTACCGACCGCAATCTTATGGAACTCCTTACTCTGATTGTAGCCGTACACCGTCACCGTGCTGTAATCCTCGCCGTCAAAGACGAAGAGCGGTGCATAGTAAGTACCCTTCGCATCCTTATAGTAGTACTCTGTATAGACCGCAGACAGCACCTCCACCGTGGTAACCTGTTCCTTCGTGGTGTCGCCGTCCGGGTCGGTGGGATCCACCAGAACATCCTTCGTTGTCACGGTAATCATGAAGTTGTGCAGAACGCCATCCGCATCCGTAAAGGACAGGATAGTTCCGCCTAGAGCAGAGTTCTTTTCGGAGAAGAAACCGGAAACGGTCTTGCCTCCCTGGGTATAGGTCGCGGTGCGGATTCCGTCCAGCTTCAGAACGGAGCCGTCCGCCAGCGTATAGCTGACATCGACGGAGGCATCGTAGATCATATACCCGAGCTTGCCGTCAATCTCCATCAGACGGAGCACACCCGCTACGGATCCCTCCGAATCCATCAGTGTGATGGTTCGGTTCTCTGCATCGTAGGTATAGTAGAAGGAAGTGGTCGATCCGCCCTTGTTGTAGGAAGCAACACCTAAGCCGTTGAGCGTCAGATTTCCGACAGGATTCCCGTCGTCGTCAGCGTTGACCACAATCCGGTTTTCGTTTACCGTAAAGCAGAGAATCTGTCCGAGTGCGGTTTCGCTCTCGTTCCGAACCTGGAATGCCAGTCTTTTCTGGCTATCCACCGTGATGTTTCCGAGTACAAAAGTAATCTTCTGCCCCTTCATTTCACCCTCGGTGAAGGTTGCCACCATGTATCCGTCCTCGTCAAAATAGAACTCACCCTTGGAGTCGGAGGTCGCCGTATCCGATTCATCCTTTTTGACGGAATAGGTGATGCCGTTTGCCCGGTCCAGATAAACCTTGATCAGTTCGTTTAGTCCCTTCCCTGCTCCCATCTCATAGAGCGTTGCCGCAACTTCCTCACGGGAAACATCGCAGAACAGGAAGGTCTCGCCATCGGAGTTCAGTCTGCCCTCCGGGAACTCCATGCTGGCATCCGGGAACAGGATCACGTTCTTGTTCAGGATTCCTTTGAAGTAGACATCCGCACGGCACAGATACACCGTATTCTTCTCCATGTTGGATACGTACAAAATGTCGCTTCCGCCGAAGAGATCGGTATATCCCTTACTCCAGACCGCATACAGCGTCACATCGCCGTCCGCTGTCAACTCCTCGACCTCAGGCGCGGTTCCGTTATAGAGATGTCCGTCCATCAGATGGGAGGAATACTTGACCTCGCCGTCTGCGCTAAGTGCCCATCCCTCCAGCAAGTACCCGTCCATGTCAAAGGTGACAAGGGGCAGTGCCGTTTTGATGCCGTAAACCAGACGCTCGGTCTTTCTCTGCTCGCCGGAGCCGTCCGGGTAGTTGGAAACGAAGGTCAGCGAATAGGAATTCCGGTTAAAGTAAAGCCGGAAGACGTTTTTTGCGGCATCGTCCGAAATGACCAGCCTGGAAACGCTGTCAGCCGTATCTGTTACCGTATATCCTGAGATTTTCTCGGAAGCGGTGAATTCCTCGCCGACATATGCGTAATTCTCTTTCACCTCGGAGGATTCCGCATAGCCGTCCAGCGTCTCATTTTGCAGGAACACATGGACATAATACTTGGTTTGATATCTTGCAACCAGCGTCATGTCCGTGCTTCCCATAACGGCATCTGCACCCAGCTCCTCTCCGGCAAGAAGCCACATACCGAACCGGTAGTTCTCCTTGGTAGGCGTCAACGATGCGAGCCGGTCGGCAAGCTTTTCCCCTGCCTTCAGTTCCAGCTTGGTGGTGGAAAGCGTGCCTCCGTTGGGATCCAGTGTCAGAGTATACAGCTTTTCCCACTTCGCATAAACCGACAGATCCGCGTCCGGCTTGACCTCGGTGACCGCGTCTCCGCTGAAGTCCTCCTTCAGATACCAGCCGGAAAAGGTGTACCCGCTCCGGGTGGGGGTCGGAAGCGTGTAGGACTGGCTCTTTTCAATCTCTTCAATAGTTGCCTCGCTGCCGTCGTTGGCAACCAGCGTCAGCTTGACCTGCTCCCCCAGCGTCGGATTGTCCGGGTTTTCCCTGCACGCCACCGACATCGCCCCAATGGTAAGAGCCAAAACGCACAGCAACAGAAAAATACGAATCTTTTTCATGGCACTCCTCTTTGCTTTTTACGAAAATCCTTTGTTTGCACATTTAAGGCTTCACCGCACAATCCGCGCATGGCACACTTGCTTGCGTCTTTTCCGTCATACTTCACCAAAACCCCTGGCTGTAGCGCCACTACAGCCTGCGGCTTTTTGTATCGTCTGACGAAAAATCCGACTGCGCAATTGCACCATCGGAATTGCGCGGTGAAGCCTTAATTTGTCACATGTTTACGAACGTAAGATCCGGATACGGTGCCAAACCGCACCGCCCGGATCTTTTGTCATTCCTCCCGAATCCAGACCGCAGTCAAAAGCGTTCCCGCCGGCATTCCGGAAATCTGCCCGGTTGTGATCTGCGTTCCGTCCTCACGGCTCCAGCCCGCAAAGGTATAGCCCACGCGCATGGGATCCGCAATCGGCGTGATCTCATCGGACAGATAGGTTCCGTTCTTCACCGTTCCCTCTCCGGTTGTAAGGGATGCCGCATAGCCTCCCTCATCGGCAAGCCGGACGCCGGATACCACCGGTCGGTTTGAGGAATTCCAACGCCGATTCCATTCCGAGGTGTCCGCGCCCTCCTCAATATAGAAGGTTGCGTTGCTGCAGCCGTAGAATGCGTTTCCGGCGACCGTTGCAACCTCCTTCGGAATGACCAGCGCGGTAAGCGAATTCAGTCCTTTGAACGCATACTTTCCGATTTGTTTCAGCGTTCCGGGCAGAGCCAGCGATCCGATTCCGCTGTCGTTGTAAAACGCAAAGTCTCCGATCCGCTCCAGCGAATTTCCGAGCGTCAGCGTTGCCAGGGACGCGCACTTGTAAAACGCGCTGGTTCCGACGGTTCTGAGCGAATCAGGAAGTGCAACCTCCGACAGTCCCGCGCATTTGTAAAACGCTTTATCCCCGATTGAGGTCACGCCCGAACCGAGTTTCAGCGTAACGAGTGCAGAACAATTCGCAAATGCATGCTCCGGAACTTCCGTCACGGTATCCGGAAGCTCGACCGCTGTCAGTGCAGAGCAGTTTTTGAAAGAATATCTGCCAAGTTCGGTCAGATTTTCGCCGAATGTAACCGTTTCCAGATTGGAACAGCCGTAGAAGGCAAAGTCTCCGACGGAGGCAAACACGGCAGATTCGGAAAAGTCCAGCGTCTTTAGATTGGAACAGCCGTAGAATGCCGATCTGCAGACGGACCGCAACATGGTCGGGACGGAAATACGGAACAGAGATTTGCACTTATAAAAGGTATACGCCTCAACGGTCTCCAGCCTTGGGTTCAAACTGACGGTCTCCAGTGCAGTGCATTCATAGAAAGCTGCCGTACCGATGTAAGCACATTTGCTCAGATTCTTCAAAGAGGTCAGCGTTCCGCATTGGAAAAATGCATTGTCCGCGATACCGACAACACTGTCCTTCAGCTCCGCCGCGCCGAGTTTGGCGCTCTCCGCAAAGCCGACGACCCAGTTTCCGGCATAAATGATATTGTTCTCCGGCTTTCCCCACAGCATCGTCTGCATGAAAGCATACGCGCCGATGCGTTTGACCGACTGCGGGATGATGCTGTTGCCGTCCAACGAGTTATTGTCCAGCGTGGAGCAACCGTAAAATGCGTATGCACCGATTTCCTGAAGCGACTGGTTCAGCAACAGCACATAAAGCCCGGTACAATTGGCGAACGCGCCTTCCTGAAGCACCTCCAGATTTTTGCCGGCTTCAAAGCGAACCAACGTTTCGATGCCCGAGAAGGCATACTGTCCGACAATCCGAACGGAGTCCGGCAATTGCACCGCCTCCAGAATCGGCGCCTTATTGAAGCAGTTGTCAATGATCCCGACCGTCCCCTGCTTCAGATCCAGCTTGGTAACGGTCTTATGAAGCTCCTGATTCTTGACCGCAACCAGCCAGCTGTCCACATAAACATAGTCGGTTTCTTCATCAACATAAAGCTTGGTTGCGTTGAATGCATACGCCCCGACATGACGAACCGTCAAGGGAATATTCACCCGTTCCAGCGCCTCGCAGCGATAGAAACAGCGGGCACCGATATCCGTCACCGTTTCGGGAAGGGTGATCTCCTGCAGGGACGGGTTTACCGCAAAGCAGGATTCGCCAAGCGTTTCCAGCGCGCTCCCCTCGACGAACGTCACCTTCTGAAGCTTCGGAAGGTCATAGAAAGCGGATTCCCCGATGGAAACGACGCCCTTCCCGATGATAACCTCCGCCAGTTCAGCGGCAGTCGTAAACGCATTCTCGTCAATGGTCTTCACGCTGTCCGGAATCCGGACTGCGGTCAGTGCGGCGCCGTTGAAAGCGCTTTCTCCGATACTCAGGATGTTCTCACCGAGGGAAATCTCCGAAAGGGAACGGCAGTATGCAAAGCAATACGCCGGTATGGAAGAAGCTCCCGCCGGAATATTGACCTTTTTCAATTCCCGGCATCCCTGAAAAGCGGAGTCTCCGATGGAGGTGACGCCGTCCGGAATGGTAACCGACTCCAGCACCGCGCAGTTGTAAAATGCATTTTCCGCAATGGTACGAATGTTTTCGCCCAGGATAATTTCCTTCACATTCCGGTTTCCCTTGAAGGCGCTCTCGCCGACCTCGGTTACCGGCTTCCCGCGGTACGTGGCTTCAATTGTCACGGTTCCGGAAGCGCTTCCGCTCCGTTTGATCCGGTATTCGGTGTTGCCGTTGAACAGCTCATACACACAGCCGGTCTCATAGTCTCTGTGAAAATACAGCGCCTCGGACCACACGGAAGTCTGGTCGTTCTGCGCACCGCCAGTTGCCCTGACGCGGATTTCATAGTCTCCGACCTCCAGATCCGAAAGAGAATAGGAGGTTTTTCGCGTGGTTTTGCTGAGAACCGCTTCCCCGCTCTCATTTTTCACTTCCACGAGATAAGAGCGCGCAGACTCCACGGTACCCCATGAAAGCTGATTGTCGATGTCAATTTCCAGTGACTGCGGGGGTTCCAGCCCGGCTGACGTCCCGCAGGACGTCAGAATCAAAAGCAGGAGGAACGCCGCAACCGGAAAGAGCCATTTCAGAAATCTTTTCACAAGGATGTCCCTCCTTTCCTGTTTTTCCGTTTGTCTCTACAAGCCCGAACGATTTCATGCGGCCATTTGAACTTGAACTTGCGTACCGCCACATCGGTCAGGAACAGCACCAATGCGAGAATCATGAACAGATAGCGGGGATCAAACGATTTCGGAATAGAGGTCACAAAGTTGGCAAATACCTCCATCGGATCCTCATTGTCCGCAATCAGCTTCCCGTTGGCGGCTTCGGCAAGATTCTCCAGATTTTCCGCCAGCGTCAGATCGGTAGTCTCCTGATTGTTGTCATATTCCTCCGAATAGGAGAAGGTCCGATAGGTCTGATATTCGGCAAGCGTCTCCCCGTCTGCGTTCACCTTTTTGAGTGTCAACCGGTAAACGCCGCCCTTTTTGATCACAAATCTGCAACGGCTGTAGTTGCTGGAAGCATCCAATGCCGAGGTGACGAAACAGTCCAGTGCAGACAGGCGGGTTCCCTCTGCGGCAATCGTTGCGCTCCCCAGCGAAAGCGGCGTTGCTGCCGGATCGGTCAGGTTCAGAAGCTCACCGGTGATGGACTCACCTTCGCCGAGATTCGTGAAAATACTGAGGCTGTTGGTGTAGTTGTCCTGCTTGACCGTAATGGAAATCTCGTTTTCCCGGACGGACTCCGTCGGCATCAGCGCCGACACCACATTGAGAATGAACGTCTCGCCCGATCCGTCTCCCGACAGGAAGTCGGAGGACCATACACCGTTGAGATCACACATGAAGCTGCCGACCATGCCTTTTCCGAAGCGCCACTGCGCATAAATCGGAACATCATAGTCGCCGATCAGCAAAAGTTCCGCGCCGGATTTTGCCCGGACTCCGAAAAATCCGTCCAGCGACACCGTCATTTTGGCATTCGTCTTTCCTTCCTCTACCTCCGTAAAGGAAATGCCGGAAAAGACAGAGGAAAGCGTATCGGTCGCGGCAGGATAGAACTTCTCGTAATTGACTTCCTTGATTTCGGGTGCGTTCAGCTCCTCCCGCATCCGCGCCGAGGTTTCTTTTGCATCAACGAACGCCTGTAACCGTCCGCCGCCGAGGTCACAGATGTTCTTCATCTTTTTCCCGGCGTCCTCGGTCTCCCGCAACCCGATTCCGACCACTGAATAGGTGATTCCGTTGTTCTCGTGATATTGCTTGATGTGCGGCAGGTAGTCCTCTTCTTTGTCTCCCGGCATACCGTCGGTGACGATGATCACGTGACGTCTTGCAACGTCGACGGAAAGGAGTGCACGGCTGGCACGCTCAATAGTGGCTGCAAATTTGGTTCCGCCTGTGGCGCCGAGCTCTCTTGCGTTGTTGATCGCTTCCAGAATTTTGGACTCCTGTGTACGGGGGGTCAGCGGCAGAAGCGTATCATAATCTTCATCCAAAGTCATCAGTCCGATGTAGTCTCTTGCCGACAGTGCATTCAGACAGGACACCGCACCTGTCAGTGCGAGATCGTATTTGCTTCCGCCCGTGGTATCATCCACCGACGCCATGGAACCGGAGCGGTCAACGATAATCATCACGGCAACCGGCGGTGTGTAGTTGATCGCCTGCACCGGAAGAATGTCCTGGAACAGTGTATTCAGCATATCGTCCCGGTTATAAGCATGTGCAATATACTTGTCATTCTCATCCGTTGCGTTCGGATTGATATCCGCCCCGCCGACGGTAAACAAACCGCCGCCGCATTCGTTGACGTAGCGGTACAGCAACTCGTCAAATCCCGCCGGCAGGTCGCTGTTTGCAATGTTGTTGAGCAGGATCTGATCATACTGACGCAGAGCCGCCAGCGTGTTGGGAAGCTCCTCGTCTCCCGACAGATTTTTGACCGTGACGTCGTACCCGGCGTTCTCTGCAGTCAGAATCTTTTGGATCTTCTCCGACTCACCCGCTTTGTGCTCCAGAACCAGGATCTTGTTGAAATTCTCCAGATTCAAATAGGTGTAATAGGTGTTGTTTTCCGACAGCAGGTCTTTTTCCGGTTCCAGTGCAAAGGAAATCTCGTGAACTCCATACGCTTCAAAGGTATGCGGGAAGGACACATTCTGCATTCCGGGGGTCGCGGTGATGGTCTGTGTCGCAACCAGCTTCCCGTTGTCATACAGCTTCACCGAAGCGCTTCCCTCCGTCTTGGAATACACCGTGACCGAGAGCGTGCACTGCGTGCCGGGCTTCAGGTGGTAATCGGGAAGCTCGGAATCCACCAGCTGCATATCGTCCCCGTCATAGGCGGTGGAAATATTGGCAACATCCACGCGGATGCCCTTTGCCGCCACCGTCCGGATGACCGCCGAGGCTTCCTCGTCGGTCTCTTTTCCATCGGTGACAAGCACAATCTTTGCGCTTTCCGGATTTTGAAAGAGCGTGGATGTATAGGTAAGCGCCGCCGCAATGTCGGTTGCACTGGTGTCCGGTTTTTCCGCGGCTTGATAGCGCTCCATGATTTCACCGACCCTGTCGGTCAGCTTCACCGCATAAATCTGATCGTAACCGAAGGTCACAACACCGATGCTGTAGCCGTCATACTGCCCCATGTTCAAAATCGTTTCCATGAAGCGCTCGCGCTCTCTTGCGGACTGCTCTGTCGTATCCGAAACGTCCACAAGCAGGATAATCTGGTTTTCTTTGTTGGGAATTTCATAGGTGAACATCGTACCGGCAAGGGTCAGCGCCGCCAACGCCAGCACAATCAGATGCAAAACAATCGACGTAATCCGATTCCGGGTTTTCCGATACTTTTTGGAAAGCCGGAAATACAGCAACGCCGTCATCACTGCGCCGAGCAGGAAAACCAGCAACAGCAGAGGATACGAAAAGTGAATTCTGAAATGAACCATTTGCGTGCCTCCTTAAATGCTACTTTCCTTGTGCTGCAGATACCACTCAAGCAGGAGCAGGAAAACCAAGGCACCGGCAAGATATAGCAACAGATCCTGATAATAATCGCTCTCATCCACCTCGTAGTACGGGCCGGTAATCGCTCCCTCATCCGCGAAGATATCGCTCTCCGCTCTCGGAACCCGGACATAAACGGTCGTGGAAACCGCTTTTCCTGCACGTGTCGTTTGCGACAGCTGGTAGGACCCGGGCAGACTCAGTTTCAGCTGTGCAGGGAACAGGGTCAGGGTAAGATCGGTGTCATAGCCCTTAACCTTCAGTTCGTCTCCGCGACAGTTGACGGAAACGGTCTGCTCCGTCTCGAAGGAATTGCCGTCAACGGTGGACGGGAAGTAATACTCAAACAGGTTGCGCATCATCAAAGGAAAGTCCACCAGAAGCGGGAGGTTGGAATAATGCAGAGAGAAGCACATCACGGCGACCTGCGCATCCTCGTCGTTTCTGGCAAGGAGCAACGGATCTCCCGCATAGGAGAGCAGCATACTGTACTCCGGATCATACGAAACCTTCAGATACCGGCTGACGGTGATGTTGGTCGCCTCGATATTGTTCATGATCGGATGCGTTTCCTCCTGCGCAAGATAGACGCTCTTCTTGCTCATATCAACGATATTTTCCACCCGGAAGCCGGCACCGCTCGGCGTGCCCAACGGATCCACCAACAGGATGACGCCGTCTGCGGGCAGCTTCTCCGGCATTGAATGCTCAAAGATGTAGAAATCGTACCCTTCCAAGGCAGGTGTCTGACCGCGCTTGACTTCGGTAATGTCAAAATCCCACTTTGCCTCGTAATTCTTCTTCAGAGCCGCAAGAACCTCCTGGAAGAACACGTTCGGTCCCAGCTTCTCACCGGACAGCGGATCCTGTCCGGAGCTGCAATACTGAATCCGAATCCGTTCCTTCAGTCCGTCATAAATGTCGAAGCTGTTGTCCAAAGAAACGGAGTCCTCCACGGCGTCTCCGTTCACCGAAAGGCTGATATGTACGGACTGGTAGGAAGTAATCCCCTCTCCGGAGCCAAGCAGATGGAAGACCGCGTTCTCCGGCAGGGTCTTTTCATACGCTTCCACCGCGTCCGTATAGTTTTCATCCGGGAAGTACTTGAAAATCAGGGTATACACCTGATCGGAAGCGCAAGGAACGCTCTCCTCCATGGAAAGATTTCCCGCAGTGGTGTCATCGCTGCTTGCGGCATTCACGCCGAAAACCTCCAGATTGACGCCAAGGTCAAGATCCCTTCCATAGCAGACGACCTCAATCCGGAAGGTGTAATAGTTATCTTCAAAATCTGCGGTTGCACTGAGAATTGCTGCATTCCATTCGGAACGATCGGCAACGTTAATCAGTTCCACGTTGTTTGTCTGCGCATAATTTTTGTCGGTGTAAACATACGTTTTTGCCGACGGATTGATGCTGAGAATCCGGTCGGAAAGCGCAACAGCAGAGGAAAGATCCGAAGAAGAGTAGGTGCACTCGGTTTCCCCGTCCAGCAGGGCTCTCAAATCTCCGACGACTTTGTCCCGGCTGTCCGCATAGGCTCTCTCTACCAGAAACCGGTTATCGTTTCCCGCAAGAATCACGGAGACAATTCCGTCCCGATCAAAGGTCTCCCCCGCCTGCTTGACCGCCGCCTCAACCGCGCGCTCATAGCGCGTGGACGTTTCGGCTCCGGCGCGCATACTGGCGGAGGAATCAATGACGAGCACCACTTCCGGCTGCGTAACCTTCTCCTGGAGAACATGGATTGTTTTTGCGAGAATCGCCGCAATGGCGGTAATAATCAGCACCTGACACGCAATCAACAGAATGTTGCGGAGTCTGCTGAGCGGAATTTTCTTCTTTTTAAATTTCAGACTCAGTCTCCAGAGGAAGGTGCTGGAGAGCAGCTTTTGCTGGAAATTCGGCTTGATAATGTAAATGAGAATCAAAACGACAATTCCAAGCAAGCCGAGAAGCCCTAACGGAATGAGAAATTTCACGTTCACGACACGGTACCTCTTTTCAGCAGTTCGGAGAACAGCGCTTTTTCAATCGGCTCTTCACAATCCAAAGATATAAATCCCGCGTCTCTGCGCCTGCAGAAATCCTGAATGTCGTCATAGAAAGCCGTTACTGCTTCCTTAAATGCCTGCTGCATGGATTTATTGATCCTGATCTTCATATTTCTTGCGTCCGCCAGATCGGTGGACTCCGAATCAATCAGGTTGACCCGGTCGGTATAAGACGGGTCAAGCTCGTCCGGGGAGTGTACCTGAATCAAGAGCACCTGCTTTTTCTTATACACCAAATAATCCACGCCTTTTTTCCAGTCGCTGTCCGCATAGAAATCGGAGACAATTACGGTCATCCCATCCCCGGTGCCCATATCCGGCGTACTGACAATGGCAGAGGAAATCTCCGCCTCATCCGCAAACTCCGTCTGATCCAGCGTATTCATTGCACGGAAAAAAGCATTTTTTCCAACGATGGTGCCGAACGGATTCTCCGCCCGATCCCCCCGGACAAGGTGATAGGACACCTTATCCATGTTATGGATGGCAAGGTAGCCGATTGCTGCGGCAACAGCAACGGCGTACGCGCCCTTCCGGGGATTCACTTTCCCCATCGAGCCGGAGCAATCCAGATAAATCTGCACGTGCATCTGCCGCTCATCGGTAAACAGCTTGATAAAGTATTTCTCAAAACGGCTGTACAGATTCCAGTCGATTCGGCGGATATCGTCGCCCAGCATATACTCTCGGTAATCCGCAAACTCCACGGTTTGTCCGTAGGTGCTCACCAGATGCTTGCCGCCAAAGAATCCGCCGAGATCCTTGCGCAAATTAAACGCAAGTGTCTCCAACCGACTGAAAAATTCGTCGTTTAAGTAGGATTCTTTCATTTGTTTTTCTTATTGGTTCCTGCACGGTTTGCACTCGGAACTTCATTTCCGAGACGAACATTGCACTTCTTTGCCACTTCGGCAAGAATCATACCGATGACTTCATCGGGAGAAATCCGTTCCGAAATTGCCTCGAAGTTCATCTTCATACGGTGGCGAAGCACCGGATATGCCAGCGAAGCGATATCGGAGTAGGAAACGTTGAATCTGCCGTTCATCAGCGCCTTCACCTTTGCTGCCGAAATCAATGCCTGACCTCCACGCGGAGAGGAACCGAGACGCACATATTTCTTTGCCGCCTCGGACGCGCACTCACTGTCCGGATGCGTCGCGGAAATCAGCGTCATTGCAAAATCCAGCACTTCATCCGCTACGGGAATCTGATTTGCGGTCTCCCGCATTTCCAGAAGCTGCGCTGCGTTGCACGCCTCATTTGCAACCTCACCCATCGTCTTCTGCGTCATGGTTACAATCCCCTTCAGTTCGTTCAGGGACGGATTATGCACCACCAGCTTGAACATGAAACGGTCCATCTGTGCTTCCGGCAGCGGATAGGTGCCGTCCTGCTCAATCGGGTTCTGGGTTGCCAGGACGAAGAACGGCTCATTCATTTTTCTGGAAACGCCCATGACCGTTACCGTGTGCTCCTGCATGGCTTCCAGCAGCGCGGACTGGGTCTTCGGCGTTGCCCGGTTGATTTCGTCCGCCAGAACAAGGTTGGCAAAAATCGGGCCGGGCTCGAAACGGAAAACAGAGTTGCCCTTCTCATCCTTGGTGATGATATTGGTGCCCGTCACATCGGCAGGCATCAGGTCGGGGGTGAACTGAATCCGGGAGAACGGAAGGTTGAAGACGCGGCTGAGCGTTCTCACAAGACGGGTCTTTCCGACGCCGGGCACACCCTCCAGCAAAACGTTACCTCCGGCGATGAGCGCAACGATGGTGTTTTCAACAACCTCGGACTGACCGATCATATCCTTTGCGGTTTCCTCAAAAATCCGACTGCACTGTACGCCAAACTGCTTGATGCTCTCTTCTGTAACCATTGTTTTGTTTCTCTTTCTTTATTTTTTAATTTCTTGATAAAATGCCAAGTCGGGAGACAGGTTTCCGGCTTGCGGACAGAATTACCTGAATTATTTCTGGATGTTGTGGAAGTAGTCGCCGATGACGCCCTTATCGTCTCCGGACAGATTGCTGTCGGAGTTCATGGAATTCTGCGCATCGGAAAGACTTCCGCTGTATTCGTCGCCGTAATAGGTCGAACCGTCAATCACCTGGTTGGAGGCAGAATCAGCTCCTGCTCCGGCACCGTCGCCCTCACCGTCCCCGTCACCGGAACTGTCGCTGGGGTCGCCGGGCTGCTGCGGAGCACTGCTGTTTCCGTTGCCGGACCCGCCCTCGCCCTGTTCCTCGTCCGTGACATCGTCCTCTTCATCGGCTTCGATCTCCACGAACACGGCATTTACCGTTACATCCTTTTTCACGTCCGCGTCCGTACGGGTGGCGTCCTCATAGCCGTCCGTCCAGCCGACAAAAACGTATCCGTCTTCGGCAACCGCCTGTACGGTCTTCCCGGCTTCTCCTTCCTTCACGGTCTGCTCCAGCTCACCGTCTACTCTTCCGCCGACGCTATCCTTGACACCATAGGTCAAGCAGAAAGTATTTGCGGGTGCTTCCATTTCCTCCTGCTTTTCGCGGATCAGATCAAGAAGGGATTTGTCCGCCACAGCAGATGCCGTGGTTGCGCCCACGCCCAGTACAAGTGCCACACAGCAGGTAACCACCATGGAAGCGGAAACAGCAATCTTGACAAAGGACGCATTGACGCTCCTGAGTGCATTCATGGCATCCTCTCTTTGGCGGCGCGCCATATAGGAGTCGTCATTTTCAAACTGCGTCATGGTCAGGATTCTCTCTTCCAATCCCAGCATATCGATACGGGAAGCAACCTGACTGCGGGAGTTCTTGAATCTGCAGAAATAGAACAGCGGCATTGCAATTGCGGTTACCGCCGCAAAAACGAGGATGCAGACCCAAAACAGCTTGATGCCGAATACCCAGAAAGCAAACGCACAGAGAATATCGGCACCGAACCCTACAGATGCACCGCAAAGTGCGGCTTTGAGCCATCCTTCTCTTGCGATACGGGAGCGGTAATTCGCCAGCAAATCCTGCGGCGTTTCGTCTTGGCTGACTTTCTTGCGCATTTCAGAATCCTCCTGAAATAGTATTCTTTTGTCGTATGCCGAATGGACAATAACATGAAAATTATACCATTTTCCGCCCAATTTGTAAAGAGCAATCTTGCATAAAAGCGCGAATGTTTTGGAAAAGTGCTCCGTCAAACAGACGATGACGTTCCAAAGTGGCTCTGACGGAGAAAAAACAGCCCGAATACCGCACTAAACAATTTCCCCGGAGCCGTATCTACGACTCCGGGGTGGGTCAATGATAAAAATGTTTTTGGCGGGCGGCTCCCTGCAGATTACTCCTCTGCCGGGGTATATTCCCAGACAATGGTCGCTTCGCAACCGTTTTTCCAGGTGGTGGTAAAGCCAGCCGCATCGGCTTCGGTGCACACGAACTTAATGGTCTGATCTGCTGTCCAGCCGTCGAAGATGCTTCCGTACAGAGTGGTTACTGTAAGCGGAATGATGATCTCCCGGATGGACGTGCAGTTTGCAAAGGCACTCGAACCGATGTTGTTCACGGTGGAAGCCAGCGTCACGGACTTGAGGTTCACGCAACCGCTGAACATCGAACCGGAAAGAATCGTGCATCCCTCCGCAAAGACAACCTTCTCAAGATTCACACAATCCTTGAACGGAGAAGAATTGAAGGAAGTCAGCGTTGCGGGCACAGTCAGCGATTTGATGCCGCTGTTTTGGAATGCGTACGTACCGAGCTTGCTGACAGATGCAGGGAATGTAATGCCTTCCAGCGCAACGCAGTTCAGGAATGCCTTTTCCGGGATCTCCGTCAGCGATTCGGAAAGCTCGACGGACTTGAGCTGTGCGCAATCCGAGAATGCCTGCTTGCCAAGCGTCTTGACCGTGTTGGGCATCACAAAGGATTCCAGACCGGAGCCCATAAACGCCTGAGATCCGATTTCCTCAAGCTGGCTGTTTTCTGCGAAGATGACCGTCTTCAGATTGATGCAATTCTGGAATGCATAGTAGCTGATCTCCTTAACCGTTGAAGGAATCACAATGGTCTCCAGCGCCTCGCATCCATTGAAGGAGTTGGCATTGATGCACTCCAGCCCCTCGTGCAGGATGACGGTTTTCAGCGACTTGCAGTTCCGGAAGGTAGCACCGCTCATGTCTATGGAGGTCGCGGTCACATAAAGGGATTTCAGCCCTGCCGGAATTTCGATGGTTTCCAGACCGGACCCCTCAAATACACTGGAACCGATGACAGTTACCGTTTCGGGAATGGTAAAGCTCTTCAGTGCCGTACAACCGGAGAAAGCATAGGGGTTGAGTGCCACCAGTTCACCCAGGAAGGTGACGGAGGAGAGCTGCGTGCAGTCCTTGAAGGTGTACGATGCGATATAATCCGTGCTGCCGAGTCTTACGATACCGGCAGGAAGCACGATAGACTGAATTGCAGTTCCCTTGAACGCGTATCTGCCAAGCTCCGTCAATTGAGAGTTTTCCTCAAAGGTGACGGAAGTAAGGTCTTCGCTGTCAGAGAATGCATAGTCGCCGAGTGTCGTAACCGAAGCAGGAATAACAATAGATGTAATGGAAGATTCAGCGAACGCGTAGTCTCCGATCTCGGTCACCGCAGAAGGAATGATAACGGACTTGACCTTGGAGAAGTGGAACGCGTGCGGTTCAATCTTCGTCGTGCTCTCCGGAAGAACGACCTGCGTAATGCCGCTCATACCGTTGAGTGCGTACCCGCCGAGGACGACGCCCTCCGGGATGTTCAGAACGCCTTCGAGACCGCCGGGAAGCGCGATAATCTTGGAAACGCCGCCGGAAATCTCTACCAGCGCGCCGATGTTAACGCCATACTTGGTGTTGCCGTCCTCTACTGTGAAGGTAGTAAGGCTGCTGCAGCCGGCAAAGACATTTTCGTCGATGGAGGTGGTTCCCTTCGGGATGGTGATGCTCTCCAATCCGGAATTAAGGAACGCATTCGAGACGATGGTGGTGAGCGTTGCGGGCAGGGTCACGGATTTGAGCGATTTGGTTCCGTTGAAGGCACCGTTGCCGATCTTGGTGACCTTGTTGAATGTGACAGTCTCCAGTGCGGTGTCATAGCGGAAGGCATAGTTCGGAATCTCCGTGACGCGATCCGGAAGAGCGATGGAAGTCAGCGCCGTGCAGCTCTCGAACACGCCGGCTCCCAGTGTCATTGCCTCCGTTCCAGCTGCAAAGTCAACAGAAGTCAGCTTTTCGCAACCGTTGAACGCGTTGCTGTCAATCTTGGTAGTTCCCTTCGGGATGGTCACCGACTCAATTGCCGAATTCTTGAATGCGTTGGATCCGATGACAAGGTCGCCGGAGGAGTTGATAGTCACCGCCTTGAGCGACTTGCAATCCAGGAAGCTGGAGTTACCGATGGTCGTTACCGATGCAGGGATATCGATGGATTCCAGTGCCTCGCAGCCTTCAAAGACGCTGGCACAGATGAATTCCAGTTTGCCCTTGAACTCTACGCTCGTCAGGCTCTTGCAATTGTAGAACTGCTTTCCGATGGCGCTTGCCTTGTAGGAATAGGTGGTTCCGCCGCCGAACGCGGTAAAGCTTGCAGGCAGAACAATGGATTCCAGTCCGCTGTTGGCAAAGCAGTTCTGACCGATCTGGGTCACCTTTGATTTTTCACCGAAGCTGACGCTCTTGAGGTTGGTGCAGTCGATGAAGCACTCGATACCGATTTTTGTTACCGTATCCGGAATATCGATGGACTCCAACGCAATGCATCCCTTGAACATCTGCTTTGCCAGGAAAGTGGTCTTGGAGCCGAGAGTCACGCTCTTCAGGTTGACACAATCCTGGAACAACGCATTGGAAGTATTCACGGTCGGCGATTTCACCGTTGTAAAGGTGGTCACGCCATCCGGGAAGACGATGCTCTCAATGCCGGAAGCCTTGAAGGTGGACGAGCCGACGGTGGTCAGCTTGGAGCCTTCCTCAAAGATAACCGACTTCAGAGAAATGCAGTTGTCAAAATCGTTGTTGCCGAGTGAGGTAACGGTCTTCGGAACCGTAAAGGTTTCAATCAGCGGGCAATATGCGATCAGGGACGTACCGAAGCTCTTGATCAGCGTTCCCTCCTCAAAGGTAAAGGAGACGAGCGCCGGGTTGTAGGAGAACGAGTTGTTTCCGATGGAGGTCACAGACTTCGGAATCTCGACCGTCGGGAAGCACTGGTACTTGAACGCGACATTTCCGATGGTCTTGAGCGCCGTGGAACCGTCCGCTTCTTTCTCAAAGGTCAGGGAAGCAATCGCCCCTTCGTCTTTTCTGGCTTCAAACGCATTGTTTGCAATCGTCTGAACCGTCGCGGGAATTGACACGCTCTTGAGTCCTGCGTAGCCGAACGCATCCTTCTCAATGCTTGTGACACCGTAAGGAATGACAATCGACTCCAACGCCTTGCAGCCGTAGAACATATTTTCCGGGATTTCCGTCATGTTCGCCGGAAGCGTCACATCCTTCAGGGACGTGCATTCGCGGAACATATTGGTTCCGTACGAATCCTTTTGCGTCAGCTGGCTGGGCTTATCCGTGGAGTGCTCGAAAACCACCGTCTCCAAGAGGGAGCAACCGCTGAACGCATAGTTTCCGATGGTCTGCATCGAGCGCGGGATCACCACCTTGGTGATTCCAACCTGACCCTTGAACACGTTGTCTCCGATGGAAACGATTCCCTCGGGAATGACGTACTCGCCGGCAGGAAGCTGTCCGCAGATGTACATATAAGCAGTACCGGCTACGTTGTAAAGAATCGGGCTGCCGGGCTTAGAGGAGAAGTTTTCGTTGTTCTCGTCCACAACGAAGCTACGGATGCTGAAGCAGTCCGCAAACGCGGTGCCGATTTCGGCAACAGACTCGGAAAGTCCGATCGTCTCCAGCTTCATGCAGGAGCGGAAAAGAGAATTGCCGAGATCCAGTGTCTTTGTGCTCTCCAATGTCGGGAAGGTAAAGCTTGTGATGCCGGTCTTGGAGAATGCATAGTTGCCGATGGAAATCAGGTTCGAATAGTTCTTTCCGTCCTTTTCGTAGGTGGCAAAGGTGACATTTGCAAGCGCCTGACAGCTCGCGAAAGCACTGATGCCAATGGACTTGACCGATGCGGGAACCGTCACGGAGGTCAGATTGACGCACCCTTGGAACATATAGTTGCTGATCGCATCCATGCCTTCCGGCAGGGTCACGCCGGAAACGGCAGTGTAAGCGAACAGGCTGGCGCCGCATTTCGGATTTGCACCCGCTTCAAAGACCACCTTTGCAAGATCCGAGCTACGGTTGAAGACGCTGCTGCCGAGCCATCCGACCGCCTTCGGGATGGAAATCTCCTTCAGTCCCGTATAAGCGAACGCAGTATCTCCGATACTATAGGTCGCTTCCGACGAGGTCGGAAGTGCAATTTCCGTCAAAGAAGTGCAGTAATAGAATGCCTGCTTTCCGATAGCGAATGCCTTGCCGTCGCAGGAATCCGACAGGGTCGTGCCGGAGGCGAAGGTGACGGTTTTCAGGTTTCTCGCGTTCAGGAATGCCATGTCGTGAATCTCCTTCAGCGTGGAAGGAAGCGAAATGCTCTCGAACGGCGGGATATACGACTCACCGTACTGACCGGAAACCAGTCCGCCGAAGGCAAGTCTGCCGATTACGGTCAACCGCTCGGGAAGGACGATGTTCTTCAGACTTGTGCAGCCGTAGAAGGGAGAACTGGTATAACCGTTATTGCTGCTGCCGGTGGATGCATCCAGGATAACCAGATCCACAGGGGTCTGCCCCTCCGGCGTCTCGCTAAAGATCAGGCTCTTAAGGTTGGAGCATCCGAAGAACGCTTTGTTTCCGATGGACGCAACGGTGCTCGGAATGACGATCTCCTCCACTGTCTTACAACCGTAGAACATGGATGCAGGAATCTCACTCAAGCCTTCCGGCAGAGTGATCTTCGCAAGCACGGCACAGCTGCCGAACGCTTGGCTGCCAACGGTAAGCGTCTCACCATTTTTCAGTGTACCGAACCGAATCTCGGTTACCACCTGGTTGTTGTAGAATGCGTTTGCGGCAACGTTCGTCACGGTGTCGGGAACCGTCACCGTGGTGCTTCCCGCCTTCTTCTGCGGGCAGAAGAGCAGCGTGGAAAGGACTTTTTCCGTTGTTTCCTTACCGTCTGCGTCAACTACCGGCTTATCGGTTTTCTGATACAGGACATTCTCAATGGCAACAAAATCGGCATTGTCGCTTGCGACCGTAATCTTTTCGAGCATCGGGCAGTAAGAGAATAACGTAAACTCGCCCTTCTCGTTCAGATCCATCGCCGTGAGCGACTTCGGAAGAGAAATCTCGGTCAGGACGGAGCAGGTTGCAAACGCACCGGAACCGATGTGGGTCACGCCTTCCGGAATAGTCAGACTGGCAAGCTTGCGGCAGGTTGCAAATGCATTCGCTCCAATTTCCGTAAGACGTTCCGGAAGTTGAATTTCCTCCATGACGGAGCATCCATAGAATGCTTCATCCGCAATGGTCAGCGCCACGGTGCTGTCCTCAAACTTTACAAACTTCAGCTTGCTGCAACTGCGGAATGCGCCGACGCCGATGCGCTGGACATTCTTGCCGATGGTGATACCGGTCAGACCGGTCTTCCCCTGGAATACGCGGTCGCCGATTTCGACAATCGTTTCCGGCAGTGTGTAATCGCCTTCGCGGTCGGTCGGATAGTAGACAACCTTGGTTACCGCTTTGTCGAACAGCACGCCGTCGATGGCGGTGTAATTCTGGTTCGCCTCATGCACCTTTACGCTCTCAATCTTCTGACCGAACACGCCGGTGATCTCAAATTCGGGAACCTCCGCACCCAGCTCCACGTTCGTCACGTAGAAGAGCGTCTGTGCGGTGGAGGAGGAAGGAATGCTTCCGAATGCATTGGCTGCAAAGTCAACGGTGTTCTTTCCGTCCTCGCCCGAGACAATTCCCTTGGAGTTGACGATAACCTGCGTCAGCTTGTAGGTGTAACCGAACGCATTGGCTTCCATCTTGATCAGACGCTTCGGGAGTGTCACGGTAGTCAGTTTGGAGCAGCTGTAGAAGGCGCTCTCACGGATGGTGAGTCCGTAGCCCTCTTCGGTCAGGTCGATTTCCTCAAGACCGGAGCAGGACTTGAATGCTTCCTTCTGAATCTCGGTCACAAAGCCGGGAATCGTCAGCTTTGTCAGCTTAGTGCAGCTCTGGAAAGCATTCGGGGCAATGGTAGTCACACCGTTCGGGATCGTGAACTCGCCGGTCATGCCCTTCGGGCAGAAGACGATGGTATCCCCCGCCGCGTTGCAAAGCACCTTGCGACCCGCGTCTCCCTTGGCGCTGTAGTTTCCGCCGCTTCCGGCAATGTCAATGGAGGACAGTGCGGAGCAGCTGGAAATGGTATTGACACCGAAGGCAGTCAGCCGTGCGGGGAGGGTGACGGATTCCAGCTTGGAGCACGAATAAATGCCCTTATCCCGGATGGTCAGCGGAACTTCCGCAACCCCTTCGGGAGCCACAAGGAACGTGATCTTGGTCAGATTGGTGCAGCTCTGGAATGCGTTTGCGTGAATCTCCGTCACGGTGTACGGCACGATTACTTCGGTGAACTTCGCACTCTTGAACGCACCCGTCGGGATGATTGTCGTCCCCTCTTCAATGGTCAGGGATCCCGTCATCGCGTAAGGGTATGCCTTGATCTCCATGCCGGTGAACTCGTTGTTGTAGTAAAGGACACCGTCTGCCGAATGATACCGGACATCCTTGGCTCCCTCCACCGGATAGATGGTGATCGCCTGGAGGTTGTTACAGCCCTGGAACGCAGAGCCGATGCCGTTGATACCCTCGGAGCCGATCTCAATGAGCTTGATGGTATTCGGGATCCGGATTTCCTTCAGGGTATTGCAGGCAACAAACGCAGACGCCTCGACCGTGGTGACGGGAAGCTCGTTATACGTGGTCGGAATGGTGATGGTGGTCAGCGTTCCGATACCGTAGTCTCCCTGCGACACAGAGTATGCGGTTCCGTTATCAATGGGAGTGAACTTCAGGGTCTCTGCAAAATATGCATACAGTGTAGTCTCGGAAGGCAGATCCCAGCGGATCAGCGCCTCGCCCTCCTCATCAGAGTAGCGGACACCGACGCCGTTCGGCTCGGAGAACCAACCGATGAAAAGCTTTGTGGGATCACTGTGGGTTGCGATCGGCAGCTTGTTGTAAAGTCCGTAAATGACCTCTGCCGTCTTGGACGCCACCTCTCCTCCCTCATCGGGAATCAGGGTAACGTTGTATCTCTTTGCGGACCAGCCGGCGTAAAGCACGGTGTCGCTGCTGCCCTCGAAGCGGACGTTTTCATATCTCTTTCCGCCGGTAAGACCTGCGGGAGAGGTAAACCATCCGGCAAAATCGTAGCCGTCGCGACTGGTTTCGGGCAGAGTGATCTCATCGCCGAATGCCACATAGACGGTTTTGACCGCCGCACCTCCACGGACATCAAATTCGACACCATAGACATCCACCGTGATGGTCTTCCGTGCGGATTCATCTCCGTTTTCGTTGGTGAAGGAAACAGAAATCTCTGTGGTACCGGCTTCCAGGAAGGTAACCTTGAAGCGGTTGTCCTTTCCGTCTACCGTGTAGGTCTTTGTTCCGATCTTGATACTGTAACTGTTTGCCGTAATGACCGGAGTCCAGCTGAGAACGCCGTTTTCATACACGACATCGCCCATGCCGGCGTAATACACCTCGACAGACCCGGAGTACGGAGAACTGTTGGCTGCATCGTCGGCGACCGCCTGCACGGAAACCGTGTAAACAGCGCTTCCGGAAGCGATCATCTCTTCGGTGATGGTAAAGGTTGCATCGGTCGTGTCGTATACCGTGCCGTTGACGCTCACCTTGTAACCGGTTGCGCCCTCAACCTTGTTCCAGCTGATGACACTGCCGCTCGCGGTAACACCGTCGGGACGTGCCAGTGCGGTCTTGGTGTAGTTGACCGCTTCGGCAGGTGCGCTGTAGTAGCCGGCGCTGACCGGGGTCACCTTCACGGAAATCACGCCCGCATCCAGATCCACGATGCTGTAGGAGGTTCCGCTGGTCACATACGCATTCTTCAGGATCTTTCCGCCCTTGGAAATCTCCACATAGTAGGCGGTCGCATTTTCAACCGGATACCATGTGATTTTTTCGTTGTCCACCGTAACGCCCGTTACGGCATCCAGACCGAGGTAATATGTATAGGAAGAAACGGATTCCATATACCCTTCCGCCTTTGCCATCACAACGAACACGATGCCGTCCTTCGGCATATCGCAGTTGGCAAAAACATAGTTGGTGGAGGCTCTGTTGTTTACCTCGGTGTGCGTATGGTTTGCATTGCCGCATTTGACCGTAATCAGGTAGTTCTGCGCGTTCGCCACGGGATCAAACACCAGAACGCCCCCGGACACCACGCGGAAGTTGGATACACGATCCAGCGCCTTGTTTTTATAGTATGCAGTGGCAGACTGACCGTCGCAGGACACGGTAACCGTGTACTCGCCCGCCGCCTGACCTGCAAAGTCAAACCGGAACTCGTTGGCACCGACGTTCTTGTCTTCGAGCACCATGTCGTCCTTCTTGACGGTGACACGGTAGCTTGCCGTGGGCCCCAGTGCGTTCCAGCTGATCGTTTCCGCACCCACGGAAATGTTCGGAACGCCGGCGGACCGGAAGACCGCAAACAGGATCGTATCCTCGGTCAAGGTCTGACCGGTGTACTGATAGGTCAGCTTGTCGCCGGACTGATAGTCGCTGACCCACCAACCGGCAAACTCCGCACCTTCCTTCACCGGAGTGGGGAGCTGATAAACCATTCCGTTGACTGTCCGGATCGGATCGTAAACGGCACCGTCGCAGACGAAGGAAACCTTGTACTCCGGTCTGCCTGCGGCGTGCTGCTCAAAGCGGGCATATACCGTTGTATCCGCGCTGATAGCTACGGTATCGAAGGCAAATGCGGTCTGGTACTCCTGATCGGCATACCATCCGATGAACGCATACCCGTCCTTTGTCGGATCCGCCGGCTTTGTTGCGGTATCGCCGTTGAGAACCTTCTGTGCCTCAACAGCACTTCCGCCGTCCACCTCAAAGCTGACGGTGTAGTAGGTTCTCAGCACCATGCGGTAAGTGCCGCCGTTATAGGTCAGATTCAGCACACCGTTCTCCAGGACAGCGGACGCCTGTGTGTCGTCCCCCGTTTTGAACGTGAGTGTCAGATTGCCGTCCGCATAAACGAAATTACCGGTCTGTTCCCCGTTGAATCCCGAAATCAGGAAGGAATTCCCCGTAATCGCGAACAGATATTCTCTGCCGTCCTCATTTGCATAATAGACGTTATCAATCCCGTAATCCGTCTGGATGACATCGGGCGGATCCGGAGTGTCCGGCTGCTGCGGTTCTTTGCATGCAGTCATGTGAAGCAGGGTAAAGCAGAAAATTGCAAGCAGAATCAATACGGGCAATTTTCTTTTGTGTGTTGTCATAGGTCTCCCTCCTCTTTTTTCCTTCATTCAAAAAGGATTCATATATTATAGCAGAGTAGAGCCGAAATTGCAAGATATTTTTATAAAAATTCTATTTTTTCCGTTGTATATAAAAAATTGCCCCTCAAAGCCCGTTTTTCCATCAGAGCGCAGATTTTGGCTGCAAGCGGTGCCGGGCAAAATTGCAAATCAGCAAAAGATAGCGAAGTTTTTCCGCCATTTTCCGACATTCTTTTCCCGGGCGCCCGGAAATATCCGAATGAGAGGCGTGCGGCATATCCAATGGATCTGACCGATGCGCAATGGAACGAAATAAAACCTCTGTATGTTGGAATGCG
>CAVIKO010000156.1:0-25909 GCA_963643035.1 bacterium
ATATATATATATACCGTCACAAAATTATCAAAAAAGGAAAGCCTCAGCTTTCCTTTTCGTCCGTCTCATCGGCAATCGTTTTGGCTTTTGGCCTGGCCATCATCAGATTCAGGATTATCCCCAGCGCCATCGCGAGAGCGACGCCCGTGAACGATTCGCTGAATATGAACAGCCCGCTGACCCCGACGGTGAGTATGACGCTCACTATTATCAGGTTCTTCGTGTCATTGAGATCGGTTCTTGCGTTGATTATCGTCTTCAATCCGCTGGCTGCGATGTATCCATACAGAATCATCGCACATCCGCCGAACACCGCGGATGGGATTGAGTCGATGAACGCCGTGATCGGCGCGATGAAGCCCATCAGAGCCAGTGTCACCGCGGCCGCCAACGTGATCCAGACAGATGCTATTCTGCTGAATCCTATAGTAGCAATTGATTCACCGTCATTTCATTTATGCCGATTCGCTATATCGGCACCGCTTTCGCTGCTTCATGTCGCCATGAAGATTAGACTATATCACGATCCATGCAATGGATCTCTCACATTTCGATTTAAGGGGTTCTCACCCACCGCGATTGGCCCTACTCCCATAGCGGAATTACACCGTGAAGGATAGTCGTTGAACCTTTTTGCATTGCAATATGATTATTGATATCAGAATAATGTCAATCTTTATTGCATTATTTATGTCGTTTTGATTTTGTATCAGGTAGATTTTGAACTTCAGGCATCCAAGCCCAGTGCTTTCGATGACGAATAAAACTTAAATTTTCAATGGTGGTTGCTAGATTAAGAGTCTTGAGAATTTCAGCGTCTGAATAACCATTTTTGATCATTTTACATATGTGCCTGACATCATCTTCGGTCATTTTCGAATTACCATTCGACGCGCCTTTATGGCCGGGCACGATTGCCTTAGCCATATTTTCGGCTTTAGTCACCCATTCGAGATTGGTTGCATTGTTGTTTGACTTATCGTTATCAATATGATTGACTTCAGGCTTATTATCGGGGTTTGGTATAAAAGCAGTTGCCACCAGACGATGCACCTGAACATTATGTACAACGTCATCGTCATCCAATAGTTTGACTTTAATATAGAACGGCTTATTTGTTTTTGGATTTATCCAAGGCTTTACCGATAATAATTTTTCAGAATAATTCATAATACGCCCAATCGAATCTGTTTTCTGATACGCTTTTGATTTGACATTTCCAAAATTTGAAATTTGATATCTAGAGAAATTAGGAATTTCTTTCCATATTTCAGTCATATGTGCCTCCAATCCATCATCGGATATAATGAATTGTTGCAAACTTGGTATATGGTTTTCTCTCAACGTTGTGTTGGGAGATGTTCCACGTTTAATGAGATTTTCGATATACGTTGCCGTATAAAGTCGCAAATGAATACGAGGTATTAGGGAGCCCGGATACGCATGCCCCAACAGCGCTAGCCACGCCGTCGCCGATCAGCGTTCTGGACAGCCCAGGGTCGATCGTCAGATCTGAGCCGATTATGTTCGACAATGTCTTGTGATCGGAGTAATGCTCCATGGCCGCGCATATCGATACGGGCAGGAACAATATGACCGCGTCCAGGACCCCGCGCCACGTCAGCGCGCCGAAATCCCAGCTCATGAATGTGAAATCGCTCGGGCTGAACCAATGCATCGCCGAGAATTTCGCGATGATCCCGAAGTCATATGCCCCGGTCAGCTCCAATATCAGCGCCAGCAGATATCCGAAGCACAGCCCGATCAGAAACGATATCGATTTCAGGAATCCTTTCAGATAATGGCTGCTCAAAGCCGTCACGAGCATCGTGCATATCGCGACGACCATCGGCAGGGTCTCAATCCCAGCCGCCGAACCCGTAACATAAGTCTTCAGGAATCCAGCCAGATTCAAGCCGATGACCATCGTGATCGAGCCAACTATCGTCGGTGGGAATATTCTGTCGAACATCGCTTTCCCGCCGAATCTGACGACCAGCGCGAACGCGACGTAAACCAGCAATATGACGAGCCCGCCGATGGCAACATATATGTAATTGCCCATCGTCGCCCCGGTGAGAGCGCCGGTCACAGCCGATACGGTCGCCCCGCATGAGCTGATGAACATCGGCGATTTGAATTTGGTGATGACCGCGTATAATATCGTCCCGATCCCCGCGCTGATCAGGCAGGTCGTGATTGGGGTTCCGCAGATATTCGCGATCAGAACGGTCGCGACGAACACGGCGAGAACCATCTGGAATGTGTACAGTATCCACTCATACCAGCGGAAGTCGTGCTTTCTGACGTCCAATGACTCATTGCTTTCCATATTCGTCTTTCACCTTCGCGAATGCCTTGAACAGCTCGGTCGAATTGGCCACGAGATCCCCGTGCGCCTTGATCGCCCCCGTCAGGAAAATGTTGCAATAGCTGTATTGATTCTCGCCGATTCCGCTCGCTCCCGCCGCGTCTTTCTCCGCGGAATGGGTGATGCTCATCTCGCGCATGTCGTCGAGTAGGCCGATTATCTTTCTGTGCGGGTCGTTGTTGATGAGCTCGGTGAATATGCCGATCTCGCAAGTCGTCCCTATCGGAGGAAGATCCCCGGATATGACCGCGACGAGTATGTCGGTGTTCTTCAGTCTGTTGTAATCGCCCCAATACACATCGAGGGCTCCCGCGCTCTTCGTCTTGTCGTTGATCGCTTTGTTGCGCTGCGGCGCGTATATGACCGCGTCTGGCCATATCTGGCGCATCCCATCATACAACGTGTCAAGGTACATTCGATCTCTTTCGGTGAAGATCGGACCGGCTAAATAAACGTTTGGCTTTTCCATTTCATGCTCCTTTTAAGTAACCAATTTATTGTTAGCTCAGCCACCGCATTACGCTCGCGCGTTATCCAAATTTGTGTAAATTTACGAAAAATCATAAAAACCCAGATTGCGAATCTGGGTTGTTTTCATAGAAGGTCGATGTCGAGCCGATTGAGCCCGACGTTCGCCACTTTCTCGTATTTGTCAACGTACATCTCATCTTTCTCGGCGTTGTACGTAACCTCATACATGTCCGAATTGTCCGGGTTGAGGTCGATGATGATGCATTTCATCGCGCCGAGGATTCTGGTGAACCATACGGTATGCATCTCATTGACGTCTTTGGCGTTTCCGAATCGGCTGATGACCGCCAATTTGGCGGCTATGTCGAATTCTTTGCTTGTCATGTCGTCTCCTTATTTGAAATAATCGAAGCTATCGGCGATATCCATCTTAGCGAGCTTGCGGATGCTGACCGTGTCATGCACCCATAGGTATTCGTCGTCATCCACTCCGATCTTCGAGCCGTCATATGAGTCATCCAAAGCGACCATCGCTAGATTGATTTTCGAGTCGCCGTATTTCCTGGCGGCGACGATGTATGAGCACACATATCCCGTTCTGACGATTGCGCCGGTCTCATCTTTGGCGTATACCTCGCCGGGGATGAAAATGTATTTTCCCTCAAGCTGCTTAAGGCGTCCGGCCGGAGCGGCATCGATCGCCGCGATAAGTTCTTCTTTCATATGGGAACCTCCATCAATAATCGATTATTGCCTTGATTTTTTTTAATAAGACAAAAAGCCGAGTTGCCTCGGCTGTCATTTGTCTCTGATTTGGTCGGCCACGTTGTAATTCAGCGTTATGACCTGGTTGCTGGTTGCGAGCAGGCCGATGATCGATATCGTCGACTTCATGATCTGAAGGTCGGTATCTGTGCTGTTGATGACCGATGTCTCGCCGTCGTTTTCGAATTTGTGCAGCTTGAGGTTGTAGAATTCATCCCCATGCAGCACGCGGTCGATGATCGACTCGATCTTGTCGTCGCTCATTATCTTCGAATTCTCAAGAACGGTGCGATATGACCTCAGGAACGCGTCCTGGATGATGTCGATGAATTTCTCATAGAATTCGATGTCGCGGTCAAGATAATCGAAGCGCTCTTTCAATTTCTCCGCAAAACCCCGGCGGTTTCTTTCAATGATTCTGGGAATCATTATATTGCCGCCAACGATGTACCCGTAGTTGATCGCTGACTTTGATGCGAAGACCGCGTCCTCGATCAGGCGCTCTCTGGATTTCTGCTCCTCGAAGGTCCTGCCTCCGACATGGAAGATCACGGTCGTGTTCTCAAGGTCGGATTTTCTGGTTTTGAGCAGATATTCCCGGGTGGTCTCCTCGTTGCTTTTCGCATATACTTTGCTCATTTCGGCAAGCTCTTCATTAATGCCGGTGATTTCGTCGGTCTTTGCTTTGAGCTGCTCCGGTTTGAGCAAGTTGTCGTCGCAGATGAATTCGGTTCTGTTTTTCGTGATGGTGACTTTCGTCGCCGTGCCGAAGAACATGTATTTGTCGGGCTTCGTGTATTGCTCAAACATCCTGGCGATGACGTCGCTGGAATTATGCGAGCCTTTGGAATACACCTCGCATCCGCACATAAGCGCCAAATCCTTAAGCCTGTATTTGCCGGTATCGGTGACCTGGTCGATATCCACGACGGTGAATATCAGTTCCGGCTTGCCCATCTTGTAAGTCGATCTCGCCGTGGCGAAATAGTTCTTTGCTTCGTCTGTGATATAATTCGCGACGATCACAAGCTCGCGCTTCTCGCGCCCGCAGATCTGAGTGATGACGTTCCTCATCAGGGGGTCGCAATCATCGATGGTGATGCTGCCGTTCGTGATGAACACAAGCGGTTTGTCATGGATGATTTTTCCGGATGGGTAGTGCTCGACGAATATCGGGTCGATATACCCGCGGTCCCAGCTGATGCCTTTTTTGTATTCGACGACGTCGACGTCTGTTCTCGTCATGACGTCGGTGTTGACGAAGCCGTATTTTCCGATTTTGGAGTATATCTCGCGCATTTTCTCGCCGATTTCATCGTCGTTGTTCATCGCGATTGACGCGACTTTGGCGACTTCATGCAAATCATCGGATACCGGATGCCCGGATTTTCTGAGCTCGGCTTCAAGCTCCACCGACAATTCGTTCAGCATGTCGACCATCGCTTTCGGCGAAACGTATTTGAACAGCTCGGCATTGCCCTTGCTGGTCAGTTCTTGATACAGCGCATTGGCGACGATGATCGTCGATGTTGAGCCATCCCCGACTGCCAATACCTGATTGAGCGACGCATTCCTGAGCAGGTCAAGAACGGTTGACGCTATCTCATCGGAGAAAGTCATCTTGTTGATGACGTCTAGGCCGTCTTTGGTGACGAGATGCTGCTTGGCGGCGTCCTGCAGAATGGTCGTGGACCCGTCTGGGCCCAATGTGCTTGCCAATGCTTTGGCGATGATCTGCAGCGTCGCTCTGATTTTGTTTTTCGACACGTTCTCGTCGACCACGTTTGTCAGCAAGACCGATTTGAGCGAGTTGTCATCGCAGATTTCCATATTCGTCTTCTCGCGAAGGCGCTTTCCCTTTTCATTCTCCATACATTCCCCTTATCTGAGAACGACTCCGACCACGACGTTGTCTTCCTTCCGGATGTCGCAGTCGATGCCGCTCATGTTTTCCTTCAATTGCTCAACGATGCCATCTTCGAGAAACAATGGCGACGCGATTCTGAAATACTTCAGCTCGTTTTCCTCAGCAGTGCTCAATATGCCCAGGCGCTCGACGAGATACATTCCCTTGAATGAGGGAAGGAATCTGACATCATCGTCCGGAATCGTCTTCTTGACCGCGGCGAATACTTTGTATATATTGTCGAGGTAAGACAGCGATGCGATGAAGTTATCGTCGTTGTCGAGCTGATTGTCTGAGATTCTGGTCAGCTCGTTGAGGGCTTCATATACTGTTATCATATATCTTTCTGTCCTTGGCGACGCGCGCGCTCGGCGAACTCATCCGCGCTCATGACGTTTTTGGCTGTCATGAGCTTCTGCCCATTCTTGGCGGCCTGGCTGTTGTTTCTCTTCTCGATTATCGCGAGTTTGGAATCGCGCAACTGATTCAAGAACGATATGTCGGTCGTAAGTATGTCGTGCAGCGTGAGCTCTCCGTCGAAAAGATCCAGCAGGGCGACGATCTCGTCGACCTTTTCCTTTTTCAGGGCTCTGTATATCTTCTCGTTTTTCGTTACTCGCGCGACCGCCTCTTCTATTTGCTGCTTGGTCGCGTCTTTGCTTACATAAGCTGTTTCTCGGAAATTTGAAAAAAAAGCAGGCTCTCGATATCAAGCGGGATCTCCGCGATTTTCCTGTGACATTTTTCATTCGAGCATATTTGGTTTTCGATTTTGTAAGTGATGTGCTTGTCCTCAAGCATTTTCATGGCGACCGCTTTGAGCGCCGCGAAATCCTCGATTGAAAGCATGTCGATGATGTGGAATATGTCTTTGCCGTTCTCGACTTTCGAATATTTCCCGGTCGTCTCCGGGATGCGAAGCTCGGCGGTCATCAGATACAGATTCGTCGCATCGGTCGATTTCTTCGCGAGCTCGGATTCGTCGAACGTTCTGAGAAGCTCAAGCGTCGTATGAAGCGACGGGAGCCTCAGGGTGAAGACCATCTTCGAGCCGGGAAGCCTGATGTTTTTGGTGTTGGACTTGTTGAAGTCGCTTTTGACGACCGACGAGAATTCCTTGATTTTGTCGACGGTGCTTGCCTCTCTGGCGATCTTGTCGGACAGCGCCATCATCTCCTGTTTGTCATATGATGTATGAATCAGGCTGTTGTTGCTGACGTTGATCACGTTGGACGTGCCGCAGAAAGGGCATTCGTATTTTACGGATGAGCTGTCCGGGAATGTGGCGCAATACAGGCCATAGAACAGCGTCTCGACATCGCCGAGCGATGTGTATTTGCACCATTCCTCGAAAGATGGATGCCAACCATCCGCGGAATATCCGGCGATTTTGGAATAGATCGTTTTGTATATCTGCTTTCTGCTTTCGTAGTTGGAAAGCGATGAGTTCGTGATGTCGACGATGTCTTTGTAGATGAGCGCCGATACTTTCGCGGTGTATCCGCTCTGCGCGCATGTCACCTGAAAAACCGGGCCTTTGAGGATGCTCGTCAGCGCGCTTCTCTGGCTGGCGACCGTCGGATGTTCTTCCATCTCGATGCTGTCGAGATCGATTTCCTCCGCCTCGGCGCGCAGCTCATCTTTCTTCTTCTTCGTCGCATTCATGATGTCGAGGGCCTCTTGGACCGCCGCATAATGCTCCGAATGCTCAATGTTGCTATCGTTGTCTGCCATGATTCTCTCCTTTTTTTCTATCTATGTCAGTTTGTGGTCTCGTTGTATATCCTGACCTCGGTCTTGTCTTTGAGGACCAGGAAATTCGACGTCGTGTTCACGCCATCCGCCAACGCGGCGACAGATATGCCGAGGGCCGTCATCGGCTTCCCGTTGATATCCTGCTCGATTTTGCTGACGGATATGTCGACGTTGTCGATCGTCGGAACGTATTTCGCGATCTGCCTCGACAGCTCCGTTTTTATCGACGACAGCGTCGCGTCGTCGAACAGCTCGAATTGGTATTTGGCGATGTCCATCCCAAGGCTGGGCGTCATCGGGAAGTTTCCCGGACGCGACAGCAGGATGTTGCGGATGGCGAGTATCATGGCATTGTTGCCAGTGTATGATTTGCACGCGCCATCGTCTGCTATGTCGAATGAGAAATCAATGTATTCCATGATATGTGCCTCCGCATCTCGATAATCGATTGTTACCGACGCCATTTTTTCGTAAATAAAAAAAATAAATGCCCGGAATGCGGGCGAAAACGCCCCTCAACAATCAATTATCATGAAAAGAAGAACGACGGGAGGAACGATATGCTCATAGCTCCGGAAAACATAGAAACCAACAAATTGGTCAAAAGAAAGAAATTCAATTTTGACACGAGCAACAGAATGTTCGGGAATCTCGTCATACTGGCGACCGATGACGTCGCCGATTATGGCGAGGTATTCAACTCCAAGCTGTTCAAGCCTCAGCAGATGATGGCCGCGTATGCGCCGAGACGATTCCGCCCGATGAACAAAAAATACGTTCAGATGGTGCAGAAGGAAACATATGCCGAAATCAGGCAGGCGACGAATGGATTCCTGAAAATCGGAAAAGCGATGCTCCCATCATACGCCGGCCGCAACCTCGCGTATTACATGACCCCGGAATACAATCAGACGCTGGAGATGGTTCAGCATCTGAAGAAAGGCCCAGGCGTCCATCTGTATATGCAGCTGTATCTCAAGGATATGGTGAAGAGAATCGTCGATGAGCTCGGATATGAGAAATCATACGTGATATTCCCGATGACGAAAGCCATCGGCGGGCTGCGCCATGAGATAATGGTCAATAACTCCGAAAACGCATCGCCGCTGGTGGAATTCCTCAGAACGCTGCATCATCAGACGTTCAGCGCCGAGGATTGGAAAGGCGTCAGCAGAATCATATTCTACAACCCAAACGCGAACGCGATGGTCGTCATGGATCCTTCCGACCCGGAGATCGTCGATAAATTCGGCAACTATCTGATCAAAATCATCAGGCTGAACAACTTCAACACCAGAGAGGATGATCTGAACGATATCCCCGATGACGATGGGGTTCCCGCCGACGCCACGGAAGAGGACCAGATCGAGAACACCAAAGACAAGATAAAAGACATCGTGCTGCGAGACGTGTCCAAGACGCTCAAAGCCAATCTCGATGATTACGACGATGCCGATGAGAAAGGCAAAGCGGTGATCACCGCGATTGACCGCAAAGTCGATGAGTTCCTGAAGAAACCCGAGAACACCGAGAAATCGTTCAGCGAGCTCGTGAACAGCGTCAAAACCGACAAAGACGTCACGACCAACGCGATCGAATACGTCGAATCGAAGAAAATCGAAGCGAAGCAGATGAAGCAGATGGAGAAGAATCTCGAGCGCGAAACGGAGATAATCGATTCCATCGCAGACCTTCAGACCGATGCCGACCAGATGGTTGAGCCGGCGGAGATCAACAAGAACATCCCATCGATGGTCAACCCGACCGTCAGGAAATCATCGCTGAAGACGCTCGATGAGAAATACAACGCCGAGCAGGCGAACATCGACCTGATGAACAACCTGACCGCATTCTCCGAGCAGCCATATCTGCCGGTCACGCTAGCCGATTTCAAGCGCGAAGACACATCCGATGATTTCACGTACAAGGACACGCTCACCGTCAAATGGAAGACGGATGAGGGCAAAACGCTGACGTTCAAAATCGATGTGCCGAAAGTATATAACGGGCATTACATCAAATACGCCGGCAATGAGTATGTCATCCAGAAGCAGATATGCCGTCTCCCGATAGTCAAGACGAAAGACAACCGCGTCGAGATCGCCACGAACTTCAACAAAATCACATGCGAGAGAACGAACGGAAGAACATCCAGGCGCAACGCGGCGCTGAAGAAGATGCTGTCCGAATACAAGGCCAACCCGGCATATCATATCGAATATGGGTATAACGCCGGGGTTAACTCCGGGTATAAGAACGATTTCGAATTCGAGGAGACATCCACGTTCCTGTCGCTGCTGAAGTCATCTCAGTATCTCATCAGCACGAATAGGCCGGACGTCGAAGCCGAGTTCGCGCTTCTGCCATACCCCGAATCGTTCAAGATCACGGACGACATGACTCCGATCGGATTTGAGCTGAAAGGCGAATCGAAAGAGCTTCTGTACATCGAGGACGGCGCGATATTCAAAGCGGCGCTCAGCGCGAATGAGGTATCGATCGAGAGAGTCGGCGACACGATGTATTCGTTCATCGCAACAAACGTGTTTCATGACGACCCGAACCGCATCCGCGACATCGGCAAATCATATATTTACTCCAACGCCAAATTCCTGACCGTCAAATTCCCGATTCTCGTGCTTTGCGGCATCGTGACCGGATTGGCGACGATCCTCAAGAAGATGAAGACAAAATACAGGGTCAGTGACGTCAGAATGAAGAACGACTCCAACTGGGTCGAGGTCAAATTCCAAGACAAATGGCTGTATTACGAGGACACCACGGAAAACAGCATGCTGCTGAATATCCTGATGTCCATGCATACCGAGGATTGGAACATCGCGGATTTCAACACCGCCGCCCCATATGTCGACTATGCTGTGAACACCCTTGGGCAGCCGAGATTCGTCGAGCAGACAGTCAAGATCAACATCTCGAAGATGATCGACCCGATCACGAGGGACGTATTGACTCACTTCAAGCTGCCGACCGACATCGTCGACCTGCTGCTCATGGCAAACAAGATGCTGTGCAACAACAGCTTCATACCCATCGGCGACATGTGCAATTACCGCATCAGAGGAAATGAGCAGATCAACGCGATGCTTTATCAGATCATCGCCGAAGCATACATGAAGTATCAGAATGCGAAGCTCAATGGCTCCAACAAGGACACCATAAAGATACCTCAGAATGCGCTTATGGCGATGGTCATATCCACGCAGAACATCAAAATCGCGGCGGCATTGAACCCAATGCTCGAGATGGAATCGAGCGCATGCTGCTCGATGGCCGGCTTCAAAGGCGTCAACCTGAAAGACGCATACACGCTGGACCTCCGCATGTACAACAAATCGATGCGAGGAGTCCTCGCCGCAAACGCGACGCCGTTCTCCGGCTCGGTCGGAACCCAGCGCTCGCTCACGGTCAACCCGAACATAAACCATGTCCGCGGCTATATGCCGACATCCGATCTGAATTCGCTGGACTCATCGAACATGATGGCTGCGACGGAGATGATGTCATTCACCACGCCGACGAGGTCCGACCCTCCGCGAACCGCGATGGAAAGCGGCCAGACCAAGCATGGCGTCCCAACATATGTCGCGCACAGGCAGCTTATCGGCTCCGGGTACGACAGCGTCGTCCCATACATGCTTTCCGACAATTTCTGCTTCAAGGCGAAGAAGTCCGGCAAAGTCGCGTCGATTGACGACAAGCTGCATCTCGTCATGCTCGATTATGACGATGGGACGCATGACGCGATCGACATCAGCGAGAAGCTGTCCAAGAACACCAACTCCGGCTTCTACATCAATCAGAAATACGTCGTTAAATACAAAGTCGGCGAAAGATTCAACGAGGGAGACGTCATAACGCTGAACCCGTCATTCTTCCAAGGCAAAGGCAGCGATGTCGAATACATGCCCGGATGCTTGGCGAAGATATGCGTCACAGGCGGAGACTTCGTTTTCGAAGACTCGACATACATCAGCGAGAAGCTGTCTGAGAAGTGCGCATCCGACATCACGATGGATAAGGCGGTCGCGCTTGGCCCGAATGCCATAATCCACAAAATCGTCAACGTCGGCGACCACATCGAAATCAATCAGCCGCTGATGCAGTTCACCACGTCATTCAATGACCCAACGACGACCGAATTCCTCCAAGACCTCATCGACACGATGGGTGAGGATGACGCGAAAGCGCTCGGAAACGAGGAAGTGCTCGCCAAATATCAAGGCCGCATTTCCGACATATCGATATATTACAACGTCCCTTTCGAGACGCTCAGCCCGAGTCTGCAGGAATTGATCACGAATTACAACAAAGGGATCGAGGCGAGAAGAGACGCGCTCATCAAAAACGGCGTCAGACCGTCTGAGATCAATCTGAAGCCAACGCAGCAGCAGAAGACGAATAAGATCTTCGGCACCGAATTCGAAGGCGTTCTGATCATATTCTACATCACGCATAAAGACAAGATGTCGATAGGCGATAAGCTCACATACTCGGTTGCTCTGAAGGGCGTCGTGTCTAAGGTGTCTCCCGAAAGCGAAGCCCCGATATCCGAGTTCAGGCCGAATTGCAAGATCGAGGGCGCTGAGGCGGCGTCCGGCATCCCGAAGCGTATGACATGCGACGTATGGATGCAATTGTATTCCAACAAACTTCTCATAGAACTTGGCAGATGGGTTCATGAGGAATGGAAAAAATAAGAAAGCAGCGATAAGCTGCTTTTTTTATATTTAGAAATAAATCGTGTATTTGATGATGTACATTCGATTCTTGCGCATATACACGGGATCGAATACCGCTCTGGAAAACAATGTGTCATCGCCGTATATCAGGCCGATTGCTGTGATAGGCTTATACGCATCGTCATCGGCAACGTCAAATTTTATGATATGCCCGATATTCACTTGCGCGTTATCTCCCGCTATGTCCAAGAACTTGTCTGAGTTAGTCTTCGGATTGATTGGCGCTGTTATGAGCTTGACTTGAACATCACCATTGGCCATCGCATATGAAAACACATATTCGTCGTGATAATACCGATTAGTTCCGGATGTGGAATTCACATCACGTTCATATTCAATGCCGTTGATCTCAATGCTGTCAGGCGCGGCGGCCAATTCATCGGCAGATGCGTTTATATCAAAACCTTTGTCCGACAATTCCGTAAAAGATTTATCATGCTCATACATGACGCCATGCGGCGCGCACGGCTTGACAATATTATCTTTTATTTTATCATATGTCATAGTCGCCGTCGTCAACTCACCGGCCAGATTTTGTTCGTAGAAAAATTTGAATTTATCAAACGAAATGCCGGGTTCGGTGTCCGCGCCGCCGAATACGGCTTTGGCGATCAACTGGCGCCCCGTTTTGACGATCATGTTGTGCGTGTCGACGATGGATTCCCCTGTTTCGGCATCGATGATCGAAACCTTTCCAATAGGCGTATATCTTTCTTCTGTGTCCATATTCGCGCTCCTTTCGGGTGATGATAATCAATTGTTCGCGGCCATTTTCCTCGTCAGAAAAAGACGCATCGCAAAAAAAAACAGAGAGCATGCGCTCTCTGTTGTCGTCAATAAGACATTGCCGTGAAATATTGGGTGAGCTCGCATTGCGTTCCCTTGCCGGTGAACGCGATGCGTCTGAACCCGCCAGCATCTCGCTCGGTTGCCTTCAATACATATTTCGCATCTTTTTTGAAGACATTGTCCAGATTCTTGACCGGCGAATCGAAGATTCTCTCATCGATACCAACCCTGTCGAGAGTCGGCTTGCCGTCTTTGATGCCGACGACGAGCAGCGGCTTTTCCAACGCTTCGGCCGGGATATCGATCTCATATTTGAAATCGCACTCGACCGGGCGCGGAATCCCGCCGCGTTTCTCGAACGTTATATCCTCGGTTCCATCACCATCCTCTTTGGCGACGGTGACGATGAATTTGTAATCGTCGGCATAATCGATTCCGACAAGTTCGGACATTTTCTTTTTGCGCAGCGCGTCAAGCACTTCGTTGTCGAAAATGACTCCGCCGCCCTTGCGCCTCATCCACTCATCGAAAGCGGGGCACGCCGAAAGGTCGATCGTGCCCTGCAATTTGCTGTTTCTATCGGTCGGGACATACACGCGGACATCGTTGTCATATCCTTCGTGCGGGTCATAGTAAATCATGAACCAATCGCCGATGTTCAGCTGGATGTTGGTGGAATAAAGATTCTTGAAATATTTGACGAAGTCGGCCGCTGGATTCGCAGCTTTCGCCATTATTCATCGCTCCCTTCAAGGACGATGTCGACTTTCAGGAATTGGCATAGAATGTCGATTGTGCTCGACCTGATGTCGCGGCCTTCTTTGAGGCCGGAAATCGTGTTGTACGCCAATCGCCTGCCGGTGATGTCATCGCCGTTGCAGACTTTGTTGATGCAGAAATCGAACAAGTCCTGATATGTGTAGTTATGCCGATTGATGAAATCCGTCAGCCTGACGACGATGTTGTCAGCGGTCGGGTCCGCAATATCGAACTTCAAAGGGATCTCCGACTTCTTTTTGCGCTTGGCTTTCACCTCTTTCTGGATATGGATCGCATCATCGGCGGATGCCTCGATTTCGTCCAGAAGCTTTTCGTTATCAATATCGCTCATCGTCGATCGCCTCCGAATCAAAGTCCGTTGAACTCGCCGAAGACATCGTCAATCGCGGATGAATCGTCAAGAGATGCCTCGCTCACGGGGATGTCTTTGAGATTATTGTAACTGACCATCGGCTTTGAAGCCGCCTGACTGTCGTCGGGACGGGGTTTGGGCTGAGCCGGAATGGCTGCCTGCTGCTGAGGCTGCTGATAAGAGGAGCGAGCCGGAGCGGGGTTGACATTGGGGGTCGCCTGCTGAGGACGGCCATAAGATGGAGCGGATTGCTGATAGTTCGCATGGACATTATTCTGAGAATAATTGCTCTGGCGCTGATATCCGCCCTGATGCTGATAGCCGCCATTGGGGCGGGATTGCTGCTGATATCCGCCGTTGTAATTGCCGCCTTTGGACTTGAGCAATCTGTCGAGAAGCTCAATCTCAACGGCGTGAGACATTTGGCCAGCCAAGTCGATATGCTCGATGAGGTCGAACATGTTCTCGAATTCCGGTTCGGGGACAATCGAGGAGAGACCTTCCATCTGGCTGGTCTGAATGGCAATCGCCTTATACCAGCCCATGTTGTTGTCGTTGTGGCCAACGGTCAATTGAAGGCTGATCCAGTTGTTCTTCGGGCCGATGTTCTCGGCGACGACGGGATATTCGAAGTCCACGCTGACGTGCGCATCCCCATCGGCGATGACGAAAGCGCTGGGGTCATGCAATAGCTTGATCGCATCGCGGAAGATTTCGCGGACGCGATACATGTTGTTCTGAGAGACGAAGAGCTCGGTGCTGTGGCCATTCATCTTCGTGCTGAAGCCGGTGCGGCCTTCTTGGCTGACGAGATAGGAAAGGACCAACGCTACGGAGGGGCGATAATTGCCGACTTCGACGGTCTGCCCGGCTTGGTTGGTGTAGCTGGAATTGTAAATGTTGTTGCGGGTGCCGTTTCCGGTGCTGGATTCGTAGATTGAGCTGATGCTCAAGCGAAGAAGCGAAGCGGCGGATTCCCAAATGACAAGTCTAGAATTTTGCATTATGATATTTCTCCTTTCTTTATATTTATAAGATATCTTTGAACTCGATTATTTTCTTGGCGCGCTTTCGGTAGAAGGTCTTTCTGCCTTTCTGTTGATTCAAGCACGTCGTATACCCAGCATCCGTGCAATCGATGAACACGTGATAATGCCCGGGATTGTTTCTGAGCCGTCCGATCATCTGCTCGAGATTGACTTTGCTGCTGAGCTGAACGAAATTGATTATGCAGTCGAGATCGGGAACATCCATGGCTTTGCCAAAGATTTTCTGGTCCGTCAATATAATCTGATTGTCCAACTCGGTCTTTCGATCTTTTTTCTTGACTTCGCCCACGAATCGGCCTATGCCGATTTCGGGAAACTTTTTCTCAAGCGATTCTTTCGTCTTGTCGATAAGATCGATTGTCGGCAGCATCACGGCAACTTTCAGTTTTTTGCCGATTAAGTTGAATCTGTCGAACAGCGTTAACAGCGCTTTCTCATAATATGGATAGCATGCGGGAGTCGATATGAACTGAGCCCACTTTGGCAGGCTGAACCCATACTTCGTCTTCACCGCATATTGCTGTATGCCAGTCGGATGCGAATTGAATTTCGTCAAAACGACCGTGTGGTACTTCTCATTCTGGTCTTTGCGTCCATCATATGACGGGACGTATTTGAAGACCCTATCGTATATGTAATCCTCACGGTAATTCGAGCGCGCCGGGGTCGCCGTCAGATATATGGTATAGCTGACATTCGACAGCGCGTTGATATCGCACATGTTCTTGAAATTCTGATGGCATTCATCGAACACCCTGACGCCGATTCTGAGGTCGTGCATCAGCTCATTGACGGCATTCTGATCTTGGGAGATCATCATGCCGAGCGTTCGGTGCATTGCTATGAAAATCTTGAACTTGCCCTTGCGGGCTTTGTCGACCGAGTCCATGCCGGACAATATCAATATATCGTCCGCCGACAGGTCCGTGTGATTCAGAAATTCATCTTTCCACTGTCTGGCCAGGTCGATGCTGTCGACGATTATCATCGCCTTTCGCATCAACGACGACAGCGTGGCTATCGTGACGTATGTTTTTCCCATCCCGGTTGCGAGATTCAGCATTCTGTGAGGCATTTCCTTATCGTGCTTTATCGCGCACAGGAAATTCAGCGCCTCACGCTGAGTGTCGTCTCTCGGCTGATGGGTCATCGAATATTCGATTTTGTCGGATTTCGGCACGGCGGCCTTGTTGACCTGAAGCTGCTGTCCCGGAAAATAACCGGAAGCGGCTTCCGCGCCGATCGTCATCGGCACATGGATGTCGGCGGTGGGCTCCCCATCGTCGTTTCCAATCACCGTGAAAACCGAATACTCATAAGAATGCGTCACGGGGTCATATAATGAGAAGTCGCGCTTGAATCGATTGAACGATGTTCCGCTCATATCGACATCGCGAATGATCATCGCGTCTGTGCTGGCTTCTATCATATGATTCCCTCTTAATTATACAAAGCGTCCATGATCGATTCGTCGTCTTTCAGGTATGTCTCGATGTTCGACAGCTGGTCTCCAAGCCTCTCGAATGAGAGCGATGTTGAGACCGGTGAATTCAGAACTATCTTGGATACCCTGTTGATCGTATACGGCGGAATGACGTCCTGCGTCCAGTCGATTGCTTTGCCGGTCGCGTTGTCCGTGACCAATCTAGATGCAATCATCTCGGCGTGGATGGAGTCGATGCCGCTCATGTCGTTGTCGATCAGCAAGTCGGCGAAAGTGTTCACCAAATCGTTGTAATCCGTGACTCCAAGGTGGTCGCTCGCCTCGATTAGGTCAAGGATGTTCTGCAGCGATTTGGACAGCTCATTGTTATGAGGAACGAATTTGAATAGCTCATCATTCCCGACTGCGTTGGAGTCGAGTTTGATTATCGCGTCGTCCTCATGCTGTTTCTTCGGCACGTACTTCTCATTCAGAAACAGCTCCGTCGGAGATTCATAATGCACGAGTTTCTTCTCGTCGCCGAACTTGATGTCGAAGCTTTTGACGGCATATCCGTCATTGTCTTCATCATAGTCATCCTCGTTCGGGCGGTCGAATGAAATCTCAATCCTCTGGTCCTCATTGTTGAAGCTGATGCTGTTCATATTGACTATGAACGCCGCGTCGAAATCCTCGCCCCAATCGATTTTGTCGGTATTGGTTGCGAGAAGATGCTTCGCGGACAGCAGTCGCTGAGTGAGGATGTTCGTCAGAAGCAAAACCGCGACAAGGCCCGTGTTCAGATTCTTGTTGATGCTGGACAGGGCTGAGCCGTAGCATGTTCTGCACGGATGGTCGTGATGCGCGCATGTCATCGGCGACCTAAGCGCAATCGTCTTGCCGACCAGCGATTTATCGTTTTTGGCGATAATCGTCTTGAGATGTTCGTAATCGGCGTGGCCATCGACTATATCATAGTAATGGCGGCCATCGATCATCTTAAGCTTGTTGGCGTTCTCGATGTGATACTCGATGTAATGCTTCGTCCCGCAATCCTCATCCGAATCGTCATGCCATGCATTGAGCATGAGCAAAGACAGCTTTCTCGTGAGATATCCGGATTTGCGCACCATCTTGTAGTTAGTCGACAATGCCAAGCGAGCGCCAGTCGCGATGATGTAATAATCCTCGATGTTGTCAAGGCCGTGAATGAAATTCCCGGTGATGACTTTCGGGATTACCGTTCCATCGAATGCCGGTTTCAAACCAACGAAGCCCATGGTCTGCGTTGCCTGCTTCCAGTTGATTCCGGTGTCGGATGTGGTGAATGGCGAAAGATTCCTTTCTCTATGGGCATTGAAATATTTATGCCAGTCATCGCCATTCTTCTTGAAGATTTTCTCAATGTCATTATACTGCAAGCCATGCGGAATCTTGACGGTAGACAATGGTACTACATCTTCGGGGTCGTCGACTTCCATCTGAACGAAATCAAGGAAGTCAATCGTGTTCCCGGCCAAAGGATTCGATTTGGTCGAGATATCTGACGTTTCATTGAGCACCCGGTAAACGGATCTGCGATAGTGCTCGAAATCCTTTCCGCCTTCTTTGATACGCGCGAGGACCATGTTGAAGTAATCTTTCAAATCGTTGGCGCTGATCGCCTTTTTGACGAATAGATCCTTCTTCGTGATCTCAAGCCCGCGCCCTTCATAGAAAGACAACAGGAAAAAATTGAGCATCGCCTGCCCAAGCGTCATTTTGACTTTTCCATCCGCCACAATGGCAACGCATTCATTGTGACGCACCGAGAAGTCTTTCAGGATTGCCTGTCGGAGCGCATCCTTTTCGGATTCGTACTTTCCAGGGTCCTGAGCAAGTTGGTTGAAATCGAAAGAATCAAATTTTTGTTCCTCCATACAAACCTCCTTTTTCATAACCTCCGTTTTGACGCGGAGGGCCTACTTATGATAAAGCAAGTCTTTCGATGCAACCAGTTCTATAATATATATTATGATTGCATTTTGACTTGATTCGTCACAATGGATTGTTAATTATTTTATTTTAAAAAATACAAAAAATGCTGAGGCATGAACCTCAGCATTTTGATTCATTAGAAGAATGCGGTTTCGTCAACTGACAGCGGGTTTTTGGCAGCGTCGTCTTTGGCGGCGTTGATTTCGACCTGCTCGTGCAGTTTTTTGAACATTCCTTGTTCTTTGGCGATTTTCGCTTCCATCGCGCCCATGCTCTCAAGCAAAGAACCGGTGCGGTTGTCGGCGATGATGGAATACTTCTTGACAATGGCTGCTTTCAGCGCAACGGCTTCGGACAGGACCTTATTGTATTCGTCGAATAGCTTATCGTGATTGTCGCTGGCGAGCAAGATGGCCATATGCTCTTTGAGCTCGGCCTTGGATTTCTCATCCTCGAAATGAGCCGTCCCGAGTTTGATCGCCTCTTTCAAAGACTTGTAATCTTTGCATTCGCAGAGAGCGTCGACCCCGACTTTGCAAAGCGTCTCGGCTGCGCCATCGGCTTTGTATTCTTTGTTCTCGGGTTTTTTCTCATTCTCTTTGCTGCCGTCTTCGACTTCGACGGGTTTGACGTCCTCGCCTTTTTCAAGAGTCTCGCGAACATCGTCTTCCTTGACCTCAGGGGTGACCTCTTCGGGTTTCCTGGTCAATGTGCCTTCGGGCAGATGGACGCCTTCGGCATCCTCGGTGATTGACACTCTCGGTGCCTCGACGTGCTTTTCTTGGCTTCCGTCTTCGACTTCGACGGGTTTGACATCCTCGCCTTTTTCAAGAGTCTCACGGACATCGTCTTCCTTGACCTCAGGGGTGACCTCTTCGGGTTTCCTGGTCAATGTGCCTTCGGGCAGATGGACGCCTTCGGCATCCTCGGTGATTGACACTCTCGGTGCCTCGACGTGCTTTTCTTGGCTTCCGTCTTCGACTTCGACGGGTTTGACATCCTCGCCTTTTTCAAGAGTCTCACGGACATCGTCTTCCTTGACCTCAGGGGTGACCTCTTCGGGTTTCCTGGTCAATGTGCCTTCGGGCAGATGGACGCCTTCGGCATCCTCGGTGATTGACACTCTCGGTGCCTCGACGTGCTTTTCTTGGCTTCCGTCTTCGACTTCGACGGGTTTGACGTCCTCGGCGCTGTCAAGGGTCTCGCGAACATCTTTTTCCTCAACCTTCGGGGCTGATTCTTTCGGTTCCTTGTCAACCGTCGCTTTGCTGTCAGAGAGTTTTGTCAATTCCTCATCAGCAGCCGCCTCGACGAGCATGGCATCGAGATTCTTCTTTATCGAAACATTGCTTTTCTTCATACTTTCTATAGCCTCCAACGTTGGTTGAATTTATAATCTATTGTTCGATCTCATCGACCGGTATCTGCCTAATTCTCAGCCGATGGCTTGCTCAAAACGATTTTCCACATGTTTTCCGCCATCTCTTTCGCCATAACCGAGTCATCTAAAAAAAACACGCCGGATGATGCATGACTGCCGCAGTCGATGACATATACTCGGACATCGGCATCAACATACGCCTGGTCTTCATACAGTTTAACGTCAGCGAGAGACGCGTTGTCGTGAAAATGCAATCCCAGCGAGCTGGCCGTGGCGCGATCGGCGACTTCCTTCATCTGCTCATAATGCAGCTTATACTGGCAATCTGCGACATATTCGTAATCCAAGAATATCATCACCAAACCTCCACAAGTATATCATCAGGGGATGTAGGGGTTCCGCTAAGCGTCAGCGTCGTATAGTCTTTGGTTGCGTCGATATTGTCGCCAGCATCGTTGAATTTTTTGATCTGGAATGTCTTCGATGTCGTCGTCTGGTCATAATCCGCGGTTATGACGGCATTATTCCCGGCGTTATCGTTAGTATCGCATGACAGTTTCACGAAGCGGATCCCGCTGTTATCGCTGGCATAGCATCTTATATGATACACCGGCTTATAGCTGAAAATCAGATTCGCGAAAGAAACGTCGGTGCCTTCCAGCCAGAAAAAACCGTCTTTGTCGATATTGGTCCGACATCCTTCTATGCATATCTGGTCAACATCCGCAAGATATGCGTATTTGCCGTTGCCGTTTCCGCCATAGCATATCGGATGGCATTCATATTCGTTGTTGCTGCTGTTTTTCGTCATGAGCAGCATATGCGCGGTAGCCGCCCCGGCCCCAATGTCATGAACGCATGGGAACTCGGATTTGCCATCGACGATTGCGTCCAGATCATCTTCCGATGGGCTGGAGTCCATCATGTCGTATATATGCCATTCGTTGTTGACGTATTTGTAAACGCGTCCTTCTTTATCGAGTTTCGATTCGTTGTCGAACGTCTCCGGCATATTCGATATCACCGCTGATACGTCATACCATTCATCGGTGTATTTTGAATATGTGTGCTGCGGTTTCGCGGTGTCGTTGTCTAAAATAGCGGCTGGCTTCGCGTCTGGCGATGCCGTTGAAGTCTTGTATCTATTGCTTGCCATATCAGAACCTCAGCTCCATGATGTAATCGCATTCTAGCGAATCGGATGTATCGGCCGGCTTGATCGCCAAGCTGCATTCGGCAGCCGCATCCTCACCGCGGACATAAACGTAAACATGCCGCCCGTCATAGTCATGCAGTTGCTTCCAGAAACTCAGCTCGTCAATCGACTCAACGCTGAGCTCAATCGGCGATATTATCAGGCAGCGGTATGACGTCGGCTGATATTTCGGCGCATCTGCGGGTATATCCTCGCACGCGCACAATGGTCCGGTGCTTTTGCCCAGAGCATATAATCTATCGAAATAATCGATGTATGAGAAATCCGGCAGGAAGCCATACAAATATTTCATGAGATTCGCTTTGCTGTAATTATTCTTGTTCTCTGCCATATCCCAGCCTCCATGCATGATAATTGATTGTTGAAATCGATGTTTTACATATCTTCGGCAGTATAATAGTTTATCGATGCGTCTTTTGACAATATCAGCACCTTCAGCCGATATTCAGCGGAGTCGTATCCGTATTTCGGGAGCAGGAACTCCTTATGCCCGATATCGCCCGCGGCCAGCCGCTCAACATCCGCGATCGAATCGGTGACGACGATATCCCATCTTGGGCATTTCGCGGCTATCACATCGGAGTACTTCTCCTGCATTCTGACCGGGATGATTCTGATTTTGTCGTTCTTCCCGAACGCGCGTCCGATGAAATCCTTTTTGGTTTTCAGCTCCGCGTCGGTTCTGTATCTGGTCAGAATCAGTATATCCGTGAATTCCTTGCCGGCGATTGCCGCGATGCTGTTCAGCGATGAGTCCGCGAATTTCGTCGGGGCGGAGTGCGCCATGAAATCTTTGGAATAGTAATTGTTCTGCATATTCCCATACATTGCCGCCAGAGCGGTGATTCCCCTCGGCGTGCCGTCCGTCAGCCATTCTATGATGTCATATTTGTCTCTGCCGTAGAATTCCTTTTTCGTGAGCGGCTTATTGAGACGAAGGTATTTCCCGTAGAATGCCGCATGATTCAGCAAAAAAAAGTATAGGTCATATGCGGTGTATGACAGGATGTCGTCGAATGTCATCACCATTATGCCCGCTTTTCGAATGATTCCGTCGCTTTCCATATCAGCCCCCTCTTCATTATAATGGATTATTGACGCCGAAAACCGTTTTCAAATAAAAAAAAATACGCTTGTCCGATGCGTTAACGTTCATTCGGGGTTTCCCCCTAGGCTGGATTTCGCAGCCTTTCCCCACGAGCCACGCGGCTCGTTCGTTCGAATTAGATTCGAGCGAACGAACGGCAGCCAATGATGCGGCCCGCGTTGTCGCGGACCGTGTCATTAACCACCAGCACGTCATCGCGGGTGCCTTTTAGGGCACTCGCGACTAACGCGCTCACCACGTAGTACGTTCCAGCCACTGGGGCTGGCAACGTATCCTCGAGTCTATAGGTGTTCCTATAGATACGAAGCTCGCCGATTTCATCGACGAGCTCCGTAGCTACGGCGCACCTTATAGTGCCCGAGGACTCGATCACCTGGGTTTCGCCCGAAGGCTTAACCCACGTGATCGCGTGGGGAGTTAAATTGACCATAATCATAGTCATAGTCAATCCTCCTTTCAACATAATGATATATAAGTATGTTAATAAAAAAACCAAAAAAAGACCGAATTGAATTCGGTCTTTTTTGAACAGTTTAACGTCGTGTTCGGGACGGCCTGATATTTATAGACGCGCGTCCAGACGGCGCGCAGATGGACGATTTTCTCTTCCTCCCAGGTATGCTTCGCCTCTCCAGCACCCTGCATAATGCGCATACTCAGAACGTATGCACATACTGTTGCCCCTCGGCTCATTTCAGGCCGAGGGGCTAAACGTTATTCATGATCACTTCCTTTCTTGGAGGAGGGTGCCCACCACTTCCTCCGGGAGATTTTGCCCTCCCGGAGATAGCGGTGGAAAACCCTTTCCTCCTTAATTTCTTTCCGATGCTCGCGGCAGAACGCCGCGAGCTCGGAGGTCGGCGCAAGTCCGTATTCTTGCGAGAAACGGATCGCTCTGGCCCCCTCCCGGATGGAAAGATTCTCCGGGTGGACGGGGCGCAAAACCCCGTCACTATAGTCACGGAGGGCTTCCTCTGTGATGTACAGAGTGCCCTCCCTATCAACCGCGACTTGGTTGATCGTAAAGTCGCGGCTGGACATGTAATCGGCCAACGTCTCGTTGACGTTGGCCGTATTGTCTACTTCCACACGGTGACTACCTCCCGTGTGGAAATTCTTCTCGAAGTACGTTCCGCCCACGACGGTGAAGTCGTAGTCGGAAACGCTCCGAGATTTTCGCAATAGGCTGCGGACAGCGCCTCCTATTGCGAATACTTCGCCGTCAGTTCTGATGGCGTCGAAGTGCCCCAAAAGGGACACTTCGAATTGTTTGAAGATTAAAATCTTCATTTTTTTGTCCCTCCTGGACTCGCGCTCTTGATGTTATCTCCACGCGCCTGCTAACGGTCAGGAGCCGTCCCGCTAACGAGGGGATGATCGGGCGTTTAAGCTCGCCGAGCTGCCAACCCACTGAGCACGGCGAACCGCGCAGGACCAGTGGATTGTTTCATATTTATAATATATATATACTGCTTGAAAAATGGCATGAATAATTAATTATACGATAGGGGTGCATTATATGAAACATGTTGTCATATGCCCCAAACATGGCATATTCATCAGCAAGCCAAAGAGCCTGAAACCAACGGTCGAACAGGTCAAGATGATGGTGCAATTCATCCAATACTCGATGTATTCGGCATGCCAATCGACGAATTCGCTGATTGAGAAAATAAGCATCGGCATTCCCGAGATACTGTTCGACGCGGTGATGCGCGACAGATATTATGACGATGACACCCTTCATGTATACCCGATCCCGGCGATGCTGAACTCAGCCGAAGCGCATATGGTATCGGTCTACGAATTGACCAAAAACAAAAAAGGCCAGGTCATGTCAAGAAAAAGAGACGAGCCGCTGCTGATAACGATAAAGCTCGGCATCAAGACGCGGTAGAGCATGGCCGTCAACAATTGATTATACAACGGAGGCAGCATGATATGAAAGACGAATCAATCGACGAGAGCATATCCGGCGAGCTTCGGAGCATGTCGTATTCCCAGTCGGCCAGGCGCCTCGCGAAGGGAAAGCCGACCGGCCGCGATCTGGTCAGAGCCGCGGATGCCAATGACAATCGAAAAGAGCTCCTTACTGGGCATTACCTCAAACGCATGAGCAAGACCGCGGATTCATGGGATGATTTCGACGACGCCAAAAAGAAGGCGCTGACCAAAGCGTCCTACGGCGACAGAGATAGAATCAACGCCGCATACGCGAAGCTGAACCGCGCCGCGGACAGCCTGAAAGACATTACATCGTACAGCAAAGGCATGTTCGATACCGGCGGAAAAGCGCTCATCGCCGACGCCAAAACGAAAATCGATGCCGAGCCGCGCGAAAAGCCCGCAAACGGCGGCGCGCCGCGACCGGCAGCCGCTTTGACCGAGAGCTCATATGCCTGTGGATATTCGATAATAGCAGGCAACCCGAATGCCGCGGAAGGCACCCGCCGCCAGCTCAAGAGATCGTAATGCCTCGCCGAGAGCATCTAGTCTTGATAACCTTCGTACAAGCAGAAATTGGCGGTATACGACATCAAGATATCCGATGAGTACAAAGATTGCCTGAACGGGGTATGATTATTTGCAAAAAAAAGAAAGAAGCCTATGCTTCTTTCTTTTTCAGTCTGGCTATCGCGTCAGGAGAATATCGTTTGACGCTCGGATCCGACTTCACGATCGGCTCACCGGCCCGCTTAGCTTTAAGCGCTTTGATGATCTCCTCTCGAGACATGACCTGCGCCTTACGCAGCTGGCGGATGCCTTTGCCCACATAGTATGCGGAATATCCAATCACGCCAGCGCTTATGCCGAGGGCTAGTGCGATCATCACGGTTCCGGCCGTCGTTGCCACAGCGCCGGCGAGAGCTGCGGCCGTAAAAGCCGTTCCGGTCGCGCATCCTACGGTGGCATCCAATGCGCCAACATGCGTATTCCATATGCCAGAAAGCCTATATCCATCAGCCTGCGCAACAGCCGGCGAATTTATTATATACCGTTTCTCATCATCGCTCAGACGCTCCGCAAGCTCACGCAGCCTTTTGACTTTGTTTCTTTTGCTCGTGTTTTTGCAATAGTTCCGGCCTTCGTCGGTTGGGTTCCCATCATCATCGGCATAATATATCATGAAGAAATCATCGATCGAGCTTTCTTTCAAAAAGCGCAATGAGAACATCGCGAACCGCCAGCGAGCGTTTTTGAAGGAGCCTGACTCATTGAGCGCTTCGGATTCGCTCCAGTTCTCGAATTCGTCAAACAGCATCTCGCTGAGCTCATCGAATATGGAGTATTTCCCGGTCGCCAAGCCTTCTATTAGAATGTTCTTGTTTCTCTCGGATGGTATATACCCATTGTCTTCCAATAATCGATATATGTCATATTCCGAAAGTCCGCCGTCAATGATTAAAGCTTTATCTACAGCCTGCGATGATTCGACTATTTTCAGTCCAGCAATATCATTCATATAATACCTCGCTTTACATTGATAATGGATTGTTGACGCAAAAAAAAGCGAACGATTCGCCCGCCTCAGAGTTGAACTCCGAGACGGACGAACGTTTTGGCCTCGTCGTCGAGCGCGGCGAGCTTAAGCTCGCCAACGCCCGACTGAGGCCGAAGCGCCATCACGACACCGCCTTCGGCGTCACGACTGGCACTCGCCGACTTAACGTCGACGAACGCACGGTCGCAAGACCGAAGGAGGTGCCAATGATAGCGCTTTTCTCCTTCAACGACCTCGACGCTGTCGAGGTCAAGACTGACCTCCCAACGTTTGCCGTTGAAGGAGAAGCCGCCACATGAATACA
>CAVIKO010000157.1:0-24988 GCA_963643035.1 bacterium
CAGCTCTTGGCCATCAGATCGCCGAAAGACGTGTTGTCCACGCCATTGGTGTATGTTCTGAGCGCGCCATCCGAGAAGACAATAGCGCCTTTCGCGATTGTGCTGAGTATGTACGAATCGCTGCTGGCTCCAATGTTCTCCATCAGATTCATGAGGCCGGTTCCCTGAATGTTGCTGTAGCTTGCGATGTTGGCCCCGCGTGTGGAATACCATTTTTCAAATCCGCTGATCACCAAGCCGACGGCCTGTCCGGACAAGGATTGCTTTTCGCCGGTCGAATCGGATATTATGCCAATCACGGTGCCGATTCCGGCCGCCGCCGCACCGACGATTCCAGCGGTGACGCCATAAACCGCGGTATCCCATATCCCTTTGAATAATGTGCCGGCCCCTGTCAATAGGTTGTCGGAATGCCACGCATCATGCCATATTTTATTATGCCCATCAACGAATATGCTGCCAATGGATTGCCATGAGTCGGACAATGCTCCCCACTGCCATTGGGTGGATGCGTTCCACTGATCTATTACTATTTTAACGGGAGCCCATTTATTCAAAACGCTGTCCGATGAGCTGACGGCCTCGCTTACCCACGACATCGTTCCTTCATACCAATCTGCTGATTCTGCCATAGGTTTCCTCCTTATTTTCCGGCGAGTATATCGTCGAGGCTCGTCGTGAATTCAAAGTCAGACGAATTGCCCGAATGGCTCGCCGCAGCAGCCGTGTTGCTGGCTGTCTGCGCGGTGTTGGTCGCGATTGTCGTCAATATCTGCGAATTGTTTGTGATCGCGGCGGTGATCTGCGGCAATGACGAATATATTCCATAAACCGCGTCAAACAGCGACATCTCCGAATCGCCTACCTTGATCTTCGATTGGATGCCTCCGTTCACGCTGTACACTTTCACAGCAGTTTTCGTGCCATCGTCGGCATAATCACCGGAAATGCTCGAGCTGTATGTCACAAGCCCAGCAGCGATGCCGACTTGCAGAGGCTTGTTGCGGTCGCCTGTCGACAGCCTGTGCACATTCGTGATGTTGCTGTTGTCAGAAGCGGTTTTCTGGCTCACGGTTCCGCCGGTTGCCATTTTCGGAATCGGCTGAACATTCATTCTCTTGTTTTTCCAATCAACGGAGACTAGTTCGGTGTTGTTTTTATTGAACGGCGAATCGCCCGTGATTATGCGCGATACCGGAGAAACCGCCGAAGTCTTCGCGCTCATGCTTCCGCCGGTTGCATGCTGCGAGTAATTGAACGTTATGAGCTCGGAGCTGGCGTTTGCCAAATCCTGAGCTAGCGTCGTCGCATATCCAGCGCTTGCCCCCGCAGATGCCGCGTTGAACACCGTTCCACCTTCCTGCAAGCCTGCGAAATATATAGGCAGCGCGGTAAGGCTGGTCGAAATCCCGTCAAGACTGGATGATATTCCATCCATCGCGTTCAGAATTGGAGTATATCCGCCGATATTGAATACCGGCATGACATGCGTTTTGGCTATTCCAATCTGGTCGCCTTGCATTGTATTGGTATTTAGCAGCTCCATCGCATCCGCGTTTAGCATGCTTTTTGCAGACAGCAGTGATATGCTGCTGTCAGTGTTGTTTTTTCTTTGCGAGTTGAACCAATCGTCGTCGATGCCGCTGCCTGTGCTGCCAAGCGCCGTCGCAATCTTGTTAATGGCGCCATTCTTGATGTTTGTGGCATTTTCCTTCAGTTTGTCGATAAGGCTTTTTTTCGATTCATCATAAATCGTCGATGGCCCACCCGCGATGCCATAGCCATGTATCGGAGGTTGGCTTAAAAGCGCGTTTATATTGTTTTTGGCATATGCATGGTTGTCCACATCATTGTCTGATATGTCGAGCAGCGTCGATTCATCGACGTTACGCGTGACGCCTCGGTTGGCCATTTTGAGGCCATTCTTTCCTCGCAGGCGCCTGAAAGCGCGGCCGATGAGGCCGGTTTCCTTTGTTTCCGCGCCGTATTCCGCATCCAATATGTTGATGAGGTTCTTAATGTTGTTTACGCCAGACGCTTTTGCCGCGTTCTCCGTGCGCATTTTCTCGGCGTCTTCGTGAGACATTTGCCTGCCGGCATGATCCGCCGAGCCCATGATGTACACGGGAACCGCTTTGGTTATCGCTTCGCTTATGACCTCGCCGTTTTCATTGAATGACACAACCGGCGTTTTGTCGGACATCTCATTGGCGATTTGCTTCGCATTGTTCGCCGCTTTAGTCGCGGCGATTGCCGCGGTGAGGCTGTTCGACATGCGGTCATTGACTGCGTCCATCCGCTTTTTCCTTTTCTTCGGGTCTCGGATGTTCTCAGCGCGAAGCCTGTCTTTTTGGATATCGTTCGCCTCGCCAATCGCCTGCGCCAGAATCTCTTTTTTTATATTTTCGATATCATCTGTTTCGTAATTTCTAATGCCGACCTGCGCGCCTAATGCGCGGATCTCATCATCGGTCAATGAATCCAGATTCAATTGCTTGACGATTTGGTCATGATTCTGTGCGCCGTAGCCATGGCCTTTGGAGAGCAGGCCGTTCAGCACGCGATTTGTTTTAACATAGTGCAAGCCTGCGTTGAACTTGGTCGTGAAGGAATTGCCCTTTAGCTTATTGAGCTTATCCTTGGGCTTTATGTTGCCTTTTCTATCATGTCTTCCTCTGTTTTTGTCGCGTGCCTTCACGTTTTTCTTCATCGCTTCGGTTTTGCGTTTCGCGGCATTCGCCGCTTTTCGCTTGCTCATTATCTCAGACGCCGGCGCAACGACCTTCCCGGCGACCCATGCGTACTTAGGCGAGAAGCCTATCAATTTCTCGACTTCGGCGATCTGCGCCTCGTCCATGCCGAGCGCGAAGACGCCTTTCTGCTTTCCCAGTATGAGTGAAGCATACATGTCGACCTTGTTCAGTATCTGCCTGATCAGCTCGCCTTTGGATGAGCCGTCTTCGAATTCGATTCCCAGTAGGGTGGCTTCTTGCGCCAATTCTATCGGGGTGAAGTTGGCGAGAACCTCCCTGATGTCTTTATCAAGTTGTGGAATCGCCGTTTTGGACCATATCTTATCGATTTGGAAGCCTGTTTTCTTCAGCATCTTTCTCATCTGAGTCGGGTCGGCCATCTGCCTTCCGCCATCAGCCGCTTTGGCGTTGATGTTTCCGATGTTGAGCGAACGCTGCGCTTGAGTCAATGTCCTGGCGTTTATGGCCGCAACTTCGCGAGCAAGCTGCGTCGCTTTCGCTTCTTCCGCGCCGATGAGCCTTTTCAGGTCATCTTGGTTCATGTTGGAGATCAGAGCCATCGCCGCGAATTGGGATAGCTCATCGTCCGATGGGTTGCTGGACAATCCTTCGACATTACCGAATTGCTGGATTATGCGGATTTTGTCGGCGCGCGTCCATCTGGACAGCATCTGCATCGTCGCATTGTATACGCCTTTGACCTTCGAATTCTGCCCAAGTTGCCATTTCAGGTTATTCTCGGAGATCGTTTTCTGTATTTCCTGGGCAGCGACGCCGCGGATATTGGGGTCAATCCCGACCTGGCCGTCGCCGATCGGCGTTGTGTTGTTTCTGGAAGCCATACTCAGCCCTCCGATGTGATCAAATATGATAATTGATTGTTGAGGATGCCGTTTGACCGCCGAATCAGCGAAAATAAAGCATCTTGCGATGCTTTATTTATCGGTTTTGTTAGCGGTGTCGACCGACATCCATATGTCGCCGACCCCAATGCTCGCCGAATCCGGATCCGGGCTTTCGCCTTTGGATGAGTCATATTCGTGGATCTTCACGGCAAGCGGCAGCTGCCCATTCGTTCTGCTGTCCTTCAGCAGCTGGTCGAGGTCAACGGTCGTCCCGGCGATGCCCTCGATCTTATATGTCTTCTTCGCTTTCTTCGCCATATCAGTCTATCCTGTAGATGAACACGTACAGCCTCCCATTCGAGCCGGTGTAGCGCACCTTCTTCCCATCCTTGGTCAGCGCGAAGCCGAGGAATCCCTGCTTCAGCGTGTTCGGCGATATGTCGGATGAGACCTCATCGGTCTCCCATGAGTCGAATATGCCATAACCCGGGACCTTCGCGAAATTCATGTCGATCTCGTAGTTCAGGTTGGTGAAAGGATCGGCCAGCACGCTCTCGGAGTTGGATCGCTCCAGGACGTATCTCATCTCGCTCTTGTCGTAGAACATGACGATCCCGCGGCCGAACAGCCTGGTGAGCTCAACGTATCTGCCCTTGTAGGAATCGACGATGTTCGGATGCAGGTCGAACACGCCATACGTCGCGATCGTCCTCTTGTTCTCGGGGACCTCCTCGCTGACGTCTTCCTCTGGCTGGCTCAGATTCTCCTCTTCCTGCAGCACGACCTCGTCGATGACGATGTCCTTGATGCAGATCTTCCCGAATGACAGAAACAGGTTCGCCTCGTTGGACAGCGCCCTGAAGTACCCGGTCAGATCCTTGTTCTCATACACGTCCGAGAGGTCGGAGCTGATGACTATCTGCTGGCTGTCGTCGCTGACCGTGATCGTTCTGTCATCGGTGATCAGGTCGATGTTGTCGAGGTTCCTGGCGGTGATGACTATCCTGTAGAAGAAGCCTTTCTTCAGGCCGAACAGATTCAGCGAGAACGACACCGATTCGGGGGTCAGCTTGCTCGATGAGTACAGTTCACCATCGTTGTCATATGACATGAACAAACCCGACCTGTATCCCGATGGGGTGACGATTATGCCGTTGTCGATGTCGTTCCTCTTCAGGAACTGCGTCAGCTCGGACACCCCATTGGAATGAATGACGAACTCGTCGTCGTCATTCAGCGTCGCTTTCGAATAGTCGATGTTATAGATGCGGCGAAGCACCTTCTTAATGCTTATATTATTTTCCATAATTTACCGCCTATTTGCACTTATTTGTAGAAAATTCTGTTCTTGTGTATCACGAGCCCGGTTATCTGATCCTCGCGATTGGATATCATCACCCTCATGATGATGCTGGTCGCCGAGAAATTCGACAGCTTCAGGATGTGGTATTTCCCGTCGAGCTTCATGTAGAACGTCGGGGATATCCTCTGGGCGCTGTCGGCATCGATGAATATCACCGAGTCGGTCGACGGCATCTTCAGGCAGATGTCCATGTTGTTGCAGCCATCGGCCGATATGGCCATGTCTATCTGCTGCTGGTACGTCTTGCTGGGGATGCTGAACATATACTGGTCCTTCCCGGACAGCGCGTATATCCCGCCATCGGTGATCTTGACCGCGCCGTAATCGATGTCCCCGCCGAGGCGGTAGTTCTCGATCAGGCCGAGATCCATCCCGAGCGCCAGGATCCTGTTCTTGAGCGCGACGTAGTATCTGCCGTTCAGATACGCGAAATCCAGAAGGTCGTCGTATTCGATGTCCTCGGCCGAGTACACGGTCTCGGTCGGCTTGTCGAACATCGCGTCTCTCTGGTATTCCCAGACGAACAGCTTCTGGCCTTTCAGCCCGATGATCATGACCGCGGATGACGTGAGCCTGACGAATTTCGGCTTGTATGAGTTGTCCGAGCAGTTCGCGGCTATCGATGAGTCGCGGTTCATGTATTCCGCCCCGCTGGCGTCGAGCTTCCAATGATGCAGAAGCGATTCGGATTGGTTGAAGCCGAATGCCCTGCCCAATATGAAGAACTCATCCGCCCCGACCGCAACGTCGAGGGCGCCCTGGAACGAATTGCTCAGATGATTGAACGAGCTGAGCTTCGCGCCGAGCTCCATGTTATACAATACGACGCTGCCTGCTGATGAGCTCTTTATGATCAGAAGCGTCTTGCCGTCGGACATCATCTTGATCTTCCGCACGTCGAGCTCCTTCACGCACTGCTCTATCTCATCCGAGGTGAGGGAGACATAGAATATCCCGTTCTTCTCGGTGGCGATCAGCGCGCCTGTTCTGTATGGCTCGATGTCGGTGATGCTGCCGATTGAGAACCCCGAATACACGAAGTTGGTCTGTATCAGCTCCAGCACGTTCTTGCTTTCCTGGACAGACACGTCGCTTTTGCTGATTCTGTACAGCATCCCGTTGCCGTCGAGCATCATTATATACTGGCCGGAGGTCTTGATCCTCGCGACGCGCCCGGACGATCTGTAAAGCAATGTGCCATCGATCGTCGATTGGAGCGGGGCTATCGCGTATGCCATGGATTTCGAGCCGATGTCCTTGTCATATCCTGAGACGTAGTTGTCCTCGGACCTATGCATGTGGCGGATAAGCCCATGCACATCGTCCATCGAGAACACCCTGCGCAGATTGAGCTCATTCATGGGCTTGCTGACGAATTTGGCGCCGTCGTATGACACATATACCGATGAGCCGTCCGCGTATGACGATTTGACGCCATCGAGGGCGTGCAGCTCGTCGATTATCGGCTGGTCGAGTTGCGATTCTGTTATTTTCATGGCTGATTCCTCGCTTGCATTCAATGATAATTGATTGTTCGGGATGCGGAAAAGCCCAGAACTTTCGAGTTCTGGGCATTGTCTATGACGCATAGACCGTATTTGATTTGCAGATCGTGGACTCCACCGTATATGTGAAATGCGCGGATACGTTGCCGTATGTTGCGCCTGAGACATCGGAATATATGTCTGCGCTGCTATTGGCGGCGATATTCTTCGATGAGAGCGCCGTCCATTTACCCGACTTCGCATTAAGATAACTGTAACGACATGTCACGCTGAATGGATTGTTGTTGATGATTGTGTATGTAGATGACGCATTTAACAATCCGGCATCGGACATTGTTGAGGTTATCTTCATCACCGGGTCAGCCAATTCGACGGCCGGGGCATGTTTTGTTGATGCGAGCAGAAAAGCCCCCCCGCTTCCGCCGGACTGCGCTGCCTGGCCATAAGTGCGGCCTCGCCCGCCTTGGCCGTAGGATGACACATATCTGCCTGCATCGGCGCAAGTGGATCCTCCGCCGCCTCCGCCATAAACATGGCCATCGCTCGCCGCGTCGCTACCTTGCCCGAAATATCGGGGGGAGCTCGATGATGTCAGCGTCCTGCGTAGATAAAACGTATCGCCGCTGCATGACACCGTCTGCGGGCTGCCAGATAATGATTCCCCTTCATTTTCCGTCTCAATCGAGCCATCTCCGCCATCTCCGCCAGACCATGAATTCGCGATGTACATCGCGCTGTTCGAATTATATGTTGTCACGGTTCCGCCGGCCCCGCCGGCAGGGTCAGCCGACCCGGAGTAATATTCGTAATCGGCAGTAAGCTGTTTATATGATCCGCCCTTTCCGCCGTTGATTACCGCCAGATTCGTGTTATATGCCGACACAGTGTTGCCGGTCTGTGTCAGTCTTGAGTAATACAGTATGATGCTGCCGCCAGCTGAGCCAACGGATCCTCCGTCAAAGTATTTGATGCGAAAATAGTAATTATGCGATGCGTTGATGCAGTACAGCTGAACGAAATCCACATACACAAGCGCTCCGGCGCCGCCGCCTCCTCCTCCGCCGACATACAGCATGTTTGTCGTATTGGAGCTGAGGCCGCCGCCTCCTCCGCCTCCGGCTTGAAGCAGAAGCCATAATCCGCGCGCCCCATCAAGCGGTATGGTGCCCAGTGTCGTCAAAGTGTTCACGTTCACGATGAGCACATTCGCGAAGTCATCGTCGGCGCGAAGCGCGATGTCGGTGCCATAGGCGAACAGCTGATTTTTGACTTGGAATGGCGCGTACCAGTCGTTTCCGGCAGACCCCGCAAATTTTTTGACGGCCGGAATCGGCACAGTCGTGCTTGCCGGGTCTGCCATCTGGATTTTGTAATAATCGTTGTACTTGGTGAAATTGAATTTTGCCAGAGCCGCGTTTGATGTCAGAGACGATGGCACCGACGAACAGCCCCAAGCGGTTCCGTTGTTCGGATCCACGAAGTTGCAATCAAGAGCGCCGCGCATTAGCTTAGAAACGCTGTTGCCGAAGCCGCGGTCTTTCAGCTTGAATGTGAAATTCTTCACATAGCGCGGATTGGTCGCGCAATATTCCGTCAATGATTTGTTGTTGACGTCATATACGCCCGAATAATCAGGCGTCATCATGACGCTAGACGTCCCATTCGAATTGTATCCCGATGCTGATGCCGCGTCGTCGCAGTATCTGTAGTAGGTGGATGTGAGTGTCGATGAAGACGTTCCTCCGCCGGGGATTGTGGGGGTGATTCCGGTCGTTGGTGAGATTATCGTTGATGACATGTGGGCATCCCTCCTATTCGCATTCTCCGCTTCCGCCGGCTGCTCTGTATTCGACGGTGTAGTTCAGCGTGTTCTTGCCGAGCTTCTGCGAGTTCTGCTCCTCGGCCATCTCCGGGGTTATCAGCATCGCGGTCTCGCATTTGTCGATCAGCTCCGGGGACATGTATTCTTTGTATTTCGCGATGAACTTCTGGTAATTCCCGTATATCGCGGTGTTTGGGATTCTGATCGCCCCGCTGTGGGCCATCTCATGCGCCGTGGTCGACAGCGGCACGAGGCCGATGTTCCCGGCGTAGTGCTCCTGCATCACGAGCTTCATCACATCGAACATGCTGAGGTTCCCGCCAGCGTCTTTGCGGGCGTAGGCGTATCTCGTCAGCGTGTCGACCGCATCGTACAATGTGATCGGGTAGTGATGGAACTCCAGGCCGAAATCCATGTCCTTCTGATTCAGCCCCGGGGTTATCGCGCATCTGGTGATGTCGAGCTCCTGCTTCAGATACGTTATGTACGTCTTGTACTCGTATGATTTGCGGATGATCTTCTCCATGTACGCGATCAGCTTCGCGTTGACTTCCTCCACGGCCTCGATGCCGGAGAAGTCCTCATCGAATCCCTGGACGACCATGCCGACGTCGATGCCGCCATCCTCTTTCGCCAGGTTGGGATCGTTCGGATCCAGCGCATCCAATTTCGTTTTCGTCGCCATATCGGATCCTCCTTTTATGATAATCGATTGTTCGCGCCGCAGAAACGCGCGAAAAATAAGCCAGATCGACTGGCTTATTTGTTTCTGATCAGCTGCTTCGACAGCTTTCTCGTCGTCTTGCTCGATTTGCGCCGCCTGTTGTCCGCGCCGCTGTAGAACGCATCCTCATCGCCGTATCCCACGAATGGGGCGAATCCGGGGTTGTGCAGCGAGAACTGCCTGCGGGCCAGTCCGTCCCTGAATTCGAAATCGGTCTTCGGGCATCCCGTGACCGGGTCGGTGCAGATGTAGTATTTCCCGGATTTCGGATTCGCGGCCATGTATTTTATCATCTTGACAGTCAATCTGCTTTTCTGGTCATATGCCAGACGCTTCCTCACATCGGCCGGGCGCCTCGCGATCTCGCTCATCATGCGCGCGTCCTCATCGCTCAGCGCGGTGAGATCCACGGTCCTGCCATGCGCCATGTTGTTGTACTGATACGCGAGAACGGCCATGTATTTCAGGTCCATGTTCTTCGAATCTTCGGCCAGATATCCGGCTTTTTTCTTCAGATTTGCCATGTTTTGTCCCCCATATCTAATGAATTGTTGGCGGCAACAATCCATTATTAACATATATGCGAGGTGAAAGTTATGCCAGCAAAGCACGTCAACATCAAGGGAACCGATGGAAGGACATACGACATGACCGCGCTCGCGGCCGAATCCAGAGCCGATTCCACGAAGAGGCTCACGGTTCAGGTATACGAATACAGAGATGGCTCATCTCCGAACCCATCGAATCTGATGATCGGCCAGATGTGGATATCGAGGAAGATATCGTAATATGGGCCTCAAGCTTAAGCTCAGCGGGCTGAAGCAATCCAACGGCGAATCATCCGCGGCGAAAGCCAAATCGGTGAGCGTCGGGGGGTTGGCATCGGTCCAGGCCGCCGCGGAAAGGCTGCAGGCGTCCGAGACGAAAACGGAGACGAAGACATCCGCGCTGAATCTGTCCGGGCTGAGGGCATCCGAGCCCGCCGCGAGATCCGCCCCGGCCGAGAATAAGGGCATCACATTGGTCTTCACCGAGGGAGTCGAGTACGACCTCGATGAGATAGTCGCCCTGAAGCGCAGGGACAACGCGAACGTCCCGCTCATATTGAAAGTCGATTCAGACAACGAATACGATGAGGAGATCATCAAGGACATCCAGAGGCTGATCCTCGCCGATTACGGCGTGGCATACTCTGAGGACCCCAATGCGGATGACTACCTCGGCAAAGCGTCGGTGATCGACCAGGTTCCGAACTACTACTATCTGTTCGATGAGTATTTCAACAGATATTATTCATATTATTACAATAATTACAAAGACAAGACGACCGGCGGCATCAGCATCAGCATAGACGCCATCAAGGAAAGCATCTCGGAATACCATTCCAGCTATGCCGATCTGGCCGGGAACTCATACTCATACGCATCATCCAACGCCGACAACAAGGCCAGGATCGATTATGAGATCGGCACATTGCCGACCGATGGCACCTCTGGGGGCGGCGGATACGCGGACATCGACATATCGCTGTTCAGACTGGCGGTCGTCGATGGCAAGCTCACCATGACATATGATGGCGAGGTCATCGAGAACCCAATCGAATTCAAGACGATCGGGGGCGAGAGCATATTCGGCTCAGGGGACGCGAAGTCCGGGTGCGAATGCGGGCTGTCGTTCAAAGACATCACTCTCAAGAACCCCGACAGGACCGACATATACGCCGAAGAGGGATATGACGCGCAGACGCAGGTCATCGTCCACACCCAGGAAGTCGACCGCACGAACAACCTCTCCGAGGCAGATGCGGGGGTCGGCATCATCGCCGAGATCACGAATGGCATCAGGGACAGCTCAGGCAACGCCGATGTCGATACAGTGGTCCTGACTCTGAAAGGCGCCCCGACCGATGTCAGCAGCTTCAAGGCCGAGACAATCGCCGCCGCGGCCGAATTCGCGTACAACGACGCGACCATAGGCCTGACGAAAGACATCGATGACGAAGACGATTCGGCGGATGATGACGGCGAAAGCATGGAATCGGATGGCGATGGCATCAGGAAGCCATCCGCATCGATAGACGAGGACGATAGCTACTCCGCGGAGACGGTCAGCATCGTCTTCAGGAACTGATATAAAAAAACGAAGCCAATAATCTATTACGAAGCGGCGAGGAGGCGAGCTGAAGCATGAAATCCATAAAGAAGACAATCATAGTCGACGACACGCCGGACATGGCCGCGTCCGAGATGACCAGAAGCGATGGCACGCCGATCCTCGTCGAGGCGGCGAGGCGCGATTCTGAGGGAAACATCATCGCGAGCACATACGCCAGGAAGACCGAGGCTCAGCCCCCGCTCCATTCCGGCTACAACATCAAGACGATCAATGGCGTCAGCATACTCGGCTCTGGGGACATCTCAATCGATTTGGGCATCTCCAGATCCGACCTGGAGCGCCTCGCCGATGAGCTCTCATCTGGATTCGAATCTGTCGACGACGCTCTGAATGAGCTGAAGACCCAGCTGACCGAGGAATTGGAATCCGGGCTGGAATCGATCGATGGCGCGATAAGCGAGATGTCCGGCAGAATCGATGCGAACGGCATCGACATCGATAAAGCCAAAAAGGAAATCGCCGAGATAAAAGAGGCGCTCGCGAACGCGGGGCAAATCGTCGTCGGGTACATGCACAACGACGGGATGTACTCCGATTCGGCGCACACAAACAGAATATCGGGCCGCCAGAACGACATATACATCGATCTGGGAGATGACACGGGCACCCTGTATCGCTATGTCAACGATGAGTTCATAGCGGTCGGGTCGTCATCCGCATCCGGCTCATGCAGGATATCATACATCACATTGAATGGTGAATCCGCCCCGGTGTCGAGCAAAACGGTCAGCTTCTATTTCAGCGCCGGAACGAAATCGACATATTCGCAGGGGGCATTCGACCCAGGCACGCAGAGCGAGTTCGTCCAAGGAAAGGATGCGTACACGCCGAGCGCGCTGACCGACAGCACATCGAACGAGGCATTGGTCCTGACTTTCGATGAGGGTTCATTCACCCAGGGCGTCGACAAATTCACGCCGGGGAAGCTGCCTTCGCATGGGCTTGACATATTCAATGCGGGAGCGCTCCCATCATTGGGATTCACCGCGACCGCTGGCTCATTGCTCGATGGCGGCTCATCATCGTCATCATCTGGCGGCCAGACATCGTCTGGGGAAGCCGATGCGGGAAGCGATTCCTCGGATTCCGATTCGCCATCAGACGAATCATCCAAACAGGCATCCAATATATTCACGGTGTCTTGCGGCACTGAAGACAGCGGCATATTCATGACATCATCCGATGGCAGCAGCACTTTCGATGCGACCGCGGACATCGATGACGGCACATTCGTCGTCACGAGCGACTCCGGCTCCAATGCCGAGGCCGACGATTCGCCATCCGCGAACAGCATGGCATACAACGCGGATGGGACATTCACCGTGTCATCGACGAATGGCATGACATTCGAGACGGGATATGTCGTCTCGGACGCCCCAACCACGCTCACCACGACGACCATATCGCCAGATGGGACGATAACAGTTACCAGCACGCCTGTGAGCAATTCATTCACGATATACCAAACCACATTATGATATTAAAGGAGAGCGATCATGGCTGAGAACATCACTTCAAAAATAGTCATCGGCCAGAACACGTATGTTCTGCACGATGCCGACGTCGATGATGCGACGCTCGTATACAAAGTCACGGCGAGCGACGCGGCCACGGTCGCCGACCTCCGAACATTGCAGGAGACCCATGCCGCGAACGGGAAGCATTATTTCTACGACCTCTCGGATTTCGATTCGAGCCAGGATCTGAAATACTGCCTCGTGGCGTTCGAAGACGCGAATGGCAACAGCTTCATGTCCGTGCATGACATCCGAACGGGAAGGATGTTCAAGGACAGCATGGGCTATCTGTACATGTCGTCGTATCCGCTTTCGGATTATTTCAACGGCATGAACATCGGGTATTCGTTCCGCGTCATCAAAGTCACGAGGACCGACCTGACATTCGCTTTCATCGAGCAGGCATTGTCGCAGATCAACGCCGTCGAATCGAAGATACTCTTCGATCTGTCGGCGCTTGTCCCCAATGCTTATTTATGCTCCATATCGGTCGATGCGACGAATCACGTCGCGAAGGTCCAGGACCTGATAAACGGCAAATACTCGAAGATAACGTACACCGACGCGACGCTGCTGACCGATATAATACCTTACATCGAGACGCCGATCAAGGTCTACGCCGAGCTTCCCGCGACCGGGGAGTATGTTGGCGACATGTGCCTCGTCAAGAACTACGGCTGGAAAGACCTCGTCTCCGATGACGAGCTCGTCGTGGGATACACCTACAGGCTGAAGATACCCGCGAACACCGCGTGCTTCTCATTCTCAGGCGCGGGGCACTGGGTCGAGGTCCTCAACATGTCGGTCAAGACATCGGGGAAGACCGCGCAGACATTCACATATGATGCGAAATACGACGACATCGTCCACACCGGCTCATTCGCCACGGACAGCGCGTTCTACATCGTCACATCCATAAACAAGACGAAGAGAACGTTCATCGGCTACGATTTCACGACATCGACCGGGGACACGGAGTTCCTGGCGACCGGCGTATACAATGGCAAGAACACGACCGTCTCGGCCACGGGTCTGTCGTTCATGGCGCTCAAGCAGGACAAATACGCCCTGCCCAAAATATGGAATGGCGCGATATGGACCGACATCGCATCGAAATACGACATCAATCTCGCGATAAACGACGTCACCAGAACGGTCGACCTGTCGACTTACTCCATCGGGGACGCCATCTCCGACGAATTGGCGGCGTATCTCGAGAAATACCAATGCAACATCAAATACAGCAACATGATCCTGGAGTACATCAGGACGAGCGACGAGACCGCATATGGGTACTCCATGACATACACATACGAGGGCGTCGAGTTCAACGACAGCCACCCATACCTCCGATGCATGACCATCGGCAAATCGACGAAAGACGACAAATGGTATCTGGTCGCGTATGATGTCCCGAAGCTGGCGGCCTATTCGCCCGACACCGATGTGCTGGCGATATACCTCGAGAACGAGATGTTCAGGCTGATCAGCGACGATGAGACGAAAGAGGTCAAGATGATCAGGAATTCCGCTCAGAGCGATTCCTCGATCGGCCTCACCCTACCATCGAAGACCGGCACGCTGGCATTGGTCAGCGACGCCGAGGTCACCGCGGACAAGATAACGGCCGCTCTGGGATATTCCCCGGTCAGCAAGTCCGATTCGGATCTCGCCAATTACTATAATAAGACGGACATCGATGAGAAGCTCAAGAACGGGGTCGGCGGGACGGCTGTCACCGCGAACCCAACGACGACTTCGAGCAGCCCCGACATATCGTCAATCGGCATATCGTCGACGAATTACAACATCAACGCGAAGAAGCTCGATGGCCATGACATAGACGACCTGACCGCGGTCATAAACGCGGCATACGTCCCCGAAGTCACGGCCGATTCGATGAACGCCGCGATCGAGACTAAGATCCAAGCCGCGTTCGATGCGCTGAATTTCAACAGATATTACACCGGCACGACCACGCCGGCCTCGGATTTCGGGGAAGATGGCGACCTCTATCTGCAGCAATGATGAGGGGTGAAAGGAGAACGGCATGGCAACTTATGATCTGACATCAAGCATACCTGCAGCATCATCGCTTGCCGCAGACGACATCCTCAATTGCACGTACACCGGGGCTGAGATATCGATTCAGCTCGCGGCGGGCAAATACAAGATTGAGGCATATGGCGCGGCTGGGGCCACGAACACCAGAAACACCAGCATCCTCGGCGGCGAGGGCGGCCATTCATATGGCACTATCTCGTTTGAGAACGACACAATACTTTATCTGAACGCCGGGGGCACGGGCGGAGCTGGCGGGTCATCGACATCCACCAAGAACGCCGAAGGCTACAATGGCGGCGGATATTCGTATTATTACGCAGGCTCTGGAGGGGGCGCGACCCATGTCGCGACCGCCTCAGGGCTTTTGGCATCGCTGTCGGGCAACACCGACGCGATCATATTGGTCGCTGGCGGAGGAGGAGGCTCCTCCGCTTATTCGACATCATCATACTCATCATCATATCGCGGAGCCGGCGGAAAAGGCGGCGGCGAAGAGGGCGAGCACGGATATTACGGAACATCCAATTCGAATTCGAACGCCCTGAAATACGGCGGCTCCGGCGGCACGCAGACCGCAGGAGGCGAGCCAGGCACCGCGACCTCGCGCGTCGGCACCGCTGGCTCATTCGGCCAAGGCGGCAATGGCGGCACTGCGTCTAGCTCTTACTATGGCGAAGGCGGCGGCGGAGGAGGATATTATGGCGGCGGCGGCGCGTCCAGCTACGAAGCCGGAGGCGGCGGGGGATCTGGTTATCTCTCATCGCAGCTCACCGATTCGCTGACCGAGCAGGGCGGGAATTCCAGCAATGGATACATCATAATCACCGTCATCGAGATATACTCCAAAACGCATACCATCACATTCTATGATGGCACGACCGCGATTGGCTCCGTGGAGACGGGCGGGAATGAGACGATAACGCTCCCAGCCGCTCCAGCCAAAGACGGCTACAAGTTCCTGGGATATTATCTCAGCGATGGCACGACTCAGATCACATCGGGGTCATATGCCTCGAAGAAGCTGACATCGGACATCGCATGCTACGCCAAATACGAGAAATACTCAGTCGAGTTCATCGTCGATGGCGCGTCATACTACGTCGTTTCGACGACAGGCAGAGAGACGATAGCGTTCCCATCGAACCCGACCAAGGAAGGATACTCGTTCATCGAATGGCAGCTGAATGGCTCGACGTTCGACCAATCGTATCTGGATGCCAATTACCTCACATCGGACATCCAGGTCATCGCGCTGTTCAGACAGAGATTCGCGGTGACATTCGTCTGCGATGGCACGACATACAAAACGGTCAGCTCAGCCGGCCATGAATCGATTGATGCCCCGACCGCGACCCCATCCAAAGACGGATATGTCTTCGAGGGATGGTTCGTCGACTCATCGTACAACACGCCATATACCGACGATTATTTCGCCGACAAGACGATAACCGAAGCAACCACGATCTACGGCAAGCTCACGGAGGAATGCCCAAGCGACCCGGGATTCGATTCCAGAATCATATTCTATGTGAATGGAACGGAATACTCGACGATAACGACCAGAGGGCATGAGACGCTGACGCTGCCCGACAATCCGACTGTCGATGGATACAAATTCGGCGGCTGGTTCCTGGATCAGGGATACTCTGTGCAATTCACGGCATCGTATCTTGAGAGCCGATGGATCAACAAGGACATCCCGGTCTACGCGAAGCTGGCCGAGGTGATAAAATACAAAATCACGTTCATGCTGAACGGAAGGGCGTATTACACGACCAAATCCGGCGGCAACGAGACATTGAAGACCCCATCTGAGCCAAACATAACGAACTATGAGTTCGAAGGATGGTATTGGGATTCCGCATTCAGCGACCCATACGACGCGGGCAAATACGCATCGGCCGAGCTCACTCAGGAGCTCACCGTGTATGGCAAGCTGAGATACACGAAGAAGAATGACATAATATTCTATCTGTCGGCGTCCGCGACGGAAGCGTATGCGACGATATCGACGTCGGGATGCGAGGCATTGACCATGCCATCCGACCCGACCCCGGACCTCGGATACGATTTCAAAGGATGGTTCCTGGACAAGAAACTGACCGTGCCATTCGAGCCGGATTATTATTCCACGCATTATCTGACCAAATCCATCAGCGTTTACGCGAGCTTCGCCGATTCGGCGACCGGGCCGTATTCGCTGACGATAAAGCACGATGGCATCGGCTCGACATCGCCTGATGCCGGAACATATACCATAACGAAAGGGACGAACACCACTATCACGATCACCCCGACCTCGGATAATTTCAAATATATCGAGGTCAATGGCGAATCGGTGGATGTCGTCGAAGCCGACCCAATCACGACCCCGGCCAATGCCGTGGCGTATTTCCCATTCAACGATGACGCATCGGATGCCTTCGGCAGGTCCGAGACATCCACGTCGGGCACCCCATCGATCAACACATCGACCGTCAAATTCGGGGCAGGCTCGATATATTTCGGAGGATCCGCGGCGCTCAAGATAAATCTGCCCGATTCGTTCTCCGACCAATTCACCGTCGAATGCTGGTTCTACACGACCAAATCGAATACGTCTGGAAGCTATCCATGCATGTTCTCGACCGATGGGAGCTCATCCTATGGCAACGTTTATTTCGCCATAGACGATGGCGCATACTCAACATACCCGGTCTGCCGCGCCAATTCAACGACCGGCGTGAACAATGGGGCGTATGGCTCCACCGCTATCACGAGGAACGCGTGGCACCATTTCGCTTATTGCAGGAATGGCAGCAGCAATTATTACTTCCTCGATGGCTCGCTGATCGCCACGGTCACCCAATCGTCCCCACAGACGGTTTCGGCGATCATATTGGGCTGTCTGTACAGAACCGCGTCGAGCGGCTACACCTCGACCGACTATTACACCGGCTACATCGATGACCTTCTGGTGTCGAGCGGCTGCAAGCACACATCGGCATTCACCGTTCCGACCGCGGCATATAACGCCAAAGCGACTTTCTCATACGCATATGAGGTGTCGAATCAGTCCGCGAACGTCGTCGCAACCGCGTATTTCGGCGAGCTGCAGGATTTCATCATAACGTCCTCGGCCGAGGATGGCACGATCACCCCCGAAGGCGAGACCACCGTGAGGGAGAACACCACGCAGAAATACGAATGCAGAGGCAACTCGGGCCAGGATCTCAAAGCGTTCCTGGTCGATGGGGTGGCGGTCGAAACGACCAAAACCGGCACATATGCCTACGACGACGCGATCTGCCTGATGGACTTCGATTCAGGCGAGATCATCGACCGTACCGGGAATTGCACGATCACATCGAACGGCTCCCCAGCCGTCAGCGACGAGCAGGCCAAATTCGGGACATCGTCGCTGAAGCTGAACGGGTCGAGCTATCTCCACATCGCGCTCCCATCGACGTATTCCAGCGGATTCACGATGGAATGCTGGTTCTACTGCACGACATCGAACACGACGAATCTGTATCCTACCCCGATATGCTGGGGCCAGGGGTCGACATCCGGCCAGACATATTTCCACGTCGACGACGGCTCATACTCGACTTACGCGGTCTGCAGATCCAATCTATCGACATCGTCATCCGCAAACGGCGGCTATGATAGCACATCGACCGCTATCACGAGGAACGCATGGCATCATCTGGTCGTGTCGAGAACGACCTCGACATGCTACTTCTTCGTCGACGGCACGCTCAGGAAATCGGTGTCCAACTCATCGCCCGCGGCCGTATCTGAGGTCGATGTCGGCGCGCTGGTCGGCTCAACGGTCGACTCGAACACATATTTCACAGGGTACATCGACGAGGTTGTCATATACCCAAGCACGAAGCACACATCCGCGTTCACCTCGCCGACCGAGGCATATGAGGTGACGCTCTCGGACATAACATACGAATACACGCTGAAGAACTTCCATTCGGACAAAACGGTCAGGGCGATATTCTCGCCGCTGCTGTGGCTGAAGATAGATTCCGCATGGAAAGGCATCGCGAAAGTGTACAAACGCGTGTCCGGGGCATGGGTTGAGCAGGCATCGGGGGATCTCGCATCGCTGTTCAGCACGGATGAGAACTACGCCCAGGGCATCTACAGCCCGGATTCGACATCAGGAGGATGATCCAATGGCAATCGAATTTCAGACCGGATATCTGTTCGGGAAGGTGCTCGGCGAGCATAAGTACATACTCATGAGCTGCGAGCCGGATTCCAATGACAGCTACGGCATAATATCATATGACTATGGGAACGCCAGCGTTCTGAGATGCACTTCCGCGCAGCTGAGGCTGCTGAACGGGGGCGATTCGCAATGGATCGACCACGATAACATGATCTCGGTCGAAGGCGCTTATTACATCGCCGACACGATCGGCGAGGCGATATGGTCATTCGAGGACAAATCGGAGGATTTCCCGGAGCTTTATCTCCGGGCCCCCGACTCGAATGGCGTCGCCCAATTCACGAGGGTGTATGACATGACGATCGATCAGATCAATTCGCTGATCGGCGAGGATGCCCTCAAATCGCTGTATTATTACGATGGCGCGAACGACGCGTTCACCCATGTGTGCAGCGAGTCGTATTCCGCAAAATAAGCCGAACGCTTGAACAATATAATATATAGAGAGCATCAAGGCTAACACAAGGAGTTTCAATATGGCTGAACACAATATCACTAAAATCGTCATAGGTTCCAACACATACGTCCTTCATGACGGAGAGCTCGACACTTGGCGCGAGGGCCTTGATGTCACATCAGGCACCAACGTCGGGAACAGCAACACATTCCTCACCGAGATCAAGCAGGAAGACGGAAAGATCACATACAAGTACGCCACCGCCGATGGCTCAGACATCAATGACATCGGGTCGGAATACACAACCCACACAAACATCCCGACGGTAGGCGCGGTCAAGAGCTACATCGACAGCACCCTTTCCGCGATGAGCAAAATCACGCTCAACGTGGTCGAGACGCTGCCCACGGCTTCCGCTGACACATTGAACGTCATCTACCTCGTCAAGGATTCCCATTCCGACAGCGATGACGTGTTCGACGAATATCTCACGGTCGTTCAGGATGGGAAATACTCATGGGAGAAGATCGGCAACACCGACGTCGATCTTTCAGGATTGGTCACCGGCGTCACGGTCAAATCCGCGACATTCACCGGAACCGAGAAATCGCATTCGCATGGATTCTCCGGCTCGGTCACCGTCAACTACGACAAAACCACGGCCGCCGCGACCGATTACGCGAATGAGAATTCCACGAAGACCGTCTCATACACGCCTTCTGGAACAGTCAGCGTATCAGTATCCGGCACATCGGCCGATTTCGTCAACGAGGTCACGCCATCCGATTATTCCGCCACTTACGTCAAAGAGGCGACTTTGGTCGATTCATGGGCGAATGACACTCTCACTCTGACATTCTCCGCACCGACCGAGACGAAAACGGTCGTCACATCGGTTGCGGCCAAGACGGGCAAAGCCGTTAGCGTCTTAGCCACGCCAACAGCATCATTCACCGGGACCGCTGACACGATCACCCTGCCGAAGCTCAGCACCACGCTCACCACAGCGTCGACAGCATCCTCAGCCGGAACATTCACCGGAACGACAGAGACAACCGCCGTCAAGCCAGAAGGCAACGTCGTCGTCGATCTCACTGTCAACAAGCATCAGTAAAACAAAAAAAACAAGGATCTCGAATCCTTGTTTTTTTCATCATTTCGCCGGCATTCTGCCAAATGTTCCGGCCTCAACAATTAATTATCGAAATGAACTCAAAAAACGGAGGCATTGAATATGGCAGATGAAACTAAAGTCCAAGTGACCACAACAACTACGGTCAAAGAGATATCATACCGCGGATACCCGGTCATGGTCGAGGTCGCGAAATACGACGATGGCGGGAACAGAATCAAGGACACATATGCCTCACTGAGCGAGATGCATGGCGCCACCGAGCGAATCGATGAGGCCGTCGGCAAAATCGCGGGCAAGCTCAGCTCAGATGATCTGAAGACCATCAATGGGAAGGCATTGGCCAAGAGCGATGACTCATCATCGATCGATGCCGACGTCGAGGAGATAGCCCAGAGGCTGATCGACCAATACGGCGCAGCCATAGATGAGAAGCTGTCGACGAAGATCGAGAGGGATGAGGTCGCTGAGATGATCGGCGAATCCCTGAAAGCCGGCGCATTGAAATTCGAGATCGCCGAAAGCCTCGAATCCATATCGGCGCCCTCATCGACCGTCATATATCTGGTCAGATCATCCGAAAGCTCAGACGGCGACCAATATGACGAATACGTGTACATCGCGGACTCCGGGAAATTCGAGAGGATCGGCGGCACCGGCACGGCAGCCAAAGTCGATCTCAGCGATTATTACACGAAAGACGAGACATACAGTAAAACCGAGATCGAGAGCTTGGCCTCCGGGAAATCGGTGACGGTCGACGTCGATGGCAAATCCACGCTCGACAGCAAGGCCGCGACCGCCGGAACATACTATTTCCAGAACGCCTCGGACGCTCCGAGCGGGAAGATATACAAATACGGGAAATTCTCCGATGTGAGATATCCCGAAGGAACGCTTGAGGTCACATCGACCAAGCGCGGGTTCAAGAACGTCTGGGAGCCGACTTTCGCCGAGAACGTCAAGTTCGTCAGGGAAGTCGAGACAGGCGATTCGAATCAGAGGACCAGCTTCACGATCGATGGTACCAAAAACGACGAGCTTCAGGCACATCCAGAACGCTACGCCAAATACTCATTCGACGGCAAAACTTTGCGCATCAACGATGGTGGTCAGTATCAATTGTCCGGCCGCCTGAATGGCAACATAGTCGTTAACACCACATCCACGAACCCAGACTGCGAACTCGTCTTCGTCAGCACGAAAGGCGACGCTGAAGGATTCAGCATTTACGCCGCGGATGTCGGTCATGCTATTCTGTTCAGCACATCGAACGTTGATGAGTCCGGAGACCCGGACGCGAAGTTCCTGATAACCATCCCCGATGAGACCATCAACACGATATTCCTGAAATCGAATGTCGATGTTGAGACCGAAGCCGATGAGAAGCCTGATTCGTATATCGGAGCGATCGTCGCCGCGGATAAGCTCACATTTGATGGCGTCGGCACGCTGGCCATCGTTGCGAAAGGATATCAGACGCACTGCGTCAATGCCAAGAACATAGTGATTGAAGGATATCTGAGAATGTACCTCTCAGGCACTCATGATGGCTTCCATGCCAGGCACACTTTCAAGATGATGAACGGTTATGTCGTCATCGACAGAGTCGATGTTGATGCCATCGTCGGAGATTACGCGAATATATATGGCGGAAAGCTGTTCATAAATGACTGGGGGCTCAGATCCCCGGCCGGTTGGGCGGCGCAGGCAATCGATTGCATATCAACATATGAGGACAGCAACAATGTTCCTGGAATATGGGGAAGCGCCGAAGTACATCTGTCCGGCGTGCATGCTCCGGCGAGATTGAACACAGGAAAAGGCAAAGGATACCTCTCAGATAATATGTCCGAGCTCGTTCATTTCTTCTATGATAGGGAATGGACATTCGCACCCGGAACGAAGTTATTCATTGATGAGGACGATGCCAAAGGCGCTGAGCAAAGAGTCACTCCTGAACAATATGAGCTGGGAAAAGACAGCTTCAAGCTGAAATACGAATCCTGGTACGATAAGGATAATGCCGAGATCGCCAGATTGGTGTACAACGTTGACGCCGGGACATCCGAATTCGATTCCAGCTTCATCAACACGGCCGAACCATCCGCATATGACCATATCGTTTACACCGTCACAAACATCGATGGATCGACATATGAATGGCATCGTTCATTTAAGGAACTGTATGGTAATATAAAAGTCACACCATTGACAATAAGTTATTGTGCGGGTTATGTGAACGATGGTTTACCTGTTATACATGAACAGCTCCTGTCTTCATTTTTAGATATAACGGACGAATACGGCGTGCAGCACGAGGTGCTAGTTTTATCAGCTTATAATTTTCAGAAGGTCAATGAGGCTCAAAAGAAGAACATATATGATAAGCCGGAATATACGATTAGCGGGTATGTTGATAGACCAATCATATTCATAGGATTTGGCGTCGATGAAAATAATAATGCCGTCGCTGATGATGCGTACAATGCTGTTAGTGGCCCACGCATCATATTTGATGGCGCATATGTCACATCCACCAATTACCGGACTATTTCTTATCGAACATCAAAAGAGGGGTATTCGGCCACCATCACCGATAAGAATATAGCTGATTCGATCGATGTGTTCGGCTACGATTCTAAGTGGTTCGATATGGCCGACAGCCAAAGGACCGGCATCGTCTACAACAAAGCAATCAAGAATATTGATATCAGAACTGGTGAAAGCATGAAGCCGAGCTATATCGTGGCCGAAGCCGATGACAGTCTGGCTACGGTCAATAGCACGACCGGCAAAAAAATATCATACGACGACATGGTGCCAGGCACAAAATATTCCGCCGGCACGAAAATCATTCATGACGGCAGATTGTATAACATCGAAAAGGATATCGCAAGTTTCACAACCGATGGAACATATGATATAACCAGCGATTACTTCGATGCTTTGCCGTTCAGCGCGATAGTATCTGATAACAACATCCACATCAATGTCGATGACCCGTTATACGTGTCATCTCGCAATAAGCACGGAATCGTATCCGAGGAGAACAAGGACATCGAGATCAAAGGCAAAGATCTTTATTTGTCCGACATCGGAAGCGCCGGCATAAAGGGTGTTAATAAGAATAATGAATTCGACCTGATCGGAAAAGATTACAGCAGAATGCATATATACGCCGATAATGTCGGAAAAGTAATGCAATTCGGCAAATCAGACAAACATGGCTCATTCTATGGCATCGACTTTGAGGTCATCGCTTCGAACTACGATCATTATCTTTATACGACATGCGTACCATATATCAATAAAAAATCTTCCGAAGAGTCATCGAATAGCGGAATATTCTGCGCGTTCTACTCCGTTCCTGGAGCTGATGGGCAACAGACAGGATCCGAGTTCTGCACAGGCCCGACCACGGACGAGTATATGATAACGGAAACGAAGCTGATCAACGGAATGCAAAACGGAATCGGCGCATGGGCTGCTTTGAAGCACAATGATGACGCGGCGTTCGGATTGAATCTCACCAATGTCGAAGAGCATTGTGAATTCCCGAGCGACATATTATATCCTTGGCAGCAATACAACACAGCGGATTACACATATGACGCGGTTAATGCGTTGAACGAGACAATCGCCGGCCTCTCGACTCAGATCGAGAAGTATGCAGTAGTAGAGGATTTACTCGCCACGCAATTGTACTATGACTATCCGCAGATCACATTCACAGTCGCGGACACTTTGACGAGGTTCGTTGTCAAGAAGGGTAATCGTCCTGATGTAGGTGAGCCCGAAAGAGCCGATATGGACACGTTTGGTAAGAACGTCGTTGTCGCATATAACAAAGACGGCGAAGGATATGACAAAGGCGATGAGCTCGACGATGAAGGCAATTCGGATTCGACAGCTCAGTTCAACTGCGTCGTCAAAGCCTCTTCTGGCGAAATGGTTGTTGCCATAGCAACGCCGACCGATGGTAATGCCGACGACAAGTATTACAACAAATGCACTGTTGTTAAGGACGCTGATACAGGAATGTCATGGGTGTCATTGACGAAAGTCACCGGCAACATCACGCTGTCTCTGTCTGAAACGAAAGCATATGCGGTTAATGTGAAAAACAACACCGTACTGGTAATTGAAGACGACAACGGCAACTCCATTGCGGCCGAAGCCAACGCTTTAACCGATTTCGTGTTTAAAGTCGTGCATAACCTAGGCAAGAAAACCGGTGGACATGGATATGTTTCCGGACTGACGATCGGCGGAGTCGAATCACTTGATAAATTAGTATGCACCGATGCCGGCAAGAAAAAAGACACATATACCATTTCCAAAGATTATATCACAGGTCCCATCTACATAACAATCACTGAGCCCGGTGCGTAATCGGATTATTAAAAACAAAAAAAGAACAAGCTCGAAACTTGTTCTTTTTTGATGTTTATTTTCCGGACAGA
>CAVIKO010000158.1:0-19365 GCA_963643035.1 bacterium
TATATACGCATATAGTGCCAAATGGCAAAAAAAAGAAGCGGGATGAACCGCTTCTTTTATCAGTTTTCGCTGTTGTATATGTCTTTGAGAATGCCGGATGTGAGCAACTCGGTGCCTTCGTCGCCAGCGGTGGTTGTGCTGTCCAAGAACAGCATGCCGTTGTTGTTGTCTTCGGAGACGGTGAGGATCTCTTCCTTCAGCATCTTGCGGGCATAATCATCGATTGCCTTTCCGAACAGCGGCACACCCTTGAAGGAGATGTCGATGCTGGTCGGGCTGTCCTGAGAGCCAAGCTCGTAGTTGTAAAGCGAGGCCAAGGGGATATTCGTCGGGATGACGTTTGAGAATAGGAATGCGCGTTCGATATTGTCATGGCCGGCGTTGTTGACGTCGGGTCTGAGGGATATGTAAAGCAGAACGCCAGAGTGGTTTCTTGCGGAGTACTCGACATCGAATTCCTTCGGATATGTCGCGATGCCCGTGTTGATGTCTCTGATGTAGTTGATCCATTTCTCATGCATCTTCAGAATCGGGGAGCCGGAGTATTCCTTGAAGCCGATCGTGAAGTCGGTGTTATTGCGGTTGATGCCTGTAGCGAAGTTGACTTCGTTGCCGGCGAACCCGTATTGCTGAGTCGTGGTCTGGAGTTCGGCGTCGGTGATGCCCTGGAAGCTATGCATGGCTTTCTGGGTGAGGACGCGGTAATTCTTAAGGTCGTTGTCTTTCTCGAACCATGAAGGCAGCTTGACCCATAGGATCACGCTGAATCCGCTGACGAATGGGTCCATCTCGATGTCAGAGAAGGTGGTGGGGTCGGTTCCGTTGAAGAAGTTGCCCATCTTGTTGAGCTTGTCTAGAGGCTGGCCGTCTGACCTAGCATAGAATATAGTCGAATCTGTTTTTGCCATAAGTCAAACCTCCTTTTATTCAACCGTGATGTCGATTGAGATGACCTCGATCGTTCCGGTGAATTTGACGTCGAGCTGAATCAGAAGCTCTTCGTTGCTGAGCGTATCGTTCTCAGTGTAATCCTGCAGCGTGATGGACCCATAGGACAGCGTCCTGTTGTTGATCCAGTTCGCGAGGGATGTGTTGAGAGCGTTCAGCAAGTTGTTTTTGGTGATTCTGTCGTTGAACTCATGCAGGTAGTTGCGGGCTATCCTTCTGAGCTCTTTCTTGATCTTGAGCAGCGCTCTTGAGTTGTTGATGAATTTCAGCGCGGTGTCGCCGTCGGCTCTGGTGAGCTGGCACATGAAATACATGCCGCGGGAATCTTTCTCAATGTAATTGAGGCGATTCTCATAGTGGCTGTTCTTATCTGCGTTCGTCGGGATCTCGTTGATCCAGAGCAAATCGCTCACTTTGCCGCGGGTAAGCCCAGCGGTGGGATATTGAACGCCATATGATGCGTCATTAGCCGGTATTTTGCCGGCGAGCTCATATGTCGCGGGAACGAACACCTCTTTGCCGGAATCGGCGGAATAGAGGTCGATCACTTTTCCATAGTAGTCGTACACTGCGACGTTGAATGCCATGTCATCTGATGACACATCGATGAACAGGTCGTCCATATCCCCGATTTCAGTGGGTTCTTTGCTTCTGCCATTGCCTTCGATGACATATGGCGTGAGATAAAGGAACGCGTCGTCGCGAACGAGATTGCTGAGTGAATCGACTTTTCTGCTGAACAGATTGATCAGCGCGCGTTTGACCGACTCGGGATACCCGCAATCGATCATCACGTCGAACTCGCTTTCTAGCGGCTGCTTCAATGCGATTTTCATAGAAGGGACCAACGCGGAGTCGATTGTGTCTTCAATGGTCGTGCCATCGATGCTTGTACCTTCAATCGTTGCGAATTCATTCAGTTTATCGTCGGATTCGTTGGAAAGTATCTGCAAGACGTTTGACTTGTCGCCAAGATTGATCTTGACAGTTCCGAGCGCGACCAATCGCGTCAGCAGCTCCTCATAATCAGCTGAGCTGTCGATATCCATTATGTCGACGTATTCTTTATTATGCAGCACGCGGATGCTGAAGTCTCCGATATATTCCGATGACTCTTCGATGGTATACAGTTTCTCAACCGATACTCTCTGGAATTTCTCAATCAATGTCTGGTCTTTGTAAACCGACACTGAGATGCGATAGCCGGCGGAAGACGAATATGCCGTCGTTATCTGCAGCTGCATGCCGTTATAATACTTGCCGGGGTATTTCGCTTCGGCGAATACGAGGCCAAGCGTTTCGCTGCTGGTGTTTTTGATCAGCTTCCCGGCGGTAGCGTTTTTAGCATCATTTTCTGCGTTGACGGGAATCATTATTTTGATGTTCGTCGGGAATTCATATTCGCCGGATATGAAATACAGCCATGCGACGGTGTATGTCTGCTTGTCTTTCTTTTCGGCGGTTGCTTCGTATCTCAGCAATGCTTTAGTGCCTTTGCGGATGTTGCCGTTGTTGTTGGTGGTATCGAAGAACTCGCTGGCGTCCAATTCGGCGTTGATGAAATCCATTTTCGCGTCGTCATCCGCGGTTTTGGCCGTCGACGCATAACTAACGCTTGTCACGACATTGTTGCCATAATAAGCATACGCTTTGTCGCTTAGGCTTAATTCGACTGAGATATCATCGCCATATTTTATGCTGACGGTTGCACCCGACATGCTGTCGCTGTCGAATTTGAATTGCCCGATCCCGCTATCATCAGACACGAGGTTGGGCTCGGAATATTGCGCCTCGGTTATGCGCAGCGCTTTGACGCGCCCGCCGGCGGACAGCCATTTCCCGATGTTCAGGATTTGGCGCTGGCCATATACGGAATAATCCAGATTGCCGAAAGTCGCAACGAAATCGGCCATTGAGTCGATGTCGACCAACTCATTGTCAGGTCCTCTATCGCAGACGAAAGGGGCCAGAAGCGTTGTGGCCGTCGATTCGGTCGCGGCGGGGGTTCTGCGAGTCAATGCTTTCGTCGTTATATCGACGTGCGGATAATTATAAGTTGCCATATATTGACCTCCATTTAGAATTGTCAGAATTATAATGAATTGTTCGATGACGCATCCGGGAATGGCGAATATCGGCCCTCCCGTCGGAAATTTCATGCAAACGCCCATTTTCAACAATCGATTATCGAAAAGGAGGGCCGGTTTCATGATATATGACATAAACACCAAGAACAGAAGCTTTCTGGAAATGTCGCAGTCCCTTCGCAAGAATGGCGTCAAAAACAACAAATTCATGCTTGCGCTGTACGATGAGTCGCTGTCCGGGGTCGATGTGTACGACCCAACGCTCACGACGATGCAGAAGGCCAAGATATATGCGGAATGCTGCTCGAATTACTGGTATTTTCTCAGGGAAGTCTGCAAGGTCGTCCAGGAAGGCAATCCGGACGGCACCCATTTCAAGCTGAATCTCGCATCGACCGCGATGTGCTTCTGCAACTGGCAGAACCTGAACTCGATAACGATCATCCCCCGTCAGCAAGGGAAGACAATCGCCGAAGTCGCATTCAGCGTCTGGGTGTTCTGCTTCTCCGGCAGCAATATCAAGGAGACGTATCTTCATAAGAACGCATCGGGCTCGACCGACAACCTGAAGCGCATCAAAGCCATGAAGGAGCTTCTCCCGAAATGGCTGATCGCGATCGTCAGCGACCGCAACGACAAAGACAACATCGAAGAGAAATACATCGCCAAGAAAAACAACACCATCATCGCGACCGCATCGGCCAGCAACGACGTCGCCGCCGATAAGCTGGGCCGCGGCTCGTCGACCGCTCTTGTGTATTTCGATGAGTTCGCGTTCTTGGAAAGAAACGACATCATCATGAAGGCGCTGTCCCCGGCGTGGATGACGTCGGCCCGCGTCGCGGCCAGCAACAACGCGCCATACAGCATCCGCATAACGACGACTCCGAACAACATGTCGCTGAAGCAATCGCAGTTCTGCTACAAGGTCGTCGCGGACGCATACAAATTCTCATTTGAGCTATATGACGTGCCATATGCGCAGCTTCATGACTTCGTCCATAAGAACTCCGGCAACAACTACGTGTACATAACATACACCTGGCAAGAACTCGGCCTTGACAAAGAATGGTATGAGGACCAGATCAGAGGCATGCAGGGCGACTTGCTCACGGTCAAGCGCGAATTGGACCTAGTATGGCCGGAATCCGATGAGGGCAACATCTTCACCGAAGCCCAGCTGGATAAGATCAAGCATTTCTGCCGGCCGCCGTCTTCGAGCATCATGCTGGACGGGTATAAGATCGATTGGTTCGAGAAGATGGACCCGATGATGAACTACATCGTCAGCTGCGACGTATCGGGCGGCCTCACCCAAGACCGCTCTGTCATCAACATCATAAACCCGTCGACGTTCCATGTCGCAGGGCTGTTCTACAACGCCCAAATCGACACGGAGGATTTCAAGAAGCTGATTTACGATCTCGTCACGCAGTATCTGTTCCACGCGGTGATCAACATCGAAAACAACTCATATGGGTTGAATCTGCTCGATGCGCTGATGAAAATCCCGTCCTTGGAGCCGAGGCTGTACAGAGAGCGGCTTGAGAGGCAGGCTGAGCAGACGTTGTCCGAAGGTCATATCGTCAAACGCAAAACCATGAAAATCGTGTACGGGACCAGCACCAATACGAAATCAAGGCCGCTCATGTACGAGATGCTTCCGGCGATCGTCGATTATGAGCCAGAGGCATTCGTCTCCCCGGCGTTCTACGAAGAGCTGAAGAATCTCGTTCGCAACCCGAGAACCGGCAAAATCGAAGCGCGCGTCGGAATGCATGATGATATCATCATGTCGTACCTCATCACCAGATACTCGCTGCAATACGGCAAGTGCTTCCAGGAGCGATTCGGTATATCGAAGGTGCCATGCCCGGCGAACGCGACCGGGACGAATGCGATATCGAATGGGCTGGCGCACTTCGGCAATCTGATCGATTCGGCGAATATCGCGGCATATGGCGCGGAGATGTCATATGGCAATCAGGCCGCCAGCATCGCTTATGACATGATGCGCAAAGATGCGGAGCTCGGATTCGATCGCCCAACCGAAGCCCAAAAAAAATCAAGCATATACGATACGATATTGGGATTCAACAACGATTGGGACATTTGAAAAAAAACGGCATTGACCCTCAATCAATGCCGTTTGCCGCGCCTGCTCGCGCGGACTTGCAGACGCTCCGCTAGAAAGAGCGTCCACTTAACATAATTCCTTATAGGTAGCTTAGATAGCGGATGCGCTCGGTGTCTAGCACGGGTGCATCCCGAGGAATTATTCGGTCCAGCCCCCGCAGGGGCTGGACCAGTCATCATCGCCGGCTTTCCTGACTTTGTTGGCGATGATGACTTCGATGAAATTTTTTTTCTTTCTTTTTTTCATCGTTTTTCCTCCTTGAGCGATATTTTTTTCATTCGCTCAAGGTAATAATATATAATGACGCTATAAAAAAAACCAATCTTTCGATTGGTTTTACATTATCCATATTTTCTTCTGCTCGCCGGCGCTGATGTAATTCTTCTGCCAGTTTTCCAAAAGCTCATTTCGTTTTTGCTCGGCGCCATCAACCATCTCGAAGAACGGCTCAAGGCTGCCGTATGTCGTCGATATCGTCTGAAAGCGATGCCTTATCGGATACAGGCTGATCAGCACATCGTACAAGCACAGATGCAGGAAGTCATCTCGCATATTCGGCTCGATCGTCTTCATGTGCGTCGGATGAACCGCTTTGAATTGCAGGCTGAGCTGCCCATACAGATTGTAATAATTCTGCTTGATGACAACCCTGTTCGGCGGCCAATACTCCAAAAGCAAAGGCGTTGTGAACATGCTGATTCTATCGGCCATAAGCGCGCTGTCAACCGGATTGCCCACCATCGGGGCAACCCATCCCCCAGAGAATCTCTGCTCTGCCCCGACATACCATTTATGCAGGCTGAGTATCTGAAGATTCCATGGATTCGGGATGCGGAATTCCGTCGACAGCCCGTTTATCTTGTCTTTGTCGGCAAGCTGGCATATCGGCAAGAACGGAAAATACTTGCTGAAAGTCGGGATCGATTGCTGAAACACAATCCTCATCATCTCCTTGGATGACAATTCAAGCGTCTGGACGCTTGACCCAAGCTGGCTGTTCAGGAATCGCAGCACCATCGTCGGAGATAGGCCGTTATTCGAAATTGTCCTCATATGATGCCCTCCTCTTGATAATCTATTGTTGACGGAGCGCCTCAACAATTCATTATCATTGAAAACGCGACGGAGGGTGATAATATGAAAGAATATTCCGATTATGAGCTGTATGTGCTGCTTGATGAGAACGGATTTGACCCGTCCGAAGATAATCTCAAAACATTGAAGGAAGGAATCGGCTCCGGCTATTTCAGCATCTTGCGCATGCCCGATAGCGCGTTTGTCTCGGATGAGACGAGCGACAATTACAATTACAGCCAGGTCCTCAGCGAGAACGGATATGCCGCGACGATGTCGAACATCGAGAATCTCGAAGAGGCCGAAGAGCTTGACCGTGTGCTGTATGAAGGCAAACTATGGAAAGCCATAAAGCAGAAGCATCATGAGCGCGTCGTCAAGCGCCATAGGAAAAAACAATCCAAACAGATGAAGAAAGCATGGGCCGAAGGAAACACCCCGCTTCAGCTCGCTCTCAAGAAAAAAGCCGAAGCGCAGCAAGAGCCTGCCGAGAACATCGACGAGCTCGTCTCCGACATCAAAGACGAGCACAAAAACACAACCAAACCGAAGGAGGCCTGATTATGACAGACTTTTCAGATATACTCAGTTTTTATCGCACCGGAAAACTCAGCAAATTCGCGCTTGAAGCCGAATTGTCCAGAGGCATCGACACGGTCAGAGCATCTGTCTCCATCGACGATGATGTCAACGCATCTGCCGGGACATATGCGATAGCGATCATCCCCGATATGCGCTCCGGCACCGTCAAAGACACGATAGTCATCGACAGAAAGCTCATCGATTCGCAGATTGCCGTCGGCAAGATAGTCGAATTGATAACAGCCGCCGCCAAATCGATTCCGGCCGTGAATATGCGATATCTCAGCTTCATGTCTTCTCATAAGAACACCGAGACGAGCTATCTCGAATGCATTGAATTCGCTTTGAATTCATACAAGACGATGCTCGATGACATCAATGCCGATCTAAGCGAGGATTCAGCCATCAGCCAGATGATCAGAATCGCACACACCATCGACATCAACGCGCTCAATACGGCCATCCTTTCCGCGCATACCGGAAAAGAGACCGCCGAATCCTGCGTCGAATACATCCTCAATAAGAGGCTGCTGCCGAAAGCCGCCCTCAGCAATGCCGAGGATATGTTCAAGATAATCAACAACCCGGCGATATCGGGGGATGGCGTTGACCCGCTGCACGAAGTTCCGGCCGAGAACAAGTTCTATGCCAAACTCGCCAGCGTCTGCGATGGATTGATCAACCCGCAATATCACAAGGATATGGACCCGTTTTATATCCCCGATTCGAATCTCAACAAATAAAGACAGAGCCAAATGCTCTGTCTTTTATCGTTTTTAGAATCCGGTGCCGTCATCGGGTGGCAACGGAGGAGTCGTCGCAGCTGCGATCAGCCCATCTCTGATGTAATCTTTCTTGAAGGATTCGTATAGATCTTTATACTCATCCCATTCGATTTGCGGCAATTCCTTTTCGATTATCCTGCCTTTGAATGCGGCAATCTCGTCTGCGGATGACATATCCGCTCTTTCGGGGATATATCTTTTCGCGATATAGTCCGCTTTCTGGTCGACTTGCGTCAAAAGCTCGACGATATTGCTCAGCTTCAATGAGCCTGGCGCCGGGAATTCGACGCTCATCTCATTCAGATCGACATCGTCGTCGGCTGTCTTGCCATCGAGCGTGTATCTGTATTCATACATATACAACAGCCTGACCAGCGTTGACGCCGGCTCGGCCAATGCTTTTTGGTATCTGACGACTCTGCGGCAGAAATTGACGTTCTGCGCGGATATCTGGCGAGCGAACTCGATGTTGTCGTTCGCCTCAATCAGCGCTTGCGGCAATCCGGTGCCCTCTATCATGGAGCGTCTCAGGAAATCGACGAAATCGTTGTTCATCTCCTGGTCCATGCCCTGGAGTATATCGATGTCAACAGGTCTCTGCCCGTTGATCTGCGGCATGTATATATCGTCGAACATGCCTGGGTTCAGGCTGAGTATCGATGATATGCTGCCGATGGATGACATCCTGAATTCTTTGGTCTTGACATCCTGAACGACTTTCGCGATGCTTTGCTCATGGTTAGCGTCGGCGCCGACATCGACATAGAATATGCGTTTGTCGTGGCCTCTTCCGAGTTTGACGAGCACGGTGTTCGTCAACATCGCCAGATATATCTTGGCGAAGAACACGATGTCTTTGAATATCGAATCGGTATGGAAATGCACTATTTCCTCAGGCATGAAATATATGATGCTGACCCCGCGCTCAAGGATGTAGCGCTGCTTCAGCAGATTGTATATCAGGTCTTTGAATTCTTTGTTGTTCTCGATGTATTCCTTATTGAGCTTCTTTCCCAGCGCCTTCAGCATGACCTGGGATATGACCTGCAGCTTGTCGTCGCTGATATTGAGATTCTGCGCGGTCGGCGTTCCGACGCCGTTGGATGTGTCGTCTGTCTGCGGCTGGATCGTCGGGCTCATCGGGTTGGACGTCTGAGCGTATGCCTTTGGCGTCTGCGCGTTGAATGGCGTTGACTTTCCTCCGGCGAATCCTGGCTGTATGTAATAATAGCCATAGCACACATCGCCGACTTTCAGCTCAACGACGCGCTCTGGGTCGAGGATCTCGATCGCCGCGCCATTGATTTCCATTGTCTCGAAGCTTTTCTTTTTCTTTTTGCCTTTCTCTCCCGGAAGCTCAATCCCGGCTTTTCTGAAGATGATGTCGTTGTCGGCTTTCGCCTTGCCGACGAGCATGTCGGTGACCGTTCTGATTTTGACGTTGTCGTTGATGTCATCCGCGATTCTCTGCAGGCCATGCTCTCCGAATGTCTCGTTGATGATGGCCGATTCCTCATCGGTGAACATATTTCCCTCAATCAATGACGATTCGGTCAGCGTTTCGCTGTATGACCTGAAATCCAGATCGAACATCTCGTTCAGCCTGTCGTATTCCGCGGACCCGACCGATTCATTGATGAACCCGGTCCCGAAGTTATAGTTGCTGGCGAGGTATTTGCCCATCTCTTTGTCATATGGGAGAACGCTCACGAAGCAATCGCCATACGTCAGGGTGTCGGTGACGATGTCCTCGACTTTATTCTCGATTTTGTATTTGTCGAGCAGCTTCTTCAGCTTTTTCTTGACTTTGTCGGTTTCCGCCTGATTGGGCGACGTGTAATCGATGTTGAATATCCCTTTCGTGTAGTCATCCGGGCTCAATATGTTGGACACGTATGTGTTGAGCGCCAAAGCGCATTCCGGAATGTTCTCGGCGATCGCAGCATAGTTCGAATAGTTGACGATTCTGCTTCTGTCGCTGGCGAGCATCGTCGTCGCCGCGCCGGAATTCTGCGTCATAAGCTCTTTGAACGAATCGGCGCTCATCATGTCCTGCTGCTTCGGCCCTTTCGATTTACTGGGCGAGAACAGATTCGACAGATTCATCTGAGTGAAGCTGTCGATCACCTTGTTGTCGAGGCGTCTGCCGAATTTGGTTGAGACCTCTAGGCTGGTCTGCTTAACGATGTCGGCGATGTTGTTCCCGTCTTTTTCAAGCCCGATGCCTGTGCCATATACGGAATATGACAGTTTGTCGGCGGTGTCGCCTTTCTTATTATTCGCCATGGTACGCCTCCTGAAATTCAGTTCTAATGGATTGTTCCCGTGTCTATTTTATCGAAAATCGATTCGAGCAACGCCGCATTCTCGTCGCAGACAAGACTTTGGTCCGCGACCTGAACGGCGTATGCGTTGTTCAATATCTTCGATAGTTTCGTCAGGTATTCGGTCTTTTCGGCTTTGGCGTGCGCCATTTTGCTTTCGCTTTCCGGCATGCGCACCAGATTCCTGACGGTTTGCTCCCCATCGAACACCTCCGCCAGCAGATGCTTTTCCTCATCGCTCAAACCGGCGTCGACCGCCGCGATTTGGTCATTCATCGCCTCTATGCTGGAATAATGCCCGAAGTCCAATGTTATTATTCTATCCCTCACAAATTTGGCGCGAATCGACGCGTATGGCGACAGCATTGCATTGCGCTCATCTTCCTCAACAGGCAGCATAAACTTATCGATGCCGATGCGCTCGTTATACGCCAAGAACATCTTTGTGATGAAATCGGTTTTGCCTATTTTTCCATTGGCGGATTTGCTCGATTCGGAATACAGCCCGCTGACCGCATTCATGTCATCCTCGTTTATCATCAGCTGATGCAGGAATTCGCGCATTCCGTCATCCGTTATTATGTCCGAGCACGGCATCGTGCTGAGTTCATCATATGATGCTGAAGCGGCGTCTGGGCGTCCGCCGCAGATTCGCTTCGTAAGCTCTGTTCTTTTGATTGACATATCGAGCCTCACTCGTCGATTCGGCGCATCATCCACTCGCGGGCATCGTCGATCTTCATCAGTCTGATGCTTGCCAGATCATCCAGGTCCATCTTGCCATGCCTCATCAGATACATCACGGCGACGACCGATTGGATGTTCATCGCGCATATCGGCCGCAGCATCATCATTTCTTTGTAATCGATGTCAGCGTTGCTCGCATGGCATATCGTTATCGCCTCATTCAGATAGTCGCCTGCGTCATATGCTCTGTATTTCGCATCCGAAAGATCGGCGCAGCCGACCGTCTCGTTGCCGATTTTCGATGTCGGGAAGCACAGCGTCGCGTCAGGGCGGTCATCGAAATCCGCTCCGCTGAGATACGATTTGATGCTCATCGGCGTGAGATACGCGCATTTCGTTCCGGAATCTCCACCGATTTTTATGAATTCTATTATATCAGCCATCAGCGTGCCCTCCTGAATCGCCCATCCGCGATTGCCGCATCGAGTATGCTGTTCGCATATACATGAGCATGCTTCAGGTCTTTTACGTATTGCTCCAGATTGTCTTTGATTGCCCTGAGCTTATTTCCGTTTATCCCATTGACGGCATCCTCCCAATCGCGCGAGAATATGCTGGAGTTGTAGTCGCTGTTCAGCAATTTGAACAGCACATCGCATTCCATGATATAATACATCAGGTCCGCCGGCGATATTCCGGATTCGTCCGATGTCGAGGCCAGCAGCGATTCCACCGCCGCGGCCAGATAATCCGAGCGAATGGCGAAAGACGCTTTCGCGTCATCGCTGAGCAGCGGAGTCTGCTTCAGGTATATTCCGACCATCTCATTGGAGAATCGCGAGATGAAATCCGCGACATCCTCCTGCCCGGAATTGTGAAGATAATAATCCTCCAGAACATTGTCGTCATCTTCCTCGGTGAATTGCGCGTTCACTATGGCTCGCAGCAATTCGCTTTTGGATTCGTTGTTCGCGGGGCGCAGTATCGGGCATGATGACATCGCGGCGATGCCGGAGTCTATCTGATCCACGACCGTTGCGATGCTCTTTGCCTGTATTTTCAGGATGTCGCTCATGCTTTTGGTTTTATCATCGCCTCTCATCCTGTTTCGGCATTTCCCCGCCAGCTCATAGAAAGCGGCGTAGCCGAACGGCAGGCATGGAAACGAGCCTATCTGCTTTGAATCGTATGAGAAATTGACTATCGGCTGAACGCATGTCGCATCTGGCAATGACCGATGATATGGCGCCATCGCATTCAGATAATCGATCAACGCTATTCCGCTGCCATTGAGGAATTCGACGACCGCGGATTTGATGTACGCCGCATTTGAATCGGCAAACGAATCCCGCGCCGAATCGAGTTTCTCGACCGCTTCGCGAACATCGTCGATGGTCAGCGCCGAAGCGCCGAGCATCGAATACATGTCGGACAGAAAGACCTTTCCTTCGCCGATGTCGCTCATGATGGCCTCAACATCGGATTCCATGCCGGAGTCCGTCAGATCCGCGTTGGCCAGAACATCGACGAGATTCCTTATGAACGAATATTCGGATGAGCCGTCATATGCGTCTTCGGCTTTTTGATACTCATCGCATTTGGCGATGAACCCTTTATATGACTTTTGCGTGATTGCGGCCATATCATTCACCTCCATCGCCAGCGTCATCCAGCAATTCGAATGCTGCCATTGACTTCAGCTTGATCATATCATCTTCGGTCAACCCGTTGTCATTCATATAAGCCCTGTCGAAATCGTTCAGCTTTATGTAGCGGACATCAACCGGCAGCATGTAATCGTCGACTGACAGCAGCATCGCATGCGCTGTTTTGGCGTCCCCGCCTGCTAATTCGCGCATGACCTTCTGCAATACCTTCATTCGGTATATGTCGTTTATCGTGTCTCCGGACGGCTTGCTCAGCTCGGACATTATGACGTTGATTCTCTCGATGTCCTCTGGGTTGATGCCATCGGAGATCCTCTGATTCGCTATGAGATTGCGAAGGACATCGGCATTCATCTTCCTCGCCGCGACGATGTCTTTCATCAGGCGGTACTCGCGATTGAGCGCGCTCTGATTCTCAAGCGATTCGCCGAGCGATGAGAATTCGCCGAGGACCGTGTGGAAATCGCGCGGGGATATGCTTTCGCCGGTTCTGTCGTCGGCCAAAGCCTCCATCACTCTGACGAACAGCTTATCGCTGCAATTCTCATATAAATCAAGGAAAATATTGTACTCATCGGGGGTCAATGCCAGACCGTCGATGTAATCGTTTATCTTGCTTTTGGTTGCTTCCGCTTCTGCGCTGGTCATATACATCCCCCTCCTGCATCATCATTCGGTTTCTTCGCCGGCGACCGTTGCGTTCGCCGCTTGCTCAAGCTCTTCGCATTTCTCAAGCTGCGCCGAGTATGCGTCGGTGAACAGATTGCACATGCTGAGATGCTCGACTCTCTCATCATCGTCGATATATGCTTTTATTTTGGCATATTCGCCGACCAACGCGGTCATATACCGCTTGAACTCGGCTTCTGTTATTTGGACGAATTGATATTCCTCGCCGGATGAAAGCGTCTTTTTCCCGTTGACATTCGTGGTTTTCGTCTTTTCGTTGAAAATCTTCCATGCCGATTCTATCGCGCTTTCATCGATGCCGGACAGCGAATCGCTGTCTTTCAGAACCTCATCCAGATCCGCGCTTATCTCGGTTATGATCGTCGCGGATGTTGATGATGGGGCGATCTGCGTCAGCTGCGCGTCCAGATTCGCCCGCATCGTGCTTATGTCTGCTACAGTTGATGATGCCCTGTTCGCGGCATTGGCCAACGCCCCCGTTTTTTCCGTCGATTTTGAGATTGCCGACGTCGTTGTCGACGATATCCCATGTTCGGCTGCAGTAGGCGATGCTCTGAATGCTTGCGTGGACATCGGGTTGGTCAGCGTGTTTGGCATCGAGCCGACGTCGTTCGCGTTATTGCTTCTGATTATCATTTGTGCGACCCTCCGCGTCAATATGCCGAAGCGTGCGCGGCCGTGGCTGCGCTCGCGGCCGTCACTTCGACGATTTTCGACGTCAATAAGCCGATTATGGAATCCATTGAATCATAGCCAAGAATGCTCAGCCTGGTTCTGATTGAATCGAAATCGGAATTGGCTTCCATAGCCGCCGCGACGATGTTGTTCGCGGCTATCGCATGCAATGCGTTGTCATATGAACCGGAGGTGAACATCGAGCCGGCATCTTCGTAGTCGATTCCATTATACGTATCAGCATACACAATGCTCGCCAATCCGAAATACGCGTCGATTTTCCTTTTTGCGATGGACATCGTCTCAGACAACCCATCCGCATTTGACAGCAATTTATCGTCATCGTTCTTTATGTCGGATGGCGCCAATGCCGAGTACGCGGAGCAAAGCGCGTATATCAGATAGTAATCGCGGATGCTCAGCCCGGACATTCTGATTATGTCACCAAGCTCATTCAAGTCCGATTCGGCATTCGCCGCGCCTCTCGACAATATGAGCTTATACGCCAGAGAGCGCGCGGCCATCTTTCCTTTCGGCTGTTTGACGCCGTTCGCATCATCCATGTTTCCGACGAAATCCGGCCTGAGGTCATATCTGTTGAATTCAGACGCCCCAGGATACAGAATGATGAGCGCCGGGCTCACCGATTCGCTGTTCGGATGCCTGAGCCTGTTCGCGTCGCCGAATTCCTTCGAATAAGCGACGATCGCGTCGGTGACATCCGAATTCACCGTCAGCATGAATTTGTCATTGCCCATGTTGCTCACGATGAGCTTAAGCGATATCTCCTTCATGTATTTCAAAGCATCGCGATACAGCGTGGCGAAATCGGTTCCGATGTATTCATATAGCTCAAACACTCTGGTCAATGCGTACAACAGCGCCTCGTCGGCATGCGAAAAATCGAGGTACTCGTATTCTTCGGTTGCCTCATACGCCGTCGCGGTCCCATTGATTATGCTTTGTGTTATGGCTTCCGCAGTCGCGCCGAATCTGTTGACCTGGCCGACCACGCGTTTGAAATACGCGTCCCAATCGGCGAATGAGCGCATCGTCGCATAAGAGAGAACCGCCGAATTGGATTCGGACAGCGTCTCATATGACGCGTTTGTCCCGCGCAATATCCCGTAGAATATGCCCATGGTTGAAGCGAAGCTCGGATTCGAGTATTTGGCGTTCACGATCGGCGTGAGTGCGGCTTTCGTCGATTTGAGGCTTTCGATGGCGGACTTGGCGTCGTCCAGCATGCTTGAGTATTCGCCGTCTATCGCCGAGAACTCCTCAATCAGCTTGTTGTATACCGTGCCATCATATATGTCTTCCAGGTCGAATCCATCGGCAGCCAGATATCCCGACAGTGTCGTGCTTGCCGTCGAATACATATCAATCAAATCGGATATGTACTCCGATGAGAAGTTCGGGTCCGATGACGCGTATATCGCTTTCGCGGATGTGACTGATGTTATCGCGCCGTTTATTTTCGTGAGATATGCCTTGAGCATCGATAATATGCTGGCTCTGAGCCCTTCGATCGCGCTCAGTATCTTCGCGAGCAGCGCGTCGAAGTCATCGCTGGTCGGGTCAAGCAAGTCTATCGCCTGAAGATACGCGGCGAGTTTCTCGTCATCGCCATCAAGGATGACCGAGCTGGTTATGTCGACGTCGGTCACCGCGAATTCCCCGCCGAACAGCATTCTGTCCTCGGGTTCCATTATGCCGCTCAGGCCGTTTCCGTAGTCGGTTTTGTTTATCGTCGCGCCATCCTCATATGAGCATGTTATATCGACTTTATCGTTGTCTCCGCTCGACGATGGCTGAATGCATACTACGACTTTCGCGCTTTTCGCCCCGGAATTGCCGACGGCGGACATCTGCGATTGAATTTCCTCAGACTCCGCGGTTTCGGCGGCGTCCAGCGAATATTCGCTTGCGCTGGAATCGGAGTATTGCGACGCGTCGATGGTTGTGCTCGACGATGACGAATCGTCATCGAGCGTGATCGTTCCCGAGAAATAGAACCCCGACGCTTTGGCGGTTAGCATCGATACATATGCCTGGGTCAAAGCATTGTCCATGGCATCGTAATCATTGTCCACAAGAATATGCTGTTTTATCGGCGCGACCCCATTCGCGTCCGAGAAATTGTTTTTCATGTAGCCATACAGCGCTTCCTCTGAGCTGATGGCATTGAATGCCGACAGAATGACGCCAGCATCGAGCGTGTCGGTGACGGTCATCGTTTTCGCGACATCCCCATCCATATATGATATGTCATATCCGTCGCTTGACTTTTTTATCGCCGTGATTTTGGAATAGTCGGCAGACCCGTCTATCTCAAGCTGGCCTTTCATGAGGAAAACGCTGTGCTTCGTCTCGCCGTTTTCATCGTATTCATATGGGACGGCCGTGATGTCGGAGTCGCTGAGGTATTGCATGTACATCGCCTGTTTGAAATACTTCGGCATCAGCTCGGCCGTGGCGCTTGCCGATTCCCTGTTTGACTCGGTCAGGCCAGCATCATAGCTGAGAGTCCCGGATATGATGCTGTCATCTCCGCCGAAATTCACGATGTGCTGCAGCTCTATCTTATCGCAGAGTCTGTCGGCTTCGAACATCGTGCCCTCTTTTTGCCTGGCTATGACATCTGATGTTATCCCTTTGCATTGTATTCGCATCGATTTGTCGGTGTATGCCGCGGTCAGATTGCCGCTGCCGTTAAGCGATGTCATCGTCCCGGCCGAATACATCGTGTCGCCGGTCCTGAAATACACTTTTTCCCCGCTGGACGATATCGTGTAGATATTCGTCTGCTCGCCGATGAGCGACGATATGGCGGACCCGATTCTGAACGATGAGTTTTTGGTGACGAACGGCGATGATGACGCGTCGCCATCGTTCTCTTCTGTGTATGAGTGGTTGTAATCCTGCTTATTGAAGAACACCCACCACAGAGACGCATCGGTCGATGGCTGGTATTCTTTGTTCGACCAGCTGAGAAGCGGGATGGAAATGCGGATCGGCTCCGTCAGCCTGGCCGCGTCATTCGCGTCATGCCATACCGATTTCGCGTATATGGTGCATGATTGCGCGACCCACCCCGATTTGTCGAGCTTTCCTTTCCATGCGGCGTATTTCTTCGATATCGTCGATTCAAAAGCCATGCTGCTGTTGCTTTTGGCCTCGATTTCGCCGGTTTCCGAGTTGAAGCTGACTTCGGTGTCGCTCGGGATGATGCTCATTTCGCCGAGAATGCTTTTGAACAGCTCGGAATACCGCTCGATCAGGTGCATTATCTTATAGAGGATCAGCGTTTTCTGCTCAGAGTCGGTCTCTTTCAGATATTGTTTGTACAGAATCTGCAGAGTTTCGGCCAGCTTGTCGAATCCGGAGCTGTCTCCGAATATTCTGGTGATCAGCTTAGACAGTTTACTGAACCCATCGATGCATCTCATCGCATCGGCCTGATAGACAGAATAATTCAGCAGCTGCGCAAGCGTGTCGTAAATCGCGGTAAGCTCAGAGCATACCGCCGAATATGAATCCGTCAGATCGTCTATTCTGCCCACTGCGCTGGAATATGCCGAATACGCGGCGGAATCAACGCCGCTCGAATAATCGTTGGAGGCATTCGCCGCCAGCGCGGAGCTGATGTTCGTCTGCAGGGCGTTTTTGCTTTCATTGTATGTTCTGTCCGCCATATTCGATACCTCCGGCATGATAATTGATTGTTGAAAATGAAAAAACGCCAAAAGAAGAGGCATTTCGGTGCCTCTTCTAGTCTAAATTCTTGAATGCTCTGATGATTTTCGAGCCATATCTGTCAACGCCCAAGCAGATTTTGAAGGGCGATGCCTTGTCGTCGTCTTCGGCGACAAGCCCGATGTACCCGACTCCAAGCTCGGTGTATATCCTAAGCGATTTGTCGATCGATGTGTCCAGCATATCGTCATTCGATTTGAATGCGTAAATGCCCGCTCTGATCTGAACGGGATTCCCATCGGAATCGATCTGGTCGGTGTTCATCCTGATGACCGATATCAGCTCATCGTCGGAATACGCCGCATTGGATTCCATCAGGCTGGCCATCGTCGCGAATTCGGCTTTGTTCACGAACACGTCAAGGACGACGTCAGATGTGGCTGGCGTGTCGAAAGATGCGTAAAGATTCGCATAATCGATGTCCGCGAATTCGGCGCTGTCGGTATCGTCCCAGCCTCTGGCTTTCACGTTGATCAGCCTGGTGACGTTGTACGTTTCGGTGTTCTTCGTCGAATCGGCCATCATTTTGGTGAACGAATACACGCGCTTGAGGTCCGTCTGAAGCATCGGGGCAATCGATATCGTGCTGACCTCATTCGTCCCGTCATACACGAGCGTCTCATGGATTATGTTCTGCCCGATGTTGTCCTGGCGGTCGACCTTCGCGTTGCCTGAATCGTCTTTCGCGACCGTGCCATCCGCCAGAAGCTGGCTGCTGGCAAAATATATCGCGTTCTTTCTGTCGAGGGAAATCGGGCTGCCAACAGATGTTGAATAGAACCCGTTTCCGTCATATGACCTCACGCCCATCGCGAAGCTGCGGATGCTTGATTGGAACAGCGATGCGTCGACGCTCATCATGAGGGCGTTGACCCACCAGCCGGATACCTGCACTCTGAAAGTGATCTCGTATTCACCATTTCCGCCATTGTCTCTGACGACCCCTTCCGGGATGTCGAGGTCGGTGAACAGGCAGAGCAGGTTCTCGCTTTTATCGAAGAAATACGCCTGTTTGCCGGTATTCAGATTTCGCTTTCTAAGAATCGGGTGGTTTCCTCTCGTCATCGCGACGAGCTTGTCTTCCAGCTCGCGAAGCTCGCCGGCATCCTCGACTTTGCCAGCGCTGTTCGCGCCGAAAATGTTCTCGATCTTCGCTATGGCGTTGATGAATGGAGGAGGCACTTCGACCGATATATTCTTGCCGTTGAGATACCTGAACGTCGATTCATCGAATCTGCTTTTCAGATAATATCCGATGTTCGTCGATTGTATGAATGAGTCGGTCACGATTCTGAACCTGATGTTCAGCGTCGTGTAGTCGGCTGAATAATATATCTCATATTTGCCGTTCGGGTCGCTCAGTATGCACGGGAAGTGTCTGCTGAGGTCCCGGGGAACGAACATATTCGGGGACGACATCAATATGTTCTTCATCCCCCCGACGGGCGTATCAAGCGACAGCTGCGGGGTTATCGTTATATTCGGGTATTTTATCTTATACAAATGCCTGTTGTTCAAGTCGGCCTTATTCTGTTCCTGGAACGTCTCCGACGTGTCCGTATACGCATATTGGAAGTACTTTTTCGGGAATGCCTTCATTATATGCCGTTTGATCACGCCGACCACGCTTGACGCGAAGGTGCTGGCCGTCGCAACAGATTGGACCATGATGACCCGGTCATTATCGTTATAAAATTTCATGCGCCGCCTCCGTTCAATGATAATTGATTGTTCCGGACATAAAAAACCAAGCCGAAGCTTGGTTTTTTATCATCAGTCGATGAGGATGCTTCCGCTATCCAAACCGGCACTGAGAACTCTGACGTTCTCCAACGTGGGCTCGAATCCGTTTGCATCGAGAAGTTTCATCAGCGCGTATTCCGGCGCGACGTCTTCGGTCAATATGATATTGTCAGAGAACAGAACAAGCACTCCGTTTTCCATCAGAAT
>CAVIKO010000159.1:0-14199 GCA_963643035.1 bacterium
GTCCACATATCCTGTGGAAGCATGTGTATTGCGCCCGCTTCAAGTCGGGCCATCTGCTCACAAACGATTCCAACGATTTTTTGATTTTGCCCACGACTTCGCAATAATGCGCGCCGTTTTCAGGGCTGTTCATATTGGAATCGGGGTTGCTGGAATGCGTGCCTAAGCTCCATGCCCCCTGCCAGAATTCAAGATACCAGTCTTCCTGATAATCCAATATCTCGGCGAAAAGCGGGAACACGCTCACATACCATTTCGTGAACTCTCGATTGAAATCGAAGACGTCGATATGCTTGATTATGTCCTGCCACTCGTCGTCGGTGAAATCGGCAAGCGCATACAAGCTCCGCAGCGTTTTGGCCGCGTCTCTCAGGCTCCTATACATGTTGCCGTCGTAGTTGAGGTCGTCGAAAAAATCCCGAAGGCGCTCTTCATCGCCGCTTCGGTATTTCCCGCACATGCGTTTTGCGCACATGCGGGAATAATAGTCCGGCGTCGTTAAGTCATAGGCGCCATTAATTACTTCATTAAACTCAATGATGTTCATAATATTGCTTAATGAGTTTTCCTACTTTGCCTTTGACGACGGCATAGTCCATTCTGCAGAAATCGCAGAATGCCTGAAATTGGCCGCCAGACTTGAACGTCTGGTGGGATTCCATGACAAGGCGATTGCCCTTGTCAACGCAGACAATCGTAACCAAACGCTTGCCGTCAGCATACTCGCTGGCGATGCGGACCTCGTCCACGCCTTTGCAAGCCGGAGAGGCCAACATCTTGTTGAGATATCGCTCATCTGATATTGTCAACGGGTTTAACGGCTTGATGATCGCCCATAGCTTGGACATCATTGCCTTAACCGGTAACTCTGTGATGGTCGTCACACCAATATCACGGAATTGCCTGAATTGGACAACGTTGTTTCCCGCGGCATCTTTATCGAAATAAGCACAGACCGGATGGCCGTACTCATTGCCCTCGGCACACTCAACGGTGAATCCCTGAGTGCCGGCGATGATCGCGCTATTAAGATCACCGACTTGGACATTGATGTTCAAGTCGAATTTGTCGCGGTCTATCATATATCCGACAAGCTCACGAGAGGCATCATCGCTTGCGGCGAAATGCCTATCAAGCATGTCGTTATACAACAACAGGGTTTCATCTGGCATGTCGCAATATTCATCCCACGAGAGATTGAATATGTGGGCATTTACGAAACGAAGCGCGTCATTCGTTTCGCCATATGCATAGACGATAATTGACTTATTTGTGTCGTCCTGCGGATTGCGGCGGAATTGCATGCTGATGTGAGTATCAGCATAATACTCAGCGCTTTTCTTGAAGTTGGCACTGATGAATTTGTCGAATTCTTTGATGAACTCGACGTATTTGTTGTTGACAGTTTTTTCCATATTATTCTCCTTTCTGTCAATCAATATGAGCAATGCTCAAAGCACCGTGACCACAATAATAGTCGCGGCGATCTGGGCGCTCTCAATGTAATTATATACATATAATAGCTGGTTTTGCCAATGCCGCTCAGCTCAAAGTCAGGATCGTCAGCAATGTGACGTATCCGTAGTTCTTCGAATATGCGACAAGCTCGGGTCTCAACCCGCACTGGATGAAATCGCTTTGCATCGCGTCCAATGTGGACTCCGGGATATCATCGCAATCAATCAGAAACTCGCGCAGCAAATCCCTGTTCATCAGAATCGCGCGGGCGCTGAAATGAAGCTTTTCCATGACATTGGCCACAATAGGAGTCGGGTATTTCTGGCAGATGCTCCTCAGCATCTCTATATACATGCCGGTCTCCGGCACGCTCATCGCGTTCATCGTCTTATCGGAGACATCCGTGAAAGAGATTGAGTCGAGCCGGTTGGCATAAGCGGCCGGGGCGTAGCATAAGTCGAGAACGGACAAGACCAAGAATGGGCTGAGCGGCTTACCGACGCTGAACAGCCGTTCCGCGAACCCGTTTGCGTCTCTCGCGATCTCATTCCTCACGCATTTGACCCCAACTGCCTTCGCACCGAGGATGTCGATGCGCTCCAATGCTTTATCGAGAGAGCAGTGATCTCCATTATAACAAAGCATCATATTCACCGCGGCGGAGTCCGAGCAAGCATCTATGTACTTATCGAACACCTCGTCCGGGATGATTCTCGCTTTGCTCAGAAGGCCATTGACGTCAATGGAATATTTCGCGACGAACGCGTCGTCGGCCAAAATGCCGATGTCTTTGTATTCGATGGCCTTCTCCCACGCTTTCTCATCGAATGCCTCGATTGAATCAAGGTATCTGATCGCTTCGGCGGGGAGATTGAACGATGATATGTCGGACATGTCGACAACGTCGGAGAATTCTCTCAAAAACTCCGCCGAGATCTCATACCCTTTCAGCTGGCGCATGATGTTGTCCGAAAAATCCTTTCTGTTTCGGATAATCTGCCCCATGCCGCGCCATGTGTCCATGACGTCTTTGTCGATTTTCTTCATATAATCCTTTCTCGGCTATTCGCCGGATGCGCCATGCAAAAGCCATAGCGCCATGAGATCGTTGGCTTTATTATCGCCGATGTATCTGCGAAGCCTGTCGATGACCGCATCGACGCCATGATAAATCTCAATGGCGCGACGGCCATGCTTGAATCGCAGATAGGCTATTGCGCTGCTATCGCACTCGATCGATATCTCATTGCCATTGCTTGCCAGCGCTTTCAGATTGTAATAGAACCCATCGCGGATGTACCAGTCGTCTTTAGACGCGGAAAACTCGCTGAGTATTTTGCTGAAAATATCGGGGTTCGGCATAGTCTTATCCGGCAGCACCCGCTGCAGATCGGATGAGACGATGCTCGACACGCATATCGAATCGCTGTAGCTGTTCCCAATATAAAACGCCGCGATATCGTTTTCACGCAATGCGCGCAGACGCTGGCAATCTTTTTCGATTTTCTTGACGGCTGCGGGATTGGCCGCCATCATCTTGGCCCGGATATCGGGGAACCTCTCAAGCGCATCGCTTTCGAAGAAGCCTTCATCATACATGATGTGCGACATGATCCTCGCGGTGTGGAACTCATACTCCCCGCAGTTCTCAACGGCCGGAAGCCATTTGCCGCAGGTTTTCTTCGCGATGAGCCTGTCCGCGCGAAACAGCGTCCCATACTCGATGTTGCTCAGGAATTCCGGATTTTCCAGCGCGGCGTCGATGTCATCGTCAATATCCGATTGCTGAATATTGTTGACGCCGGTTCTATAGTATTCGCATTTGGAATGGACGTAATCCAGATACTGGCTGATCGCTGCGTACTCGCGCGACCCAATCCCGTAGAACTCCTCCATCACGCGTCGCCCATCCGGCATCAGCATGAACATTTGGGTGACATCAAACCCGCAGCTGCATCGGCTGATGTGCGACTGGATGTCTTTTACGGAGCGGATGTATCTCGAATGGTACTTCGGGCTGTCATGCAAAACGAATCTGACGATATCGCTTGCATTGGCCGCTTTCTCAATCTCCTCGATGGTCGTTGCTTTGAATTCGAAATCGGTATTCAACGTGCCATGCCTGGCGTATTCGTCGTTATTGCTGTTCACGGTATAGATGACCAGAGCATGGCCGTTCGATTTATCGGCAAGGTAAATGACCTTTCCGGCTGATTTTTCGCCGGAGTCGCATGCTCTGCGCAGGATATCGCTCGCCGTGCAAGTGCCGATTCTGCAATCGTCGTCATCTGGAATCTTTCCTTCGACCAGAAGCTTGGCGATGTTCGTTTTGCCATATCGCCACACGATGCATGAATCGGAGATGGTGTAGTGTTTGTGTTTGCGCGGGTCGGCGCCATATGGGTATGACCACATGAACTTTTCCACGGCAAACCTTTTCGTTTTTTCCAATAATTCTTCGTTTAGCATATGTCTCCTTTCCAACGAAAAATGAGAAAGACCGCGGTTTTGCGGTCTTTCTTTTGTCATAGCCATTCGACTATGTTCGATTTGTAGTTCGCTTTGCGCTTCGTGTCGTCGGTGCATTTGAGGCCGAGCGACTCGAGAAGCACATTCGCGTTCTTGACGTTCGCATTGACCATGGTGTCATAATCAATGAGCGGGAGGATCCATTCCGGGGTCTTTCCCATGTCAAGCGGAATCGATATCGCGGTGAAGCCGTTCTTGCTCAAGTCCATGTTCGGGTCTTTCGGCTCGAACACGACCGCGTTCAGCTTCTCATAGATGTCTGGGTGAAGCTCTTTGAGATCGAGGATCTCCTTCGAGCTCTTTCCCTTCGCCGCGATTTTGATGAGGTTCACGCTGTCCGGAGGGGTCACTGCCTCATTGGGGCTGACCGCGTTCCAGATCATCGTGGCTTTGACCTGCTCAATCGAGAGCGGGTTCTTATAACTGTCGAAAGTATCGACAGATTTCGGCAGAAGGAATTCGGTGTCTCCGGCTCTGATTGATTTCTCAACCGAATCGGAGATGGCGTCGTAATCCTTCATGACTTTCGTGACGCTGATTCTATCCGGGGTGAGGATGTCCTCGACCAGAAGGTTCTGGAATTTCGCCCTGAGCGATTTCGCGACCGTGGTCTTTCTGATAGAGAGGCCTTTGATGTCGAGATGCTTGCTCGGATCGTTTCCAGGAATCGGCTTGCCAAGCTCAGCGTAAAGCCAGCCGGCGTAATTCTTTTTGTTGCGTGTCGTCATGATTCTGGAGTAGACGAACTCGTTCTTCAGATTCATGATCGGGCGGTATTCTTCGGGGACATTGCAGTTCGCCGTGAATACCTTGAGAATTCTGTCAAGCGCATCCGAAAGAATGCCGATCATCATATTGACGAACACAATCGTCGAATCTGGATGACCGGGCACGATGTTCTTCTGAATATCGCCGATCGTTTTTCCTAAGTAACAGAATGTTGAGTCAGTGTCCGTTACTATCGACGCTTTCCTTGTTTGCTTTGAGATTCTGACGAACCTGTCCCAAACAAGATAATCGTATAATGCAATCGTCACTATTTCCTTTTGGCATTCCAACCACTCGGCGTCTTCGGTATTCAATTCGCCGGAAGCCAAACGCTCAAGTTTGCTTCGGTAATAATCGTTTCCGAAAATCTCAAGAAGCTGGTTCTTATAATATATCTTATTGACATCGTCCTCATTCAATCGCGAGAGATATTTGCTGAGGATTCCCTCTTCTCTCTCGGTGATATCGAAATCGGATTGCGCGATAAGATACGCCTTGACTTCTTCGGCAGACTTGATTCTGTCGATATGCGCAAGGCAGGAATATGCTTTCGATTCCTTCGCGACATTGGTGATGAACGTCATGATCTCATCGAAATGCTTGAATCGCTCGTTATTGGCCAAGATCGATTCAACGACATAAATTGCGACTGAGATCGCGTCCTGCCCAGTGGTTGTGATGCTGTTCTGAATCCAAGGGTTGTAGAACATCGAGGTTCCCATCGATTGGATTCCGTACCAGCTGTTCGCCAATACCTTGAAGGTCAGCTGCATGACTTTGTTGTAGATGTAGTCAAGGCTTCCCTTTTCGGCGGCTTGCATTTTTTTCTTATAGTGCTTTCGCTGATCGAGGATGTCCTCAAGCGCCAGAATGTTGATTGGCCGCTGGCCGCTATTCTGCGACCCGACCAGAACATTGTAGCCGGTGAGCACATTGTCTCCGTTCAGATAGGCATTGATGAATGACTCAAGCTCCATCTGCTTGTTGTCTTTCGTCAGGTTGTTATACATCCTGCCGACCGGCTTCTTCCGTTTTTCGTATTCCGCAAGAAGGAACTTCTTCAGCTCATCATTCGACAGTTCCTCTTGCGTGTAATATCTTCTGAGTTTCCTGGCTTGATCCCCAATCCATTTCGCTCGGAAAGATGTTGGCTTTTTTTCGTCCATTATAATCTTCTCCTTTCTCTTGGCCGGGTTTATAATATATTAAACACCCGCATTTTCATATGCGTATGTCGCCTGGCCCGCGTCGAACACCTCAACGAATCCGGCGGCAAGCATCAGCTCGGCGTTGCTCGTGCCTTTCCCGAAATCGGTTCCGAACAGCTGGTCGAAGCCGCGCTGCTTCAGAAGATTGTCGGTGATATGCATGCCTGTTTCCGGGTTGTACCAATGCCTGGACGACTTGGTTTTGCGTTTCAGCCTGAATCCGAGACGCTCATAAACCTTGCCGCTGAACTTCGACATATCGCAGTAGCTGACAATCGACTTCCCAGGATGCGTTTTCGCGAAATGGCTGAACAGCCTCTCGGCGCCGCCAATCACCGCGAATCCGCTTTTGGTGCAAAGGCGGAGAAGCTCGAAATCGTAATTCCTGTTATATCTCGGCTTGCCGAAGGTCATGACCTGGATGAGTTCATCGCCGTCGAACAGCGCGAGGCATGTCGATTGGCCGGCGCATGAGCCTTGAAGATGATTGGCGCTGAGAAACTTCCCGGCGGCGGATGATGATATCTCACGAAGCTTCAGCTTCCTTGCGGCCAAACGCGTCTTCGGTTTGAGCAAATCGATGACTTTGTCCTGGTCATCCCAATCGAAGACGTGGATGCATCGATAGCCGTTCTCTGCGGCCAGCTGCGACTTGTCATGATGATAGTCTGGAGAAAGCGGTTCATGTTCTTTGCCGAAGCAGCTCCATGATGAGTTATGGGTCGCGAATGGGTCGATCTCGATGAGGTCGTCGCCGACTTTGAAATCAAATGACCTGATGCTCAGCCGGAACTCCCTGCTGTATTCGATGCCGGCAGCGTCCAGTTTTGCAGCGAAATCGTCGTTCGGCTTTGAATGCTTCGTTTTGCACTTCATCTTATTCATGCAATCATCGGATATCAGATAGCACTTCGCTCCATAATGCTTTTCCGTCGTGGCCATCATCTTCTCTTTGATGTCGGCGTTCTGCAGCGCGGATTCGACGCCGTATCTCTCAATCATCGTTTTGGCCGCCTGCTCCCTGTTGTTGAACGCCGGAACGCCATATCGCTCGATCATCGTGTTTCTGATTTTATCACTCACGCCGGGTATGTGCCTGGAATTCGTCACGCCGTATCTGTCAAACATAGTGCTGATCGATTTCGCGCGTATGTATTCTTTCTGAAGCGGATAGTCGACGCCGTATTTGCTTTGGACTGCCGTCTTGACGTTGTCCTGGACTTTGGCCGGATCTTTTTTTATTCCATATTCCTTGAGCAGCTTCTTGATCTCGGCATCGGACACCTCATATTTCGCGGCGATGGCTTTTCTCGTCATGTTGGCGTCGATGTAATCGCGCGACAGCTCGTCTTTGGATATGCTGACCTCCGGCTTTCTGATGCCATACATAGACAATCTGAGGGCAAGCTGCTTCTTGGATAATCCGTATTTGGCCATCATCTCCTCACGGGTCATATGATTGTTTACGTAATCATCTGCCAGTCTGGCTTTCTCGTTTTCGTCGTATTCCAATTTCTTAGGCATATGAATATCCTCTTTCAGTGACTCAATTGATTGTTGATATTGATTTTAAATATAAAAAAGAGAGCCCCGAAGGACTCTCTTGATTATCTGTCAGCTCAGATTAGTCGTCGACTTTGACGTTTTTGTCAACGTTGTCGTTGCGCTCGGTGTCGGAAACGGCATATGCCTGAGTCGGGATATAATCACGGAAAGGATCATATGCGGTGCCGGCATCGTTGCCGATGATCTTGACAGCTGCGATGGCGGGCATGAAGGACTTCAAAGCGTCGCGCTTCGCGAGCATGACGGAAGGAACCATGGAATGGTTCGGGTCACGATACCCAAGCTCACTATTGAACGTATATGCCCAATACTGATAGGTGCGTTGATTGTCGTTCTCAGGGAGGAAGTCAATGAAGAGCGTGCCTTGTTTGACGATCTCGGAAGAGACGATGCGATAAGCATAAGCGGATCCATAGTAGGTGCCGAGGCTGTAGTTGACAGCGACGCCATCAACTGTCTGCTGGCCGCCGCGGAAGGTCCAATCAACATTGGTGATGAGCTGGACGTCGAGGGGGTTGCCGACGATGACGAAGACGCCTGCGCCGAGGTGGGTCTGGTTCTTGATGCGGGCTGCAAGGTGGTCGATGACCGGCTTGAGCTCTTCGCGCCAGGCTTTGGGTCCACCGGCGAATCCGGCAGAGGGCTTGACGTTGAAGACAGCAAGATACTGAGATGCTTCGGGATATTTGGAATAAGCGCCATTGAAGACGTTGCCAGGCTGGTTGAGGAAGGACTCTCTGAGGAACGCGAGGATCTTGGAGTCGACTTCATAGGCCATAGCATTGGTCATGAGATCAACGGCTTCTTTGGTTCCATCGATTTGATAGAGAGCGCCCATATCCTGGAGAGCCTCGATCGGAAGAGGTGAGTTGAAGTGCTCGCCGGTGCCGATGCGGATGTCTTCACGCTCGATATCGAATCCCCAGGATTTGGAGAATTCGTTGTATTCGGAAGAACGGTGAACGCGGACGACGACTTCTGTGACGTCTGCGGCCTTCTCGCCGGCAACCAAAACTGTGAGTTTGCCGTTATAAAGGTCAGCGCGGACGATGATCGTGCCTTCGGCGATGTCAGCGACGATGACGTTTTCGACGCCGAGCTTCTTGCCAACGCGAACTTCTCCGTCGGCAGTCTTATACTTGACGAGGGTGAGGTCTGCGTCGATGGGCTGCTTCTTGACGAGGGAGCCGGTCTTGGATTCGAGCCAAGCGTCATAGTCGGTGTCTTTGAGTGTGCCGACGCCGTTGGCGACGGTGAATGTGAGCTCTTTGTAGCTGCCGTTCAGGCCTTTGCCGCCCAAAGCATCCACGCCGAATTCGCCGGTGAGGTCTCCGTCGCCGCCGCGGGTGAGGATGTAATGCTTTCCGTCTTCGTCTTCATAATAAGGACGGGTGTACATGACCGCGAAAGCGGGGGTCTTCGCGACTTCGGTCTTGACGGCGTTCTTCATGCAGAAGGACGGCCAGAGTTTTCTGATGATGGGTCCGGAGAGAGAAGCGATAGGGGCGATGCCGGTAACGCTGGACTCGGTGAGAAGGGTTGAGTTGGTGTTGGCCATGATCTGGCTGACCGCGGTTGCGGTGTCTGCGGATGCGCCATCGGTCAAACTGGTGACATAGCTTTCGAAAAGAGCCGGATTGGACATGATTTCGGTGTAGCCGTTGCCGATGATCGAAACGCCTTGTGACTTAAAGAGACCATATGTCTCATTCAAGCATTCGTTGAAATTTCTTTCCATTGGTAATAAGCCTCCATAATGCTTAGTATAATCGATTGTTATTTGCAAAAAATGAAAACTCTTCCGTTTTTTGAGAAAAATTGCGAAGTATTTATACATTAAATCGACAAAAAGCGGAAATAAGTATAAATTACGATTTATCAATCAATGAAAAACGCAAAAACAACGGCGGCAAACCGTTGTTTTTTTTGTCAATGTTTCTGCGTGGCGCCCGGCTCAATCAGCATATGCCGCTCTTTGCCGTTTGCCGACGACGCGTCCTTGATCAGCTCATTCGCGTTCAGATGCAACGTGTGCCTGAATCTCTCGATTATCTCCGAGAAGCGCTTGTTGAACATCAGATATGTGTACAGATTCTTTTTGTATATCTCCGTCGCGAAGTCGTTCATCATATAGAACTTCAGATCCTCTTTGAGCTTCAGCACATCGCGGTAAGACTTCGATATCGCCGAGAGCTGAATCGAGCTCAGCTGGTCGGTCTCGATGTCGTTGTACGCATCGATGTATATGTCGACGTATTTCGCGAGGCCGGTCATGAGGTCGTATAATTTCAGGTTCCCGAATTTCCCGGTGAGCTCGGGCGCGGGCTCTTCCGGCATTTCCGCGGGGTCCATGCCGTCTGGCAGCGGGGCCGCGGGGTCATTCGGGTCGATGACATTCCCATTGTCGTCGACCATCAGCTCGCCTTCCGGGGAGGTCTGCTCCGCATCGGGGGCCGCGTTCGGATCGACGTATTCGTCTTCGGCAGGGGCTTCTGCGGGCAGCTCATCCTCTAAGAGCCAATCTTTTTTCTTGATAAGTCTCATGCAAAATCCTCCGATGGTTCTCGATAATTGATTGTTCGCCGATGGCTTGCGCGCTTTCGGCCGTCAGAAAACATCGCGAAACAACAATAAATTATCTAAGACACCCAATCAATGGAGGCCTGTTTATTATGAATTATATTATCTATGAGTCAGCCGTCGAATCCCCGATAGGCTCTGTCGTGTCAAACGGGAACGTGGTCGAGTTCACCGCCACGCTTCAAGAGGCCGACGTCAAGAACAGAAACGGCAGGATATACCCGAAGCAGGTAATCATGGACGGGATCAAGAACCCGGTCATCCAAGAGAAGCTTCGGACGCATACCCTGTTTGGGGAATGTGGCCATCCATATTCCCAGGACCTCGCCAGGCAGACCAACGTCGACATGCGCAATGCCGCGTTCATGATCGAGAGCTTCTGGTGGGAAGGGAATCTGCTGAAAGGCAAATGCAAGACCCTTGACACAGCATGCGGCCGCGACATGGCCGGCCTCATCAAAGAAGGCTGCCAGCTCAGCTTCTCCATGAGAGGACAGGGACAGGTCGCGCGCGATTCCGTCAGGGATGCGCTCGTCGTCAAATCGCCTCTGATGATCCTGACATACGACTGGGTTTGGCTTCCTAGCCACAACGTCGCGTATATGGACAAGGTCAACACCTTCGCCAGCGACACCAAAGAATCGATGTTCAAAGTCGGCGAATACGCCACCGAATCGATGGCGCTCAACGAAAGCTGCTCATTGTATGAGAACGGCATGATATTCGAGCTCGGCGCTCCCAAGAAAGAGAAGCCCATAAAAGACTACTTCGCCGGATATGGCAATAAATTCAACGTCATATCCGAAGCATATCGCTATGATCCGAAAGATGTTCTGAAAGAAGATCACGGCGCATACGTCATGCTAGAAGGCGCCGATTGCATGAAGAAAGTCGCCAAAGAGGATTACCTCCTCAAGAGCATCCGCAAGAACATGCTCGAAAGCAGCTGCTCAGGCATCGCGTGCCCGGACGTCAAAGCGTCTGACGCTGAGAAAAGGGACCTCCGAAAAGTCGTCAAATCCGGCGTTGAGGTGAAGCCCACGGGCGAAGCCGTCGACCAGATGAACGAGGACAGACTCGGCGAGGACATCGAAAACGAATCCGCCACCGAGCCGAACAGCCCGCTTGAGAAAGCTGCCAAAGAATGTGGCTTCAAAGACGGCGTTTCCGGCGAAGACGACGCATCTGTTTTAGCCGAGCCGGCCGCAACCGCCGAAGAGCCTGATGAGTCAGTGGACGGGCTGACATCCGAAAAAGCGGATGCCGCAGCCAAAAAGCATCTCGGCATTGATGACGATTGCCTTAAGAAAGAGGCCAGCCATATCTGCGGGATAATAACCGATGAGACCGGGCTGACCGAAATGGCTGATATCGCGAAAGTCGCGATGAATTATAAAGAGTTTATGTCCGAAGACTGCGCGAGACTCTTTGAACGTATTGCAGAGGAGGACTGAACGATGGAAAAATTCACATTAGACGAAGCATTCGATATACTCTACGCCGAAATGCTCGAAGAGCAGGTCAAAGAGGATATCGCCGACCTCATCGCTCTGACTGAAGACACTCAGCAGATGGCCGAAGCTTGGGATATCCTGGCCGAGGTTTTGGTCGCCGATAACAGAAAAGGCGACGGCTCCGGTTCCGGCGGCAACGGCAACGGCGGCGGCTCAACGAAAAACGACAGAAACGATGATGATTCATCGTCGCTGAGCCAGCTGTTCAAAACATTCGACGCCATGGACAAGAAAATCAACGATAGGGCGGCCGCCAAGGCAAGCGCCGCGCTGGATGGGCTCGGATACGATGACTTCAGGACAGGCGGGATGCACATGTCATCCCCGAAGCCGCTGACCGGCGCCATCGAATACACGACGATCAAGGATATGTCGTTCCCCAGCAACATCATATTCTTCATAACGCAGATCGTCAAATGGATCAAAAACAACATCCTCAACTTCATCGATAAGTTCAGCAACATCGTCAGGTCGATGCTCGGCCTGAAGGTCAGCGATTCCAAATTCAAGGAAGAGGACCTCAAGCTTCAGATGAAGAAGGCCAAGAAAATCGAGACTAAGTACATCGTCAACGGTGACGAGGCATACTCAAAGCGCCGCACATTCGACGACATACTGCAGAACAAGCCAGGCTCACTCGGCATTGACCCGAAAAAGACAGGCGCCATGCAGATCTTCGACATCGATTCATCCGATATCAGCCTTTTGGAGGGAATCGGCAACATCCTTCCGGAATGCGACACTCTCGACGAATCAGTCGATGACCGTGGCGATTCTTCGGACCGCACCGTTCATTGCCTCCGCCTTGACACCAGCAAAGACCTGCTCGCGCTCAGACAATCGCTCGACCATTTCTTCCAGCTGTTCGACAACGCGTTCGGCTCAAATGACGAGAAGCTGTTCTCCGTCGATGACCTCGAGATCATGCTCGACCTATTCCACAGAACGATGGATGCCGTCTGGAACCCCAGCCACGACACCGCATTGGAAATCGGCGGCTCGGTGAAATTCGGCAGCGATGCCATTTCCGCGGCGAAGCTCAGGGATAACCTGCTCAGAACCAGAATCAACACCGACCAGCTCAAGCAGGCGTATGTCGTCACCAATAAGCAAATCAACACAATCGCGCAGATCATCATGCAGAAGAATATGCTTGGCGCATCGCAGATGGGCGTTCAGTTCGCGTATCTCAGCGCATCGACATATGAGATAATGATCGAATTGCTCGACGTGATAAACGTTCGTCTGAAAGAGGCATCCGCGATGGAGAAGAAACTCCAGAAGATGAAGAAGTCTTATGAGAAGCTGACGAATGAGCTGAATAGGCGCAGAACCGCTTTGGCTTCCGTCAGCGGAATGACATACACGACCGTCATCCAAAAGAGAATCAACGAGCTATTCGATGGCTCCAGATTCATGACCGAGACCGTTCAGCTCAGATTGAACACCCTCGCTCTGTACATCTCCGAACTAAACGACACTCGCGCGGTCCTCAAGAACCTAGCGGCCGTGCCAGCATCTGCCACACGCGACATCAAAGGCATGTTTGGCAAAATGAAACTCGCGTTCAGAAGATAAGCAGACAAAAAAAGAACAAGTTTTGAACTTGTTCTTTTGATTGATTGTTATGATTAGGCGGGCATGACCTCTTCGCTGCCGGCGTCTGGATCGGGAACGGGGTCGACTTCGCCTTCCTCGGATTCTTCTGGCTTCTCTTCAACCGATTCATCGACGCTTTCATCGACGGATGTTTCGATTGATTCGACTGTCTCTGGCTCAGATGATTCCTCAATCGGCTCGGAAACGGATTCCGTTTCCTCAGACTCGCTTTCGACTTCCTCGGATTTCTCTTCGGATTCGATTTCCTGATCTTTCGATTCCTCAGTTGATTCGACGACCGGGCATTCGTGCTCGGTTTCGAAAGACCAAGACAGATCGGAGCTCTTGACGAAACCGTTGTAGCGGCCAAGCTGCAATGTCACTTTGGTGAGGTCATCCGTCATATACTGGCTGAAGTCGAAGAAGAATTCAGACGGATATGAATGCTCGCCGACGGTATATGAATCGAATTCGGCATCAAGATAGATTCCCGCTTCTTTGAGCAAATCCTCATCTTTGAAGCTGTAGGATTCGGTTTCGGCGGACTCGGTTTCCTCGTCTTTCACGATCTCGAGGTCATACTGAGACAGTTTGCCGGGAAGCGTGACCTTATACTCCGGCTTCCCATCATCATCATGATCGACTGCACAGTTTTCACAATATTCCAAAACGATGCGAGCGCCTGTGGGTGAGAATGACATCGTGTCTTTGATCGCGTCTTTCAATGTCTCATTCCCGCGCTTTTTGATGATGCAGCAATCCGCGACGTATTTGTCGTCTTTGATTGTGGTTTCGTTTTTGACGCTGAGCTTGTATTCGGATGACGCTCCGACCGCGCATCCTGACAGCGCTGCGACGCCAAGCAATGCCGCCGCGAATTTGGTAAATCTCTTCATAGTTCTTTTATCCTCCAGGATATAATCCATTGTTGATGGTTATTGATTGATTTTATTCTTTTATTGATTATATTATTATAT
>CAVIKO010000160.1:0-11443 GCA_963643035.1 bacterium
CGGTCAATATGATATTGTCAGAGAACAGAACAAGCACTCCGTTTTCCATCAGAATATCAATATTCTCATATGACGGCTCGAATCCGTTTGCTTCAAGCAGGCGCGCGCATTCCGTTAGCGTCAGATCATTTTCCTTCTGGGTTTTTTTCCAATCGTTGTATGTTCTGTATTTGTTTTTCGGGTCGCGTTTATCTCTGGCTTTTCCGATTCCTTTAGCAGCTGCGGCGCCGACGACAGCACCAGTGGCGGTGCCATACTTCATTCCTGTTGTTAATCTGGTATGAGCGTCTCCGGTTGTTTCGCTGGTCTGTTTTTTTTCTTTCAATGTGTCTAGCTGAGATTGCAGGTCTTTGTATGCCTGATCTTCTGTATTTCCACCAGCATTTTTAAAACCCTTCATCTGCTGTTCTATTTCGCCAATCTGATCGTCGATCGCTTCAGTAGCATTATCCGCAGCGGCTTTACCGATACCAGCGCCAGCTCCCAACCCAGCGGCACCACCAATTGCCGCGCCAAGTGCGGTTCTGGCAATGGTTTTTGCTATTTTGCGGCCGCGGCCATTTACAGCATCGTCTTTTGCGACATATTCGGCTTCTGCCGAGAATTTGTTATTTCTGTCGGTTTGGTCGTCCTCATTTAACACCAGGCTGCCGTTGGCAAGCCCTTCCTTGAGAATATTCAGGTTACCTTTGGTGGTTTCGAAGCCGTTCACCTCCAGCAGGTGGTATAACTCGTAGTCGGTCATATATCATTACCTCCATTTAGTTTGCTTAATGATAATAAATTGTTGCTTCGGCTCACAGTATTATCTTCGCTGAGCCACTGTCTATGGCTTTGCCAAGAACGTTGATATTACTTTCATTAACTTCAAATCCATTCAAGCTAAGAAGCTCGGACAGTATAAAATCATCGTTTCCTTCGAATATCGCGGCAGAGCCGTCCAAGCTAAGGAATTGGCCGGGCATCGGCGCGTTGTCGCCATCGATGATGAATGGCGAATATCCTTCAGTGTATGTGCTATGTTTGCCATCTACGTTGCCCGCATTCAGCCCATCAGATGATGATATGTTCATATGATTCAGACTCTTAACTGTGCCATCGCCATATGTGTATTTAACATCGTCTTTAACTTTTGGCGCCTGGTACCTCTCAGCTGCATCGACTGTTTTGTTGCCTAGGATCGTGTCCTTAACATCGCGTCTGTCCGCGACGGAATATGTTTTGTTGCCGGCATTATCGTATCTCCGCACAAGCGCCAGGTTTTTGGTTTTGTCATCGGCCTGTTTTCTAAACTCGCGGGCAGTGTTGATTGCCGTGCCAATAAGGCGGAATCCACGCAGCGGCGACGTTTTGCGCTTCAGATTATCATACTCATTTTTGAGTTTGTACTTCTCTCCGGGCCCGGCATTCAAATACTTCAGCTTGGCGTCGTTGAGCGCGTCTGTCACGTCTGCTCTGGTTTCACGCATTCTATTCCTCAACTCACCATCCGATGCGAACACATCGTGAAGATAATTTCTGGATATTTGCTTTTTAGTATCTTTGAAATCCTTTTGGCCTGCTTTATATGAGTCGACCTCTTCCTTTTTCTTGATCAGGCTGTCTCGTTCGGCTATCTTCTTTTTAACAGCAGCTATATGTTCGGGGGTATTGTTGTTATAATCTTTCTTGACGGCCCGCTCTATGCTTTCATCGCTGGCATGCCTTTGCCGATAATCTTTGACCGCATCTGACAACTTCTTTCTTTTTGCCAATTCGGCCGCCTGTTTATACTCGTCGCGTTGCAATTTGTCAATTGATGTTTTCGTTTGTTGTATCTCGTTATTGTTCGGAGTTGCTTGAGATTGCTTCCACTTCAAATCATGATATGCGCGCGCAATCGACGGTTTGATACTGACGCTGTTTTTGGCTGTAGCATCAATTCGATTATCATAGTAGTTCTGGTCTTTTTTGTCGTTGGGATTTATCGCTTTGGTGTATTCACGATCGTCCACTACCATGTTATTGATTTGCGCGCCGCGCCTAAACGGATGCGGAATCGCGCTGCCAAGCCGCTTGATATTGTCAAACGCCTCCAGCACATTGCTTTCCAGCAATATTCGGTCGCATCCGGTTCCCTCATTCAGCGCGGCATCTTCGCTAAACGCATCGGCCAACGCGATGATGTACTCCAGCATTACGCCGATATATGGCTCATTGCGCCTATCGACCATTTCCATCAATATATGATAATCGTCGTTTTTCGCGTCAGCGTTGATATCCGCGAGAAGCATTGCCGCGGTCATGATGATGTCATGCGCATCCGCGGCGCATTGCTTCGGCATCATGTTTTCCTCAAAGCTCTGAGGCATTTCGTTATCGGTCATGCTGCTACCCCCTATTATCATAACCACGAATATGGCCATGCTATTTATATATATAGTTAGATAATTGATTGTTGCATCAAAAAAAAAAAACAGTCCGCCAATCGCGGCCCATTTGAAAAACCCATAAATAAACGTCAAATGCGTTCATCAACAATCCATTATCTTTATGACAAGGAGACGGCATAATGAAAAACAAGAAAGCGCTCGGCGCCGTGCCGAGATATTCGCCGGAGTCGGATGTCGGCCTGACCGATGCTGAGCTGGCATCGCGTTCCGAGGCCGGGATCAGGAATGTCGGCACCGAGAAGGCCGGTAAATCATATGGCCAGATATTCCTGACGAATTTCTTCTCGATCTTCGCTTGCATTCTGTACGGGGTCGCGATCGCGTATATAGCGTTCATGATATACGAGTCGGCGAACGGGCTCGACGAATCCAGCCTCGGCAACAATTATTTCTCGATCACGTCCATCGGATTCCTGATGGGGGTGTTCGTCAACATAATAATAGGCGTGTTTCAGGAATGCCGGGCGAAGATGGCCACCGACAGGCTTAAGCTCGTCACGAAGCAGGTCTGCGAAGTCGTCAGAAACGGCGCTCAATCCGAGATCCCATTCGACGGCATAACGCTCGACGACATAGTCGTGTTCAAGGCCGGGAGCATGATCTCCATCGACGGCCCGGTCGTCAAAGGCTTCTGCTCGGTCAACGAATCGATGCTGACCGGGGAATCGAACAACATAGACAAGAGAATAGGAGACGAGGTCCATTCCGGGACGATAGTCGTATCCGGGGAGATATACGTCAGAGCCGACAAAATCGGGGATGACACGACAGCGTCGAAGATCAAGAGATCCATAACTGGCATAAAGGCGAAGAAATCCAAAATGCTCAGCTCATTGCTGAAGCTCATCCGCATACTGGCGATCATATTGATACCGGTCACGATGATGACGCTGATCGGCCAGCTCACGAGCAATTGGGATTCGCTCACCGACCCGGAGCTGATAACGAGGGCCAAAGCATTCAGCATCCTTCTCGAGAAGATGGGCTCGGTCATCGCCGGGGTCATCCCGATAGGGCTGCTGCTTCTGTCATCCGTCACCCTCGCCGCATCGGCGTTCAGACTCAGCAAAGTCGGGGTGATCGTCAAGGAGATGTACAGCATCGAGACATTGTCGAGGGTCGATACGATATGCTTCGACAAAACCGGGACTCTCTCAACCGGGGAGCTCCGCGTCGAGAAAATCGATGCGCTGGCGAAAAAGGCGGATTGCGCCGAGATGAAATCGCTGATCGGCGCGTATTGCCACGCTCTTCCCGAAGACAACGCAACCGCGAAGGCGCTCAACGCGTATTTCCAGGACAGCCGCGAATATTCCACGGTCGAGTTCAAGCCATTCGATTCTTCGGTCAAACGCACCGAGGTCACGCTCAGCGACAGCCGCGGCAAGATAGATACATACGCGATGGGGGCTCCGGAGTATCTGTTCAAGGGACGCCCGGCGGCCATCGCGAAAGCGAACGAGTACGCTGAAGATGGGTTCCGCGTCGTGGGATTCGGGCTGAAGACCCCCAAAGGCATAGAGCCGATCGCGCTGATCGTCATCAGCGATGAGATCCGCGAAAGCATATTCGGCACAATCAGATATTTCAATGAGAACAACGTCGCGGTCAAAGTCATATCCGGGGACTCGCCGATCACAGTCTCCGCGCTGGCTAAGCGAGCCGGGATACTCAATTACGACAAAGCGATATCATTGGAAGGCGTGCCTGACGACAAGATCATCGAGCTCGCCGAGCAATATACTATATTCTCCCGCGTCACTCCGGAGCAGAAGAGGCTGATAGTCGAGGCTCTGCAGAAGCGCAATCGAACGGTCGCGTTCTGCGGCGATGGCATCAACGATGTCCTGGGCCTCAAGCAGGCCGACATCGGGATATCGTTCGGATACGCGACCGACGCGGCCAAGCAATTGGCAGACCTGGTTCTGACCGACAACGATTTCGGCAAAATGACGAATGTCATAGGCGAGGGCCGCAGGGTTCTCAACGGCATCACCAGATCGGCGGTGTTCTTCCTGGCGAAGAACATGTTCACGCTCGGGTATCAGGTCCTTCTGATGTCCAAGCCCGACTGGCTGCTGATGTGCCACCAGCTGTTCTGGATCGCCGAATTCATCTCGGCCGCCGGCGGCTTCATGCTCGCGCTCGAGAACAACAGCTCGAAATACGAAGGCGAATTCATGACCAACATCATGTCAAAGGCCATCCCGGCCAGCGTGTATCTGATACTGTCGGTCATCGCCGTCGACATATACGGCGCGGCTTTGGGATATGATTTCTCAGACACCGGCGGGGATCTGATACATCTTCAGAACCTGGCCACGATAGCATACGCGCTCGCGTCTTTCGCGATATTCTACAAACAATGCTCGCCATTCAACAAGCACAGGACCTTCACGTATTCCGCGGTCATGCTGATCTGCCTGATACTGATATTCCTGACCCCGCAGATATTCGTCGAGGGCAGCAGGGTCAACATAATGAAATACGGGCTCGGCGCGATCGACCAGAAATACAGCATTCTGTGGTTCATATTCAGCGGCCTGACAGCCGATAACTATTGGGTCGTCAGCATGCAATCGATGGCGAACGCGCAGGCGGTCACCAAGGCCGGGACTCTGGCTTTGAGCGATCTCGCGTATATCGGGGTCTTCGGGTCGATCGGCATACCGATCTACGGCGTCATATATAATATAGTGAATCTGATACTCGCCAAGACGAGGAAATCGATTGACGCGAATTAAAAGAAACGAAGCTCAGCGCTTCGTTTCTTAATACGTCGATGATTGATCGAACGCTATTGCCTTGATGTATCCTTTGGCGATTTCGGCCTCAAGCTCGGCGACGTTGGCTTTCATCTGCTCGGTCGCATCGTCAGAGCCCCATATGGCCGGGCAATGTATCGTCGCGTTTCCGCCGCATTCGTAGAACGCGTCGCTCTCGATGACTATCGTCTTGTATGAGCATGATTTTATGTAGAAATCGGTCAATGAGGTCGAGTGGGCATAGCATTTGCTGACGAGGATCGAGTACCCTGACTCATTCGTCCCGGACTTGCCATTGCTCACGGTCAGCGATGCCGAAGAGCTCGGCAGATGCGACACCAGAACCGAGCGCCAGCCATCCGAATCGATGGCGGTCCCCCCGGTGTATGAATAGTATTCGCAATATACCTCGCTTCCGTTTGAGTTGACGCTGACCGACATATCGGAATCCCAATGCAGCCAGCCATTTGAGCCGGTATACCCAGCTATCGTGACTTTGCTGAGATTCGAGCACCCCGCGAATGGGTTGCCCTGGATCTCGGTGATGGTGGCCGGCATATCGACCGATTCGATCGAAGTGTTGCCGACGAACGCGGTTGATGTTATGACTGTGACCGGGTATTCGACGCCATCGATCGTCAGCGTCTCAGGAATGTCGACATTCGCGTCGGAGCCGTTGTATCTGACGATTTTGGCTTTGCCATCTGAGACGTCGACATTATACGTCCAATCCCCTTCGATGATGACGCTTGAGAAATCCCAGTCGGTTATGTTCGCCGCATTTGCGAGCGTGTTCGTCGACTGCGCTGAGAATTCCCATGACGCCATGCCGATGCCGAATCCGGATGCGCACGCGGCCAGCCCAATCAAAGACGACAATAATATGCTATTCTTCGTCATCCGCGGGCTCCTTCTCATATATTATGACTTGCTTGCCATATGATGTCGTGAACATCCTTTTTATCTTTCGGCCGTTCTTGGGGTCGATTCTTCCGGGGGCGAGGTCTGGCTCCGCATCATCAACATCGACCGGCTCGTGCTTTTTCTGAGCCGCGATGTAGTCGGAGTATATCTTCGCCGATCTGGCTTTCTTCGCTTCCTCGTCGGCAATGCGCCTCTCGTATTCGCGTTCGGCTTTTCTGAGCATCGCGGCGTATATCTCGGTTATGGCGATGACGCATGCCACGCCTATGCACGAGTACAGTCCGAACCAGCTCTGCGCGAACAGAACGAGATTGCCGGCGTAAACGACTTTCCCGCCATCCCAGTGGTATATCACCGCCGAGCGCTGAACGAGCGAGTCGCGGCCCGGCGTGTTGTCGCCGCGGAATGCCAGCTTCCCATTCATGTTCAGCTCAGGGACATATCGATGCGTGATTATTTTCCCCTGCGAGCGATACCCATACACATCGTAGGGAATCAGCTCCTCATCTTCGGGCAGCCTGCTGAATGTCAGAATGTCCCCGACCGTGAAATGGTCGTTCGCGGCCGTCTCTTTTTTCGATGTCATGATGGCGGCGTACTCATCATCGTAGAATCGGCTCATTGAGCCCGATGCGATGACGAGCGATGTCTTTCCGCCTATGTCGAGCTCATTGCCTGTCGCGCGATATGCGATAGAAACCGCGGCAAGCGCCATCAGCGCGGCGCATATCGTCCAACTTATCGCGTTCGCGGCGATTTTCCCGGCTTTTTTCCGCTCATGATTGGTTTTGTATTCGCTGCGCGCCATCTCCTTTTTGGCCGATGCATATACGGAATGGTATGCTAAAACGGTCAGCGCGAATATCAGCGCGGTAAGAATGGCGACGACAGCTATCGTCACCCAAATCATTGATTACTCCTTGACCGCGGCTTCGAAAGTGAAGGTGACTTTTTTGCCGTCGAGGGCGGTCTTCATATCGTCATATTCCTTTTGGGTTTCAGGCTTCTGCCCATCGACCCATGAGATTTCGGGAAGAGTATATGTGTTGACGATTTCGGTTCCGACGTATTCCATGACGTCATTGGCGAAGCTGCCATCTCCGATGGTGACATATGCCGCTAGGCCATTGTCGATATCGCAGCTGAAATCGATCTCTTCTTTGACGTTGTTGTTCTCGGAGCCCTTGTATGTGAGCTCGACGGTCGTGATGTCGGATGTGTCGTCAGCATCATTGGCCGCGGACTGCCATTTGAGGAAGTTCTGGTCGAGGGTGAGGACGAACGACGCGGGATTGACGGTGAGCGTGCCGGCTTCGGTCTTGTCGGTGATCGCGACATTTCCATCGGCTGCGGATGATGCGCTGTCAGAGAATTGCCATGCGGCGAAGCCGGTGCCGACGATCGCAAGCGCGGCGACGGATGAGATGATTGAGAGTTTGCTTGATGTTTTCATAAATGCCTCCATAACTCCAGCGAAAGACAAAACAAAAAAAAAGGACCAACAAAATAGTTGGTCCATGTTTTCGTAGGTCTATTCAATGTATTGTTATGCTGATTATTTGATTTTATTCAAAATATCGAATAAGCTGGCCGCATCGGGAACCTCTTCGAGCTTGCCGCGCTGCGATATCTCGACTTTGCCGGTTTCCTCGGATACGATAAGCGCAGTGGCATCGGTCATCTTCGTTATGCCCATGGCTGCGCGGTGCCTTGCCCCGCATTTGAACCCAACGTCATCCCCACATATCGCATTGACGAACACCGCAGCTCTGTCGATGATGCCGCGTCTTATTATCGCGGCCCCATCATGAAGCTTTGTACCGGGGAAGAATATGTCTTCCAGAAGACTGGCGGTGACCGGCGCTTTTATCTGCGTTCCTTTGCTGGTCATGAGCCCGATCGGGAGGACCTTCGGAAAAATAATCAGCGCGCCGATATGCTTTTTGGACATGCTGAAAACCGATTCGACGATGATTTCGGCATAATCGTCCGATAAGCCGGCTTCTTTGGATTCGGCGATGTCGGACTCAAGCCGATTGTCGTATTCCTCGACTTTGCGTTTGTTTATGATCTGGACATCGGCATTGCTGATAGTCGATGAGCCGTTCTTTCTTATGTCTTTGGCAAGCTCAGCCAATATAGAATCTATCTCTGTTTTTTTGCTCATGAGGCTGCCTCCGTTATGATAATCGATTGTTGAGAACCGTTTTTCGACATGCTTTGGCGTATTTGCTGTATCCACATTGCTTTATCGAGCGGCTTTTGAAGAATTCGGCGAGCCATCCGGGCTCATCCGATGCCGTCTTTATCTCAACGATATGTTTTTTCGGGCTCAGCAGATGCGTTCCAGATGGAGGATTGTGCAGCGATATGCCGTCGCCGAACGCGTACCTGACATCGCTGTCGATGGTCACCCGCAGGTCTGAGCCTGGCTCCGATGATGAATATGACTCGCGGCGATATGATATAAGCGCTTTCGGTTTCAGCCCAGGATACCCGCGCACGATGTCTTTAAGCATATCCCCGAAGTCGCCATCTATGATGCTCTCTCCGGAAATCGCCGCAAAAGCGCCCTCTTCCGTGATGCCGATGCGCCGCTTATCAACCACGCCGCGCGTTTTGCGTTTTATCTCCAGCTTGCCGCATGCGCCATCGTCCAATATACCATATGAGCGGAACCGTATCTTTTCTTTGTTTTTCGGGTCGTCTATGCATTTTCTGATCAAGGCGAAATCGTCTGTGTCGAAATATATCGTCAGAACGAGGTCCGTGTCATGCATCTGCCGGGTCATCGCATTTCCAAGCAGCTCTTTCCTAAGGTCGGCGAGGTCATTGTCATAGACGATGTATTTGTAATCTTTTCTTGAGAATCTCTCAATATCCATTTATGTGCCTCCAAAAACAGACAGGGTGTTAATCCCTGTCTGTGGAATTTTCATCGATTGCTTGGTTGCCGGCGAGTTTCTTGAACTCTTCCTCGGTGAATATTTTCTTATGCTTCGGGAATCCTGAGCATGCGTAAAACCGTTTTCCGGCCGAGCTCGTTCTGATGACTATCTCTTTGCCGCACTGTGGACACATGACGCCCGTTTTGATGGGGGCTGGCTTCGCAGGCGCGGATGGCTGATTCGGGTCCTGAACCCTTTCGGTGTATGAGCACCCGGTCGATTTGCCATTATACCCAGAGCATGCGATGAACTTGCCGTATCTGCCGACGCGGTAAACGAGCTCTTTCCCGCATTTGGGACAGGCTCTGCCAACCGGCTCGGCTTTCGGCTTGACTGATTCCATCGTTCTGGCGTTGGTGATATCCGCCTGAAGCTTACCATAGAATTCGGTCAGGAAGCTGACTCTGTCGATTTTGCCTTCGGATATCATGTCAAGCCCGCTTTCCATCTCGGATGTGTATGTGAGATTTATGATGTCGCCGAACGCCGAGTCGAGGAATTTCGACAGGCGCATTCCTTTGTCGGTGACTTTGAGCGTCTTGCCTTCTTTTTCGGTGTATCCTCTGGCCGGGTCCTCGAGAACGGCGATTGTGTTCGCGGTCGTCGATGGGCGGCCGATTCCAAGCTCATCCATTTTCTTGACGAGCGATGTCTCGGTGTATCTGCCTGGGGCGGATGTCGTTTTCTCGGCCAGCCTGAGCTTGCCGGCGTTGATCTTGGAATTCAACGGAAGGTCAGGATATTTCGCGGCCTCATCATCATCCTCTTTATAAGGATACGCTTTCTTGAATCCATCGAATTTTATCTTATGCGTTGAGTATGCGAATTTATGCTTCCCGTTGTAAATCGAATACTCGGTGTCGCTCATTATGCAGTCTTTCATAGATGACGCAACTGTTCTGGCATATATGATCTCATATACCTTGATCAGCTGGCTGTCCATGATATGCGTTTTGAGCTTAGCCGGGGTCATGCCGAGGTCGATGACGCGAAGGCATTCATGCCCATCCTGGACGTTCTTGCCTTTCTTCGCCGTCTTCGGTTTGCTGTAATATTCCTCACCATACTCGGTCTTGACGAATTCCGCCAAAGAATCGGCGAACTCGCTGTTCATATCGGTCGAGTCGGTTCTCAGATATGTGATCAGCGCGACGTGCGACCCTCCAATGTCAATGCCTTCGAACAGCTTCTGCGCGCATTCCATGGCGCGTTTTGGGGAATATCCGAGTTTGCCGGAAACTTCCTGCTGGAAGGTGCTTGTCGTGAATGGCGGTTTGGCCGCGACCGTTCTGTCTTTGCTTTCTATGCTCTTCAGCACATATTCGCCGCCATCGCATTCGGACACAATCGACTTCGCCGTCGGCTCATCCGGAATCGTCGTCATCTTCTTTCTGTCCGTGCCTTTGTACTGCGCCTCGTAATCGATGCCATTCACGTTGAACGGCAGATACAGCTCATAGTATTTCTTTGGGACAAAAGCCGCGATTTCGTCTTCGCGCATCGCGAGAATCTTAAGAGCCGCCGATTGGACGCGCCCCGCCGATCTGGCGGAGACCTTCGTCATGACGATCGGCGATACGCGATATCCGATTATCTTATCGAGAATCGCGCGGGATATCGCCGCTTGCGCTTTGCTGTCGTCGATTTTCCTCGGATGCTTCAGCGCTTCGGTGACCGCGTTTTTGGTTATCTCATGAAATGTGACGCGCTCATATTGGTCATCTTTGAGCTTGAGCGTGTCCCTGAGATGATACGCAATCGCCTCGCCCTCATTGTCTGGGTCGGATGCCAGTATGACTTTATCGGCGGTCTTCGCGGCCGCCTTCAATTGCTTCACGATGTCTTTCTTGCCGGAATCAATGACGTAATCCGGAGCGAATCCATTGTCGACGTCGATTCCCATGTTGTATTTTCCGGAATCCTGGATTTTCGTCACATGGCCTACGCTGGCCATTATGATGTAATTGTCTGGAAGAAACGACTGCAGCGTGCGAACCTTGTTTGGGGATTCGACGACGATCAGCGTTTTCCCGGCATTCGCTTTGGAGGCGGGCATCAGATTTTATCCTCGTTCAAGAACGTCGTGTTTCTGTCGATGTATTCTTGAATCTGCTCTTTGGTGAAATAGCGGTGCGTGTTCTGAGTGATGCAATCAATCTTTCCGGTCTTGACCCATTTCTTGAGAGTGGCGGTCGTGATTCCGAACATCTTCGCGACCTCACTCGATTTGTAAAGTAGTTTATTGCTGTCCAATTCCATATGATCTCCTTTCGGCCATCGCTCATATGACCGTTTTTATAATTGATTGTTACGACGCTTTTTTATAATAATTATGATTAAAAAGTATAAAAAAGGCGAAGTATATGCTTCGCCC